>NZ_JADPJR010000058.1:0-200134 GCF_023073535.1 Bradyrhizobium sp. 179 | reverse complement strand
AAGGCGTGGACTGACCCTGCAACCCTCGACACCCGAACGGCACGAGGTTGTCACCCATGTCTCAGGTACGACCTGTTACCCATGTGTCCGGGCCGGACAGTCGCTGAAATGGCGGAGAGGGAGGGATTCGAACCCCCGATAGGCTTGCACCTATGCCGCATTTCGAGTGCGGTGCATTCAACCACTCTGCCACCTCTCCTGAAGGTGCCGATAAGAGGTAGGAACCCCCTGTGGTCGGGGCGTGTAATAGGCGAGGATGGCCGGCCAGACAAGGCGCGAAAGGCGAAAATCCGCCGCCTGTTTCATCCCTTGACCTCGAGCTCCGCTCCGGGGAATCGAACGGAGCTCTAGATTCTTGTTTTGACGCGTTTTCTTGACGCGAACCGGCGTCCACTTCGCTCGAAAACGCCGCTGCATTCCGAAAGGAACCGCCGTGGAGCATCTGACCGTCCCCGCCAATGGCGCCAATTTCCACCTGGTCCGCACCGGGCGGGGCCAACCGCTGCTTTTGCTGCATGGTTGGCCGGAATTCTGGCTGACCTGGGAGCCGGTGATGATGCGGCTTTCGGACCGCTTCACGCTGATCGCGCCCGATTTGCGCGGCTTCGGTGACAGCGACAAGCCTGACGGCCCTTACGGGCCGGATGGCCATGCGGCGGACATGCTGGCGCTGATGGACCGACTCGGCATCGAGCGATTCGGCGTCGCGGGTCATGACGTCGGTGGCGCCGTGATGCAGCCCCTGGCCCGGCAGGCACCGACGCGGCTTGCCGGGCTGCTCTTCTTCGATTTTGTCTATCCCGGCATCGGGCCGCGCATGGCGGCGCCCGACCGGCTCAACCACATCTGGTACCAGTCCTTTCACCAGATGGAGATAGCACCCAGCCTCGTCGGCGCCAGCCGCGAGACCTGCTGGCTCTATATCAGCCATTTCCTGGAAGGCTGGGCGCACCGGAAGAATGCTTTCGACGACGTGCTCGACGCCTTCGCCGACAACTTCCTCAAAGACGGCAATCTCGCCGGCGGCTTTGCGCATTATCGCGCCTCGCATGCCGGGCGCATCGCGATGATGAAGGGTGAGGCGCCACGCCTGCCGCCGATCAATGTGCCGACCTGCGTGCGCTGGGCCGAGCACGACCCGCTGTTTCCCTATGCCTGGACCGATCGGCTCAGGGAAACCTTCAGCGAGCTCGATCTGGCGATGTTTCCGGACGTCGGGCACTTCCCGCATCGGGAAGATCCGGATCGCGCGGCCGCGGAGATCGCGGCGTTCTTTCAGCGCATCGGCTGGAATTGAGGCCCGGGTCCAAAAACGGGGTGGGACCGCCAGACGCGGTAAACACTGGCGGTCCCGATGCCGCTCATTGAAATACTGGCCAGGAAGGGCGGCTTCGCCGGCCGAGTGAAGCGACGGTTCGACGGTAGCGCGCAGCCGGCATGGCGCAATGCAATCCGCCCCTTAACCTTGCCAGTCAAGGTTACCCCGGAGCCCGAAAGCGAGCTCCAGATCCTTGTTGGACGCGTTTTCTTGACGCGAACCGGTGTCCACTTCGCTCGAAAACGCTAGCTAGTTGTCCTTGCCC
This sequence comes from Bradyrhizobium sp. 179, assembly GCF_023073535.1. Lineage (NCBI taxonomy): Bacteria > Pseudomonadati > Pseudomonadota > Alphaproteobacteria > Hyphomicrobiales > Nitrobacteraceae > Bradyrhizobium > Bradyrhizobium sp. 179. The sequence continues at coordinate 198,551 of NZ_JADPJR010000058.1, read as the reverse complement.
TTTTTCTTCCCGTTCTCCGTGGAATCCCGGTCTTTGCCATTACCGTTGTCCTTGCGGCGGTTGGTGAAGCGCGCATTGCCGAGCCCGGTGCCGATGGTGAGGACGCCCCAGCGGTCGACGTCCTGCATGAACGGTACTTCCGAAAGGCCCTGAACCACGCCGTCATTGTGCATCAGGATCGCGGTGTCGTGCTCGCCGATCTGCGGGATGGCTTCGGTGAGGCTCGCCGGCAGGTTGAACTTGCTGCTCTCCCAATTGCCCGGGAGGTTCTGCGCGCCCTTCTCGATGGAGCCGTCCGCGTTGATCACGCCGGGACAGGCGATGCCGATGAACGGCGCGAGCTTGAAGCCTTCGGCTTCGGCATCCTCGATGAGGCCTTCGAGCATCTTGACGAGCCGCTTCACCGCGGCCTCGCGGCTCGGCTCATCATCGGCATGGCGCCACAGATCGGATTTGAAGACGACGGCCTTGGACAGATCGGGCGCCTTCTTCCAGCGCGTCTCAACGATGCCGCAGCGGATGTTGGTGCCGCCGATATCGACCGCGAGGATGCTGTCATAGGCCTCGAAAATCCAGGACGGGGCAAGGTGCAGGGCTCCAATCAACCCGGCATCATCAGGATCGAAGCGGATCGGCACCAGATCGACCTTGAAGCCTTCCGACTTGAGGATGATCTCGGCCCGGGCAATGGCGATTTCGCCGAGTCGGCTCGCACGAAAGCCGCCGCCGACCACGATGCACTCGGTCTTGGCCCAGGCCTTGGTCTTGAGGAACCGCCGCGTCACGTAGGCGAGCTCCTGCGCGAAATCCTCGATCGCGCTGTGCACGACGGCCGTGGCCTCGGTATCGTCGCCGACCAGAACGGCATCGAGGGCCTTCTTGCTGATCTTGTCGGACGGCTCGTCGCCGAAGGGATCCTCGCCGCTCTTGCGAAGCGGTTTGCGCCATTCTTCGAGGATCTCGCGAAACGCGCCCTTGCTGGCGCGATCGCCCAGAAAGCCCTCGTCGTCCTTGATCTCGATGTTGAAGCTGTCGACGTCGACCGACGGCAGGCGGCTCGCCCCATGCTGGGCGATACCCGTCGTCTTGACCAGCTCGTCTGTTGCCATGATAGCCCTTGCCCGCGTGTCCGATTTGCGAGGACACAACGGGGAGGGAACTCGTTGGTTGCAAGCCGGACGCAGATTCAGCCCACGCACCGCAATGGGCCCAAAATCCTTCAATTCTGGCCGTTTTCGGCGGTTTTCCTTGACTTGTGGCGTCCGGCGGCTATAAGTCCCACAACCGGCGCGGGGCGTTTCTCGCGCCGCTTGTTTTTGCGTGGGTTTTCAAGGGGATAAGTCCCACCCGCACAAAACTCGCATAAACCCGTAGCGACTGACAAAAAGCCGGCCCCGACGCGTCTCGTCGCGAGGCCGGGATTGAACACGAAGGAAAAAACGATGTTCGCAGTCATCAAAACCGGCGGCAAGCAATACCGCGTCGTGCCGGATGATGTTCTCGAAGTAGGCAAGATCGAAGGCGAAGTCGGCTCGATCGTGCAGCTGAATGACGTTCTGGTGGTCGGCGGCGACACGCCGGTCCTGGGCGTCCCGACGGTCGCAGGCGCGTCCGTTGCGGTCGAGGTGCTCGACCACAAGCGCGGACCAAAGGTCATCGCGTTCAAGAAGCGCCGCCGCAAGAACTCGCGCCGCAAGCGCGGCTACCGCGACGAGATCACGGTGCTGCGCGTCAGCGAGATCCTGACGGACGGCGCCAAGCCCACCAAGGGCCCGCGTCCGAAGAAGGAGAAGGTGGCCAAGGAGTCCGCACAGGAAGCCGCCGAATAAAAGATTTGATCACGCCAATTCACGAATTGATGCGTGAGAAATCGTGAAATGATTCCGTCAAGGAATTGATCTAGACATACGTAGGATTTCGGAGACGAGCCATGGCTCACAAAAAAGCAGGCGGTTCATCGCGTAACGGACGCGATTCGAAGGGCAAGCGCCTCGGCATCAAGGCGTTCGGCGGGGAGTTCGTCACCCCTGGCAACATCATTGCGCGTCAGCGCGGCACCACCTGGCACCCCGGCCTTAATGTCGGCATGGGCACGGACCACACTTTGTTCGCCAAGGTCGAAGGTCGTGTTGCGTTCCAGGCCAAAGCCAACGGCCGCACCTTCGTATCGGTGCTCCCGATCGCTGAGGCGGCTGAATAGACGGTGGACCAAATTGGAGTCCGCCGGGTCCTGACCAAACCGGCGGAGTCCTAAAGATCAAGTGATCGAAGGCTCCAGGGGAGGCGGGAAACCGGCCTCCCCTTTTCTTTGACTTACTCACTTTGGAATTAGTGACTTTCCAGGAGCCGGACATGTTGCAGGATTTCTCGAGCGTGACCTTGCAGGAGGCGAGACCGACCGTCGTCGCCACCGAGCGGCTGACCTTGCGGCGGCCGACACTGGCCGACGTCAGGACCATCGCGCGGCTCGCCAACGACCGCCGCATCGCAGAAAACACCCGCCGCCTCCCGCATCCCTATTCGCAGGATGACGCTGTCGAATTCATCCGCGCCACCGCCGCGCTCGGCAGCGAGACCGTATTCCTGATCGAGCACGATTCTGGGCCGATCGGCATGGTCGGCATCGACTGCTCCACACCCGACAATGCCGAGCTCGGCTACTGGCTCGGCGTCGAGCATTGGGGCCAGGGCTTTGCGACCGAGGCCGCGCGCGGCGCGATCGACTTCTTCTTCGAGGAGTTCGAGGACGACCAGCTCTATGCCGGCGCGCGCGTCACCAACCCGGCCTCGCGCAAGGTACTGGAGAAGTGTGGCTTCCAGTGGAGCGGCGTCCAGCTGCACCGCTTCCTGGCGCTGGGATCGTCCACGCCCGTCGATTGCTTCCGCCTGTCGCGCGGCGTGTGGGCGTCGCTGAAGAGCTGGAGCAGCGCAAGGCGGATGAGGTAGTGCGCGAATCACCCTCCCCCTTGAGGGCGCTTGAGGAGGAGGGTGGGGATCACGCCGGCGGATTCACTTCTGCGCTTTCACGCCCGAGATCGCGCTCTCGCAAGTAGATATAGAACCCGGCGCCGATGATGATGGCTGCGCCGAGGAGTGTCGCGACCTCAGGCACGTCGCCGAACACGACGAAGCCGAAGATCACAGCCCAGACGATCATCGAATATTGGTAGGGCACCACGACGCTGGCCGGCGCGAGCTTGAGCGAGCGGTTGACGCAGAACAGCGCGGTGACCGAGACGCATCCCGCCAATGCGAAGATCACGAGGCTCCCCGATGTCGGCGGCACCCAGTGAAATGCAGAGAGCACGGCCCCCAGCGAAAACGTGCCGATGAATTGCGAGGACGCCATCACGATGTCAGGCGTCTTGCGCAGGCTGCGCGTGATCAGCATCAGCGTCGCAAACGACAGGCTGCCGCCGAGCGCGATCAGCGCCGGCAGGCTGACGGTCTGCGCGGATGGCCGCAGCGCGATCAAGACGCCGCAGAAACCGATCAGGATCGCGGTCCAGCGCCGCCAGCCGACCCGCTCGCCCAGAAAGACCGCCGACATCGCGGTGACGAAGATGGGGCCGGCCAGATAATAAGTGATGACGTCGGCGAGCGGCAGATAGACGGTCGCGAGGAAGAAGGCGGCCACCTCCAGCGTCGACAGCACGACGCGAAACAGCTGCAACCGCGGCCGCTCCAGCTCCAAGAATTGGCGACGCTGCCGCCAGATCAGCGGCGACAGCAAGAGCAGCGCCGCGCAGGCGCGCAGGAACAAAAGCTGCCCCACCGAATAGGTGCCGACCAGGAACTTGCCCATGGCGTCGCCGAACGAGAACAGGAAGATCGACAGCACCATCAAGGCGATGCCGGCGAGCCGTGCCGAGCGGTCGTCATAGGCGGAGAGAGACTTGAAGAAGGGCATATGCGTCGTTTTAATCGCGTGGGCGCGCCGGACAAGTCCACCTCTGGTGAATTGAACGCATTGTCGCACTGCGCGGAGCGCGATACGCATCATGCACCGAGTCCGTTCCGAATGGTGCAGCGCATGACCGACTTCGATCCCTCCCAGCACCGCATGATCCCCACACAACGCTGGTTTGAAGATTTCGTCGTCGGCGAACGCTTCGTGCTGCCCAGCCGCACCCAGACGTCCGCCGTGTTCGCAGCGTTCCAGACCGCGAGCGGCGACACTCATCCGGTGCACTACGACGTGGAATATTGCCGCAGCCGCGGCATGCCGCATCTGCTCGCCCACGGCTTCCAGACCTTGATCCACACCGCGCCCGGGGCCGGCCTGTTTCCGTTCATGGTCGAGGAGTCCCTCGTCGGCTTCCTCGAGCAATCAAGCCGGTTCCTCAAGCCCGTGTTCGCCGACGACACCATCTATCCCGCGCTTGAAGTCACCGAGCTGGTGCCGGGGCGCACGACCGGCGCCGTGACGCTCAGAAGCACCGTGTTCAACCAGCGCAAGGAGCTGGTGCTGGAGGGCACGCAGAAATTCCTGATCCGGCGGCGACCAGCGGGTTAAGCACGGGGCAAAATCGCCGAAATTCGGCCGATTCACGGAGAAGTTCGGGTTGCCGCGCGGGATCGGCTGGCCTACCTATGGCCCATGAAATTCCTCGACGAAGCAAAGGTCTATATCCGCTCCGGTGACGGCGGGAACGGCTGCGTGGCGTTCCGCCGCGAGAAGTTCATCGAATTCGGCGGCCCCTCCGGAGGCAATGGCGGCCGCGGCGGCAATGTCATTATCGAGGTCGCCGATGGCCTCAACACGCTGATCGATTACCGCTATCAGCAGCATTTTAAAGCCCAGAAGGGTGAGAATGGCTCGGGCTCGGACCGCCATGGCGCCAACGGCAAGAACATCGTGCTGAAAGTGCCGATGGGCACGCAGATCTTCGACGAAGACCGCGAGACGCTGATCCACGACTTCACCAAGGTCGGCGAAAGATTCGTCCTAGCCGAGGGCGGCAATGGCGGCTTCGGCAACGCGCATTTCAAGACCTCGACCAACCGCGCGCCACGCAACGCCAATCCCGGCCAGCCGGGCGAGGAGCGCTGGATCTGGCTGCGGCTGAAACTGATCGCGGATGCCGGACTCGTCGGCCTGCCCAATGCCGGCAAGTCGACCTTCCTCAGCAAGGTCAGCGCAGCAAAGCCGAAGATCGCCGACTATCCCTTCACCACGCTGCATCCGCAGCTCGGTGTCGTGAATGCCGACGGCCGCGAATTCGTGCTGGCCGACATTCCGGGTCTGATCGAAGGCGCGCATGAAGGCGCCGGTCTCGGCGACCGCTTCCTCGGCCATGTCGAACGCTGCCGCGTGCTGCTGCATCTTGTCGACGCAACCTGCGAACATGCCGGCAAGGCCTACAAGACGGTGCGGACCGAGCTCGATGCCTATGGCGGCCAGCTCACGGACAAGATCGAGATCGTCGCGCTCAACAAGATCGATGCGGTCGAGCCGGACGAATTGAAAAAGCAGAAGGACCGCTTGAAGCGCGCCGCCAGGAAGACGCCGCTGCTGCTGTCCGCCGTGACCGGCCAGGGCGTCAAGGAAGCGCTGCGCGCGCTGGCCGACGTGATCGGCGAGAACCCGGTCTCCGCCAAGGCCAAGAGCGCCGCCGAAGCGGAGCCGTGGTCGGCTTGAGGAGAGCGACGCGCTCCCTCCACACCTCTGCGCAGCGGGCCAACGTCCGACAAGAGAGCGGACCCCTCCTCACCCGGCGCGTAGCCGAAGCTCTCTTGAGGACGGCCGCCACAGGCAGCCTATGCCGACATCTCCGTTCGGGAGAGGTTTTCTTCGCGCCATCGATAGCGCAATATCCAGCAAACGAAGTCAGGAGCGAGACGCATGGCGCGCGCGAAGAACGTTCTCTGGATCATGTGCGACCAGCTTCGCTATGACTATCTCGGCTGCACCGGCCATCCTACGCTGAAAACGCCGAATATCGATGCCATGGCCCAGCGCGGCGTGCTCTTCACCAAGGCCTATGTGCAGTCGCCGATCTGCGGTCCGTCGCGGATGTCGTTCTACACCGGACGCTACATGCGCTCGCACGGCTCGCACTGGAACGGCTGGCCCTTGCGCGTCGGCGAGCCCACGCTCGGCGATCACCTCAACAAGATCGGCGTGCGCAACGTGCTGGTTGGCAAGACCCACATGGCGCCCGATCTGGAAGGCATGAAGGCGCTCGGCATCCCGCCGGAATCGGTCATCGGCGTGCATGTCGCCGAATGCGGCTTTGAACCTTACGAGCGTGATGACGGCCTGCACCCGACCGGTCGACCGCGCCCGAAATACGATGAATATCTGCGCCAGCAGGGCTTTGAGGCTACCAATCCCTGGGAGCATTGGGCCAATTCCGGCGCGGCCGACGACGGCTCGTTGCAGAACGGCTGGCTGCTGGTGCATGCCGACAAGGCCGCGCGCGTGCCGGACGCGCACTCCGAGACGCCCTACATGACGCGGCGTGCGATGGACTTCATCACCGAGGCCGAGACCGATGGCAGGCCGTGGTGCCTGCATCTGTCCTACATCAAGCCGCACTGGCCCTATATCGCGCCAGAGCCCTACGCCAGCATGTATTCGACGTCAGACATGATTCCGGTGATCCGCTCCGAGCGCGAGCGCCAGAATCCGCATCCGGTGTTCGGCGCCTACATGGACATGCGCTACTCCCGCAACATGGCACGCGACGATGCCCGCGAGAAAGTGATCCCGACCTATATGGGCCTGATCACCCAGATCGACGACCAGATGGGCGTGCTGATGAAATTCCTGGAGGCGCGCGGCCTGTTGGAGACAACCATGATCGTGTTCACCTCCGATCACGGCGATTATCTCGGTGATCACTGGATGGGCGAGAAGGACCTGTTCCACGAGCAATCAGCGAAGATTCCGCTGATCGTGATCGATCCGTCGCAAGAGGCCGACGCCACGCGCGGCACACGCAGCGACGCGCTGGTCGAGGCCATCGACCTCGCGCCGACTTTCGTCGATTATTTCGGTGGCAAGGTGCCGGGACACATTCTCGAAGGGCGTTCGCTGCTGCCGCTGCTGCGCGGCCGCACGCCATCAGATTGGCGCAAGGTGGCGTTCTCCGAATATGACTACGCCATGCAGGATGTGCGGCTGAAGTTGAACCAGCCGATCGAGCGCTGCCGCCTGTTCATGGTGTTTGACGGCCGCTGGAAATATATCCACGCCTCCGGCTTCCGCCCCATGCTGTATGACCTCGAAACCGATCCGGCCGAATTTGTGGACCGCGGCGACGACCCCGAGTGCGCCGGCATCATCGCGCGGTTGCAGGCCGAGTTGTTCGACTGGGCGCTGCATCCGAACGACCACATTACGACGCCGCGCGAGAAGATCGCGGCCTATGCGGACAACCAGCTCCAGGTAAAGGGCGGCATTCTGATCGGCGTCTGGGACGAAGCCGAACTGGCGACGATCAAGGACGGCATCGCGCAGCGAGGGAAGCTCTAAGCCCCTCATGGTGAGGAGGCGCGAAGCGCCGTCTCGAACCATGCAGGCCCCGCTGCGCCGGCCGAGCCTTTCATCCGTCGAGACGCGCGCAAGAGCGCGCTCCTCAGGATGAGGAGAAAGAGGACGCGCGACGCTTTCTCAACGCGTCATGCCCGGGCTTGACCCGGGCATCCACGTCTCACGTCATTTGCGGATGCACGTGGATGGCCGGGTCAAGCCCGGCCATGACGGTGGAGTGTGGGGCGCGCCTCCCGATCAATTCTCGATCCGGTATCCCGTCGCCTTCACGATCGGTTGCCATAGCGCGATGTTTGCTGCGAGCTCTTTCGTCAAGCCTTCCGGTGTCGACCCGACCGGAATGAGCCCGATCGCCGTCAGCTTCTCCTTCACCTCGGGCTTGGCGAGCGCAGCGCGCGCGGCGGCACCGAGCTTGCTCGCGAACTCCGGCGAGCTGCCCGCCGGAAGCCACATGCCGTACCAGGCGTCGGCGACAAGATCGATGCCGCTCTCCCTCAGCGTCGGAACGTCTGGTGCAAACGGCGATCGTTCCGCGCTCGCGACCGCGATGATCTTCACGCCCTTGGCACGATGTTGGGGCAGAGCATCGGCCAACGTGGTGATGCCGAACGAGATGTGGCCGCCGACGATGTCGTTGAGGATGGGTGCGCTGCCGCGATAGGGCACGCGGGTCAGGGGAATGCCGAGATCCTTCTCGAGCTTGGAGCCCATGAAATGCGGGATGGTGCCATTGCTCGGCACACCGAACGAGGTCTTGTCCGGATGCGCCTTCAGCCACGTCACAAAGCTCTTGAAATCAGTGGCCTCGACCGCCGGGTTGATCACCAGCGCAAATTCGAACCGCGCCAAGAGCGACACCGGCAAGAAGTCCTTCGCCGTGTCGAAGCTCGGCGTCGTCTCCACCATCGGCAGCAGATACATGGTCGGCCCCGTCGTCACCAGCACCATGCTGCCGTCGGGACTGCCGCCTTTGACCGCCTTGATGCCGATCAGCCCGTCGCCGCCGGTGCGGTTCTCGACCACGATGGTCCGTTGCAGCACCGGCGCCATCTCCAGCGCGATCAGCCGGCACAGCGTGTCGCCGCCTGCTCCCGCTGCGAACGGGAAGATGATCTTTGTGAGCCCGACCTGCGCTTGCGCCCCACCCGCCTGCGCCAGCAGCGGCAGCCCGAGACATCCGGCCATGAATTTGCGGCGATCCATTCGTTTCCTCTTCGGCCCTTTATCGTTGAGCCGCAATTAGAGCCGGGCGGACGCCCGGCACAAGGCCGACATTCGCCGTTTACCATGGCGGCTGCCTTGCGCCCGTCACCGTCCTGCTGCAAAAGCAGAGCTCATCGGCTCCGCCTGTCGCTCCGCCATTTTCCGAACAATTTGCATCCAGCGCCAACACATCTACCCACATGGCCAGCCCCGAACTCAGTCAATTCCGCCGGATCGTCGTCAAGGTCGGCTCCGCGCTGCTGGTCGATTCCGACAGGGGTGAGGTGCGTGCGTCCTGGCTCGCGGCGCTGGCGGACGACATGGCCAAGCTGCACCGCGAGGGCCGCGATGTGCTGGTGGTCTCCTCCGGTTCGATCGCGCTCGGTCGCAGCCGCCTCAAATTGCCGCGCGGCCCGCTGAAGCTCGAGGAGAGCCAGGCCGCCGCCGCCGTCGGCCAGATCGCGCTGGCGCGAATCTGGTCGGAAGTGCTCGGGGCGCACGGCATCGAAGCCGGCCAGATCCTGGTGACGCTTCAGGACACCGAGGAGCGCCGCCGCTATCTCAATGCGCGCTCCACCATCGGCAAGCTGCTGGAATGGCGCGCCATTCCCGTGATCAACGAGAATGACACGGTGGCCACCAACGAGATCCGCTACGGCGACAATGACCGCCTTGCCGCGCGCGTCGCCACCATGGCGAGCGCCGACCTGCTGGTGCTGCTGTCCGACATTGATGGCCTCTACGACGCTCCGCCCAAGAACAATCCGAACGCAACACTCATTCCGGTGGTCGAGAGCATCTCCTCAGAGATCGAGGCGGTGGCCGGGGACGCCGAGTCCGAGCTATCGCGCGGCGGCATGCGCACCAAGGTCGAGGCGGCCAAGATCGCCACCACGGGCGGGACGCACATGCTGATCGCCTCCGGCAAGATCGAGCACCCCCTCCAGGCCATCGCCGATGGCGGCCGCTGCACCTGGTTCCTGACGCCGGCCAATCCCATCACCTCGCGCAAGCGCTGGATCGCGGGCACGCTGGAGCCGAAGGGCACGCTGACCATCGATGCCGGCGCGGTGACGGCGCTGCGCGCCGGCGCCAGCCTGCTGCCGGCCGGCGTGATCAGGGTCGAGGGCCAGTTCGCCCGCGGCGACGCCGTGATCGTGCGCGGTCCCGACGCCAGCGAGGTCGGCCGCGGCCTGATCGCCTATGACGCCGATGTCGCCGAGCGGATCAAGGGCCGCTCCTCCCCGGACGTGATGGCGATCCTCGGCATCAGCGGGCGGTCGGAGATGATCCACCGCGACGACCTGGTGGTGGGCGGGTAGGCCTTTGCCGTCAGGCCCAGGCTTGTCCCGGGCATTCACCTTCTTCGAGCCGCAAGAGGCGTGGATGGCCGGGTCAAGCCCGGCCATGACATCGCGGTTGGGCCCAATGGCCTTGTTGCACCATTTCGCCGGGAGACCAGCCATACCGTCCCCGCCCTTCGCAGACGCAGGATTTCCGTGCTAGGACACCGCCTTAGCAGAAGGTTGACTCCCATGGCCGCCCCCCTCAAAGCCGTTGACGGCAATGCCGATCTCCAGGCGCTGATGTCCGATCTCGGTACCCGTGCCCGCGCTGCCGCGCGCGTGCTCGCGCTGGCGCCGCCGGAGCAGAAGAACCGGGCGCTGGAAGCCATTGAGCGGGCGATCCGCGGCAACGCTGCGGCGATCCTCGCCGCCAACGCCGAGGACGTCGCTGAAGCCCGCGCCTCCGGCAACGCGACCTCCTCCTTCATCGACCGCCTGACGCTGACGCCGGCGCGCGTCGAAGGAATGGCCGAGGGCATCAGCACCGTGCGCGGCATTGCCGATCCGATCGGTGTCGTCACCGAGAGCTGGCAGCGGCCGAACGGCCTGACCATCGAGCGCGTGCGCGTGCCGCTCGGCGTCGTCGGCGTGATCTTCGAGAGCCGGCCGAATGTTGCGGCCGATGCCGGCGTGCTGTGCCTGAAGTCCGGCAATGCCGTGATCCTGCGCGGCGGCTCCGACAGTTTCCGCTCCTGCCGCGCCATCCATGAATGCCTCGTGCAAGGCCTGCGCGAAGCCGGCCTGCCCGAAGCCGCGATCACGCTGGTGCCGACGCGCGACCGCGCGGCGGTCGGCATGATGCTGTCAGGATTGAGCGGCGCGATCGACGTGATCGTGCCGCGCGGCGGCAAGAGCCTCGTCGCGCGCGTCGAGCAGGAAGCGCGGGTGCCGGTGTTCGCGCATCTCGAAGGGGTCAATCACGTCTACATCGATGCCAGCGCCGACCTCGCCATGGCAAAATCGATCGTGCTCAACGCCAAAATGCGCCGCACCGGTGTCTGCGGCGCCGCCGAGACGCTGCTGGTCGATCGTGCGGGAGCCGCAAGGAGCCTGAAGCCGCTGGTCGAGATGCTGCTGGACGCCGGCTGCGAAGTGCGCGGCGACGATGCCGTGCAGAAGACCGACGCACGCGTAAAGCCTGCCAGCGAAGACGATTGGGATACTGAATATCTCGACGCGATCATCGCAGCGAAAGTGGTCGACGGCGTCGACGGCGCGATTGCGCACATCCGGAACCACGGCTCGCATCACACCGACGCGATCGTGAGCGCAGACGAGGTCGCCGCCAAGAAGTTCCTGAGCGAGGTCGATTCCGCGATCGTGCTGCACAACGCTTCGACGCAGTTTGCCGATGGCGGCGAGTTCGGCTTCGGCGCGGAGATCGGCATCGCCACCGGCCGCTTCCATGCCCGCGGACCTGTTGGCGCCGAGCAGCTGACGAGCTTCAAATACCGGGTCCTTGGCACCGGGCAGACGCGGCCGTAGCCGCTCGGGGCGGGCATTGAGCAACAATTTCGTCGTGCCGCGTTTTGTGGCGCAAGCGATCCCGCCCTACACCCAGGGCATGCGCGTCGGCCTGCTCGGCGGCTCGTTCAATCCGCCGCACCAGGCCCATCGCGCCATCAGCCAATTCGCGCTCAAGCGATTACAGCTCGATCGCGTCTGGTGGCTGGTGACGCCAGGCAATCCGCTCAAGGAGAACGGCACGCTGCATGAGATCGGCGCGCGCATGCAGGCGGCGCGTGACGTCGCGGCCGATCCCAGGATCGAGGTGAGCTGTCTCGAATCCGTCATTCGCACGCGTTACACTATCGACACGATCAACATCTTGCGCCGCCGTTTGCCCGGCTTGCGCTTTGTCTGGATCATGGGCGCCGACAACCTCGCTCAATTCCACCGTTGGCAGGACTGGCGGCGGATCGCCGCCCAGGTGCCGATTGCGGTCATCGATCGCCCGCCGCAAAGTTTTCGTGCCCTCGCCTCTCCTGCCGCCAAGGCACTGGCGCGCTACCGCTTGCCCGAGAATAAGGCGGCACTGCTTGCGGATCGGCCGGCGCCGGCCTGGGTGTTCCTGACCGGATTGAAGCTGAATCTCTCGTCGACGGGCCTGCGGAACCCGGACGGGAGCTGGAAAGGTACGAAGTGAGAATAGGTACGAAGTGAGACGGAGTGTGTGGATTTGGGGCTCTCTGGCATATTGAAACCCTTAACCCCACATGATGTAGTGTAACCGGTGAGCGCCGGATTCGGCGTTCGCGATACAGTGAAAGGAATGGTCCCTGGCCACATCTGTATTGTCCAAGTCTGTTTTACCCAAGGTTGCTAAGCCTACGCGTAAAACATCGCCCAAAGCTGCCTTGACGGCGCAACCCGACGCCGACAAGACGCTGAGCCTGATCCTCTCCCGCCTCGAGGACATGAAGGCGGAAGAGACGGTCACCATCGACCTTCGCGGCAAATCGGCGTACTCCGACTACATGATCGTTACCACCGGCCGGGTTAACCGGCACGTTGGCGCGATCGCGGAAAACGTCACCAAAAGCCTCAAGGAAAACGGCATCAAGAACATCCATGTCGAGGGCTTGCCCAATTGCGACTGGGTGCTGATCGATTCCGGCGACGTGATCGTGCACGTGTTCAGACCCGAGGTCCGCGAGTTCTACAATCTCGAGCGATTGTACACGCAGGGCCCAGGGGCGGCGAAGGCGATCTAGAGGCCTGACGAGCCGATTTCGAATCGGCTGACGCGCATGCTAGCGTCGTGCGCGCGTCTGATGCGCGCGACCTTGAAAACACGACGCTGAAGCTACCATGCGTGTTGCTGTCATTGCGGTGGGCCGGCTGAAGCAGGGCCCCGAACGGGAGCTTGCCGACCGTTATTTCGAGCGGTTCGCCGAGGCCGGCCGCAAGCTCGGATTTCGCGACCTCTCGATTTACGAACTTGCGGAGAGCCGGGCGCGCGACGCAGCAACGCGGATGGCTGAAGAGGCCGCGGCGATCTCGGCCCATATTCCGGAGAAGGCGGTCCTGGTGGCGCTGGACGAGCGCGGTCAGAATCTGGACTCCACCGTATTCGCACGGCATCTGGCGCGCTGGCGGGACGAAGGCGCCGGACATACTATCTTCGTGATCGGAGGGGCGGACGGACTTTCGCCCGAATTGCGCCGTAAGGCCAAGCTCGCGATCGCGTTCGGCTCTGCGACCTGGCCGCACCAAATGGTCCGCGTCATGCTTCTGGAACAGCTTTATAGGGCCGCCACCATTCTGGCCGGCCACCCCTATCACCGCGCGTGATGCGCGCCACAACGAGCACCTTTGCCGACGAGATGCGTGCGCCGATTCTCAACCTACTGCTGATCACTGGCCTCGCAGGCACAAGCCTCGCGCACGCTCAGACGGCGACGCCGCCGCAGACCGCGGCTGTCTCGCCCGATGTAATCAAGCAGCGCGAGCAGGAGCTCGAGGCCGCGCGCGCCAGGCAGAAGAGCGCGGAGGAAGCGCAGGCCAAGCTCAAGGCCGAGATCACCGCGCTCGGCCAGGACCGCACTCAACTCAATCAGCAGCTGATCGACACCGCCGCCAATGTGCGCACCGTCGAGACCAAGATCGACGAAGCCGAAGCCCGGCTGCGGACCCTGAACGGCCGCGAGCAACAGCTGCGCGCCTCGCTCGATTCGCGCCGCGCCGACATCGTCGAAGTGCTGGCCGCCTTGCAGCGCGCCGGAAGGCGCACGCCACCCGCGCTGCTGGTGCGCCCCGAAGATGCGCTGCAGTCGCTGCGCACCGCGATGCTGCTGGGCGCCGTCGTGCCGGAGTTGCGCGGCCGCGCCGAGAAGATCGCCGGCGACCTCGGCGAGCTCGTCGCCCTGCGCAAGAACATCGCCACCGAACGCGACCAGCTCGCCCTCGACCGCGACCGGGTCCGCAACGACCAGAGCCGGCTCACTGCTTTGGTCGACGAGCGGCAGCGCCTGCAAGCGGCGCGGGAAAAGGATCTCGACGCCGAGAATTCGCGCGCGATCATGCTGTCAAAGCAGGTCGGCGATCTCCAGGGCCTGATCGCCAAGATGGAGCAGGATCTGCAAAGCGCCGCCAAGGCCGCTGAGAAGGCGGCCGAGGCGGCAAGGCAGGCCGAGGCGAAGGCGGCCGCCAGCGCCAAGTCCGGCCCGGGCGCTTTCAAGGACCGGTCCCGGACCACGCCCGCGATGGCCTTCGCGTCGGCCAAGGGGCTCCTGCCTCTTCCGGTTAATGGTAACAAGATCAGGGACTTTGGTGGTTCCGACGGGATCGGCGGGGTCCAGAAGGGCATTTCACTGGCCACCAAGCCGGGCTCTCAGGTCACAACGCCGTGTGACGGCTGGGTGGTCTATGCCGGCCCCTTCCGCAGCTATGGACAACTCTTGATCCTCAATGCCGGGGGCGGGTATCATGTCCTGATCGCCGGGATGGAGCGCATTTCGGTCAACATCGGACAGTTTGTGCTCACGGGGGAGCCGGTCGCGACCATGGGGTCGACCTCTCAGGTCGCCTCCATTCTCGCCACGAACGCGAGTCAACCTGTGCTGTATGTCGAGTTCCGTAAAGACGGCACTCCAATCGATCCAGGCCCATGGTGGGCCGCAAATGAAGGCGAGAAGGTTCGCGGATGATGCGCAAGACTTCAGTAATCCTCCTCAGCGCGGCCACTGGCGCGGCGCTGACGCTGTTCGTGACCCAGCCGCGCGCCGTGTTCATGGGCTCCAGCGCGCGAGCCGCCACCGCGGACACCTATCGCCAGCTGAATCTGTTCGGCGACGTCTTCGAGCGCGTGCGCTCCGACTATGTCGAGAAGCCCGACGACACCAAGCTGATCGAATCCGCGATCAGCGGCATGCTCACCGGCCTCGATCCGCATTCGAGCTACATGGACGCCAAGAGCTTCCGTGACATGCAGGTGCAGACCCGGGGCGAGTTCGGCGGCCTCGGCATCGAGGTCACGATGGAAGACGGCCTGATCAAGGTGGTCTCGCCGATCGACGACACACCGGCTTCGCGCGCCGGCATCATGGCCAACGACATCATCACCAATCTCGACGACGAGGCGGTGCAGGGCCTGACCCTGAACCAGGCGGTCGAGAAGATGCGCGGTCCGGTCAACACCAAGATCAAGCTCAAGATCATCCGCAAGGGCCAGGACAATCCGCTCGACGTCACCTTGGTGCGCGACAACATCCGCGTGCGCTCGGTGCGCGCGCGCGTCGAAGCCGATGACATCGCCTATATCCGCATCACCACCTTCAACGAGCAGACCACCGAAGGCCTGAAGCGCGAGATCGGCAATCTCTCGAACCAGATCGGCGACAAGCTGAAGGGCTACATTATAGATCTCCGAAACAATCCGGGCGGCCTGCTGGAGGAAGCGGTCACCGTCTCCGACTCCTTCCTGGAGAAGGGCGAGATCGTGTCGACCCGCGGCCGCAATGCTGAGGAGACCCAGCGCCGTACCGCGCATGCGGGCGACCTCACCAAGGGCAAGCCGGTCATCGTGCTGGTCAATGGCGGCTCGGCGTCGGCCTCCGAGATCGTCGCCGGCGCGCTGCAGGACCACAAGCGGGCGACAATCGTCGGCACACGCTCGTTCGGCAAGGGCTCGGTGCAGACCATCATTCCGCTCGGAAGCGGCAACGGCGCACTGCGCCTGACCACCGCGCGCTACTACACGCCGTCGGGCAAGTCGATCCAGGCCAAGGGCATCGTGCCCGACATCGAAGTGCTTCAGGACGTGCCGGACGAGCTGAAGTCCCGCACCGACACCAAGGGTGAGGCGTCGCTGCGCGGCCACCTCAAGAACGATGGCGACGAGAAGACCGGCTCGCAGTCCTACGTCCCGCCGGACGCCAAGGACGACAAGGCGCTCAAGCTTGCCGACGATTTGCTCCACGGCATCAAGAACAGCGCCTCGGCCGCGCCGACGCCGGGCGGCGACAAGGCCGCCGCCGACAAGCCCAAAGCGGCGAACTAGAATCGGCGCACACGAACTTCTTGCAAAGGGCGGCTGCAAAAGCCGCCCTTTTTGCTTGGAACTCCCGATGCCCCCGGCCGATCCCGGCCTGCCGCCGCTTGACCTCGGCGTGGTATCGTCGTTGCGAGTGATTCGGGATCGCGCATGACTGAAACGGCCGATGATCTGAGCGCCCCGCTCGGACAGGATAAGCCGCGCCGCAAACGCCGGCTGCGGCTGCCGTTCACGGCCATGCAGCTGCTTGCCGTCCTGCTTTTCCTGTTCCTGGTCACCTTTGCCGGCTTCGCCATCTTCAACAAAGATCCGCTCGGCGGCGAGCCGATGATGCGGATCGCGATCCACGAGCCCAAGACAACGGACAAGGCTATCGAAGAGAAGCCGGCCGCCGCCGGCCATGGTCATGACAGCCAGCACGAGGCCAAGGAGACGGCGAAGCAGGCCGCTCCCAGTGAGCAGAAGACCGTCACCATGATCGACGGTTCGACCGGCGCACGCCATGACGTGGTGATCGGCGCTGGCGAGGCCACCGACAAAGGCGGGGCGGCTTCGGCACCGCCTCCTGTCATGGCCGGGATCGAACCAAAACTGCTGGAGAAGTCGCGCTACGGCATGATCCCGGTGGTCGCCGGGGACTTGAAGCCGTTCAACGTCTACGCGGCCGATGCTGACCGCGCCAAAGCTGCAAAGATGCCGGTGGTCGCCATCGTGATCGGCGGCCTCGGGGTTGGTGCCGCCAAGACCACCGATGCGATCATGAAGCTGCCGCCCGCGGTGACGCTGGCCTTCACACCCTACGGGTCAGACCCTGGCAAGCTTGCCGAGCGGGCCCGCGCCCAGCGCCACGAGGTCTTCCTTCAGATCCCGATGGAGCCCTATGACTTCCCCGACAACGATCCCGGGCCGCAAACATTGCTGACCTCGCTCAGCACTGATCAGAACATGGACCGCCTGTACTGGCACCTGAGCCGGATGCAAGGCTATGCCGGCCTCGCCAATTTCATGGGCGCCCGCTTCATCGCGACCGAGCCGGCGATGCAGCCGATCATCCGCGAGGCGGCCAAGCGCGGGCTCGGCTTCTTCGACGACGGCTCCTCACCCCGCAGCATCGCGTCCCAAGCCGCGGCCAACCAGGCGATGCCGTTCGGCAAGGGCGACATCGCGATCGACGTGGTGCCGACGCCGACCGAGATCGACCGCGCCCTGAACAAGCTCGAAGCGACGGCGCGCGAGCGCGGCGCCGCCATCGGCACGGCCTCGGCCCTGCCGGTCTCGATTGAGCGCATCGCTGCCTGGACCAAGTCGCTGGGCGACCGGGGTATCCTTTTGGTGCCATTGACAACCGCGATGCTGAAATCAAAATCCAGCTAAATCAACGGATTGGTACGGCACGGGTCCTCGCGGGGCCACTTGAGTGCTACCGACGGCATGCGAGAGGTCTGGCCGAATGGCGCGTTACGAGGATCTGCCCTACCGGACCTGCGTCGGCGTGATGCTGATCAATCCGAAAGGCCTGGTGTTCATCGGGCGCCGCGCCGGCGGCATCGAACATGTCGACGACACCCATGTCTGGCAGATGCCGCAAGGAGGCGTCGATCCCGGTGAGGACACTTGGGAAGCCGCCAAGCGCGAGCTCTATGAAGAGACCAGCGTACGCTCGGTCGAGCGGCTCGGCGAGGTGCCGGACTGGCTCACTTACGACATTCCGCGCACGGTGGCCGGACGCACCTGGAAGGGCCGCTACCGCGGCCAGCGCCAGAAATGGTTCGCGGTGCGCTTCACCGGCAAGGACAGCGAGATCAATGTCGAAAAGCCCGGCGGCGGCGGCCACAAGGCCGAGTTCGTGAGCTGGCGCTGGGAGCCGATGAAGAACCTCCCAGGCTTGATCATCCCGTTCAAGCGTCCGGTCTATGAACGCGTGGTGAAGGAATTTTCCGCGCTGGCGGATCAATAATTCGAGTTGCCGTTCCAGGTTCGGTGCTAATCCATCGCGCGGAGTGACTACGAAAGATGCACGCGTGACGGAAAAGCCCTACCGCCCAAATGTGGGCATCGCCCTGTTCAACGCCGATGGCCGCGTGCTGATCGGCCACCGCTTCAAGGGCGATGGGCCCGAGATCATCCTGCCGGGCCTCGACTGGCAGATGCCGCAGGGCGGCGTCGATGAGGGCGAGAACCTGCGCGATGCGGCGATGCGCGAGCTCTGGGAGGAGACCAACGTCGTCAGCGTCGACTATCTCGGCGAGACCGACTGGTTCACCTACGAATTCCCACCTTACGACGGACCGCAGACGCACCGGCTGGCGAAATTCCGTGGCCAGCGCCAAAAATGGTTCGCGCTGCGCTTCACCGGCCGTGACGACGAGATCGATCCGCTGACGCCGCGCAACGGCCAGCCGGCGGAATTCGACGCCTGGCGCTGGGAGCGCCTCGACCGCGTCGCCGACCTCGTGGTCCCGTTCCGCCGCGACGTCTACCGCGCCGTGGCACGGCAGTTCGCGGGGTTCGGAAACTAAAACTGCGAAAACAACCCCATGCACAGTAGCCGAGCACCGCCGGCGCAATGCGCTGTGGTTGGTGCGAAGCCTTTGAAGCGTCGGATAGAATCGGCGGCAAAGCGCAATCGAATGGTGAAGGTGCCGACATCGGCGCCATCGCCGCGCGGCGCTCCGCGGCTCATCGGTGCCTTCGCCATTTGCGTCGGCATTGGGCCAGCTCAATTAGGCGCGCACGGCACGGTGCATCAAAGCTTCAGCGCCCGCCACGGATGTGACGAGCGCTGAAGCTGTTCACGAATTCTAGGCTTGAGCCCCGGAGCGGTGCCCCGGGGCTTAGTGCATAGCCGTGGAGTTGAGCTGGTGCTGGATGCTCTTGAAGTGGTCCAGCCGCTCGATGGCGTGATCGAGCTCGCTGCCTTCGTGCTCCTTCAGATTCTCTTCCATCTCCGCGATCGTCTCGGCGAACTGCGCACGATCGAGCTCGGCCAGCGACGTCGCGACGTCGGCGAGCACGGTCAGGCCCCTTTCGGAGACTTCGGCAAGGCCGCCGAGCACGATGACCTTCTCGTGCCTGCCGCCGGTGGTCACGGTGAGAATGCCGGGGCGGATCGCAGCGACGACCGGCGCATGTCCTGCCAGCACGCCGAAGTCACCCTCGACGCCGGGGATGTCGACCTGGTCGACCTCGCCCGAGAAGGCGAGCTTTTCCGGAGAGACGAGGTCGAAGTGAAAGGTGGCCATGAGAAACCTTGCGAATGGTGAGTAGCGAATAGCGAGTGGCGAAGAGAGCAGCGCTTCTATTCGCTACTCCCTATTCGCCATTCGCGCCTTAGGCCGCCTCGGCCGCCAGCTTCTTGCCCTTCTCGACGGCTTCTTCGATGGTGCCGACCATGTAGAAGGCAGCTTCCGGCAGGTGGTCGTACTTGCCTTCCACCAGGCCCTTGAAGCCCTTGATGGTGTCGGCGAGGTCGACGAACTTGCCCGGCGAACCCGTGAAGATTTCGGCGACGTGGAACGGCTGCGACAGGAAGCGCTCGATCTTGCGGGCGCGGGCCACCGTCAGCTTGTCCTCTTCCGAGAGCTCGTCCATGCCGAGAATGGCGATGATGTCCTGCAGCGACTTGTAGCGCTGCAGCACCTGCTGGACCTGGCGCGCGGTGTCGTAGTGCTCCTGACCGACGACGAGCGGCGAGAGCATGCGCGAGGTCGAGTCGAGCGGGTCGACCGCGGGGTAGATGCCCTTTTCCGAGATCGCGCGCGACAGCACGGTGGTGGCGTCCAAATGCGCGAACGAGGTCGCAGGCGCCGGGTCGGTCAAGTCATCGGCCGGCACGTAGATGGCCTGCACCGAGGTGATCGAGCCCTTCTGCGTGGTGGTGATGCGCTCCTGCAGCGCGCCCATATCGGTGGCGAGCGTCGGCTGATAACCCACCGCCGAAGGAATACGGCCGAGCAGCGCCGACACTTCCGAGCCGGCCTGCGTAAAGCGGAAGATGTTGTCGACGAAGAACAGCACGTCCTGGCCCTGGTCGCGGAAGTGCTCGGCGACAGTCAGACCAGTGAGGCCGACGCGGGCGCGGGCGCCCGGCGGCTCGTTCATCTGGCCGAACACCAGCGCGCATTTCGACTTCACGCTCGGATCCGGATTGTGCGGATCGGCGTTGACCTTGGATTCGATGAACTCGTGATAGAGGTCGTTGCCCTCGCGGGTCCGCTCGCCGACGCCGGCGAACACGGAGTAACCGCCGTGCGCCTTGGCGACGTTGTTGATCAGCTCCTGAATCAGCACGGTCTTGCCGACGCCGGCGCCGCCGAACAGGCCGATCTTGCCGCCCTTCGCATAGGGGGCCAAGAGATCGACGACCTTGATGCCGGTGACGAGAATTTCAGCTTCGGTCGACTGGTCGGTGTAGGTGGGCGCTTCCTGGTGGATGGCGCGCTTGCCTTCCGCCTGGATCGGGCCGGCTTCGTCGATCGGCTCGCCGATCACGTTCATGATGCGCCCGAGCGTGCCGGCGCCCACCGGAACCGCGATCGGCTGGCCGGTGTCGGTCACTTCCTGGCCGCGCACCAGACCTTCGGTCACGTCCATCGCGATCGTGCGCACGGTGGACTCGCCGAGATGCTGCGCAACTTCGAGTACCAGACGGATATTGCCGTTCTTGGTTTCCAGCGAATTGAGAATGGCCGGGAGGTGGCCTTCGAACTGAACGTCGACGACGGCGCCCATGACCTGGGTGACGCGACCGACCGGGTTAGCTGCTGTAGCCATGAAGCTCTCCTTCGAAATTCTGTACTTGAACGACCGTCGTTTAATTGGTGCGTCAGAGCGCCTCGGCGCCGGAGATGATCTCGATCAGCTCCTTGGTGATCTGGGCTTGACGGGTTCGGTTGTAGATCTGGGTTTGCTTGCGGATCATTTCACCGGCGTTGCGGGTGGCGTTGTCCATCGAGCTCATCTGCGCGCCGTAGAACGAGGCATTGTTTTCGAGCAGCGCGCGGAAGATCTGCACCGCGATATTGCGCGGCAAGAGGCGGGAGAGGAGTTCGTCCTCCTCCGGCTCGTATTCGTAGGATGTCACCGGCGCGTTCGCCGCCTTTTCTTCCACGGTCAGCGGAATGATCTGCTGGGCGGTCGGGATCTGCGCGATCACCGAACGGAAGCGCGCGTAGAACAGCGTGCAGACGTCGAACTCGCCGTTGTCGAAACGCGCCAGCACCTTCTTGGCGATGTCCTCGGCATTGACGAAGCCGAGCTGGCGGACGCTGCGCAGATCCATGTGCTCGACGATCTGCTTATCGAACAGGCGACGAAGTTGCTCATAGCCCTTGCGGCCGACGCAGAAGAATTTCACTTCCTTGCCTTGCGCGATCAACGCCTGCGCGCGCTCGCGCGCCAGGCGCACGATCGAGGAGTTGAAGGCGCCGGACAGGCCGCGCTCACCGGTGCAGACGAGCAGCAGGTGAACCTGGTCCTTGCCGGTGCCGGCCAGCAATGCCGGCGCGCCGGGCGAGCCCGCGGCGGCGCTGGCGATATTGGCGATCACCGCGCCCATCTTGTCGGCATAGGGCCGCGCCGCCTCGGCCGCTTGCTGGGCGCGGCGCAATCTCGACGCCGCGACCATCTGCATGGCCTTGGTGATCTTTTGCGTCGCCTTGGTGGAGGCGATGCGGACGCGCATGTCTTTAAGTGACGCCATTCTTCGTTCACCCCGGCGGTTCGAGCCTTACGGTCAAGCCGCTAGCCTATCCCAGTCGTCATGCCCGGGCTCGTCCCGGGCATCCACGTCTTCATAAACCACGCGAAAGGCGTGGATTGGCCGGGACTTCAGATGCGAAGACGCGCTTCGCGCCTTAGCCCGGCCCTGACGGCCTTCTTATGCGAAAGACTTCGCGTAGCCCTCGACCACCGACTTCAGCTTGGCAGCGGTATCGTCGGAGAGATCGCGGCTGTCGCGGATCGTGTTGAGGATGTCGACGTGCTTGCCGCGCAGCAGCGAGAGCAGGCCGTCCTCGAACGCGCGCACCTTGTTGAGCGGCAGCGGATCGAGATAGCCGTTGGTGCCGGCCCAGATCACGCAGACCTGCTCTTCCATCTTCAGCGGCGAGAACTGCGGCTGCTTCAGGAGTTCGGTGAGACGCGAGCCGCGGTTGAGCAGGCGCTGGGTCGAGGCGTCGAGGTCGGAGCCGAACTGCGCGAACGCCGCCATTTCGCGGTACTGCGCGAGCTCGCCCTTGATCTTGCCGGCGACCTTCTTGGTGGCCTTGGTCTGCGCCGAGGAGCCGACGCGCGACACCGACAGACCAACGTTCACGGCGGGGCGGATGCCCTGGAAGAACAGATCGGTTTCCAGGAAGATCTGGCCATCGGTGATCGAGATGACGTTGGTCGGAATGTAGGCCGACACGTCGTTGGCCTGGGTTTCGATCACCGGCAGCGCGGTCAGCGAGCCCGAGCCCTGGTCCTTGTTCAGCTTCGCCGCGCGCTCGAGCAGGCGGGAGTGCAGATAGAACACGTCACCCGGATAGGCTTCGCGGCCCGGCGGGCGGCGCAGCAGCAGCGACATCTGGCGGTATGCGACGGCCTGCTTGGACAGATCGTCATAGATGATGACCGCGTGCATGCCGTTGTCGCGGAAGTACTCGCCCATGGTGCAGCCGGTGAACGGCGCAATGTACTGCATCGGTGCCGGATCCGAGGCGGTGGCGGCGACGACGATCGAGTATTCGAGCGCGCCCTGCTCTTCCAGCACCTTCACGAACTGGGCAACGGTCGAACGCTTCTGGCCGACCGCGACGTAGACGCAGTACAGCTTGATGTTCTCGTCCGGCTGCGCGTTGAGCGGCTTCTGGTTCAGGATGGTGTCGAGCGCGATCGCGGTCTTGCCGGTCTGGCGGTCGCCGATGATCAGCTCGCGCTGACCGCGGCCGATCGGGATCAGCGCGTCGATCGCCTTGAGGCCGGTCGCCATCGGTTCGTTCACCGACTTGCGCGGAATGATGCCGGGCGCCTTGACGTCGACGCGCATGCGCTTGTCGGCCTGGATCGGACCCTTGCCGTCGATCGGGTTACCCAGCGCGTCGACGACGCGACCGAGCAGGCCCTTGCCGACCGGCGCGTCCACGATGGCGCGAGTACGCTTGACGGTCTGGCCTTCCTTGATCTCGCGGTCGGCACCGAAAATAACGACACCGACGTTGTCGGTCTCCAGATTCAGCGCCATGCCGCGGGTGCCGTTCTCGAACTCGACCATTTCACCGGCCTGGACGTTGTCCAGACCGTAGACGCGAGCGATACCGTCGCCGACGGACAGCACCTGTCCGACTTCGGAGACTTCAGCTTCCTGGCCGAAATTCTTGATCTGGTCCTTGAGGATCGCGGAAATTTCCGCGGCGCGGATGTCCATCAGCCTGCCTCTTTCATCGCGTGCTTGATCGAATTGAGTTTGGTGCGAAGCGAACTATCCACCATGCGGCTGCCCAGCTTGACGACAAGGCCACCGATGATCGAGGGATCGACTTTCACGTTCAGCGCGACGTCCTTGCCGGTCACCGACTTCAGGGCAACCTTGAGGGCGTCGAGATTCTTGCCCGAGAGCGTTTCCGCGACGGTGACATCGGCCGTCGTCTCGCCCTTGAACTTGGCGACGAGGGCGCGGTAGGCGCGGATGACGTCCGACACCGCGAACAGGCGGCGATTGGCGGTCAGCACCTTCAGGAAATTGGCGGAGATGCCGGCGATGCCGGCCTTGGTCAGGACGGCCGACAAGGCCCTGGACTGGGTGTCAGCCGCGAACACCGGGCTGCGGACGAGGCGATTGAGATCGGCGCTCTCGGTCAGCAGGGCCTCGAATTTCTCAAGATCGGCTTTGACTTCGTCGACCACTTTCTGGTCGCGGGCCAGTTCGAACAAGGCCGTTGCATAACGGCCGGACACACCGGAAACGGACGTATCTTCTGCAGCCACAGACGCGCTCTTTTTGCTGTCAAACTCGCAAGGGAAAAACCGTCGCCACGAAGCGGCGCCTAGCGATCCAAGCCCTTGGAATTCAAGCGGGACTTCGATTTTTCGACCAACACGGGAGGTGCCGGGCTCGTTAAAATCGCGGCTTTGCTAACATAGCAGGCGCGCAGGTGCAACATGACGCCAAATTAAAGGCACGAGGATCTGTCGCCAGTTCGTCGCACGCCACGACGACGTGACGATGAGCTCACGGAATTGCCGTGAGTCTCGCAGCAGCTCGGCACCCGTTGGTTCCTGCCCTCAGCGCATAGCCGCCATGAACACGGATCGCTGAGGCGTGAATCCCGCCGCGTCAGTTCCGTTCGCTGAATACTTACCCAATTCTAAATAGCGGCGGAAATGACTTCATTTTACAGTATTCGCAAGTAATCATCTAGTTAATGAATCGTTAAAGCATAGGATTACGGAACACCGCCTGAATACCGGCACAGGTAACAAGATGTTTCATGACGACACAGAGCGGATTTACTGCCCAATTCACGCCGCATTGCGAAAGGAAACGCCATACCGCTCACAAACTGATGGGGGCTCCACTAGCCACATATGTGGCAATACTAGCTTAGGGACCACTAAATGCTGTCTTTGAAGACGCTGGGCTTTGCGACCCGGCCGCGCACGGCGATCGCATTCGTTGCCGCAACTCTCTTCATCGGTGGAACTGCCACCGAGGCTTCCGCGAAATCCAGACATCACCGGCATCACCATCATCATCACCGCCACCACGCCCAGAACGATACCAACGCGAGCTCCGATTGGCGCAACGCCAATGCGTCGGTGACGCCGTCGTCGGGCACGGGCCGCAGCTTCTCCGGCATGGCCTCCTATTATGGCAACGAATCCGGCAGCAAGACTGCTTCGGGCCAGCGCTTCAACCAGAACGCCATGACCGCCGCGCATCGTTCGCTGCCGTTCGGCACCAAGCTGCGCGTCACCCATGGCGGACAGAGCGTCATCGTCACCATCAATGACCGCGGCCCGTTCATTCGTGGCCGCGTGCTCGACCTCTCCACCGGCGCTGCCCGCGCCATCGGCCTGACCGGCGCCGGCGTCGGCCGCGTCACCGCGGAAGTCGTCTCCTAACGCGCGAACCAGCGCCTCATCTCAGCCGCGCAGTTTTCATCAGTTTGATGCGCGCATGAAACAAGCCCGCGGTCTTGGGGGACCGCGGGCTTTTTTTTACGTTCTGTCATTCCGGGGCAAATCCTACAAAAAGCTCTGCGGATCGACGTCGACCTCGAGCTTGAGATTGCCCGTCGGCTTCGGGCACACGGCGAGCCAGTTCCGCAGATAATCCGACAGATCGAAGCCGCGCGCCGATTTCACCAGGATGCGGAAGCGATAGCGGCCCTTGATGACCGCGAGCGGTGCTTCCGCCGGCCCCAGCACCACCACGCGCTCGTCTCGTGGCGCCAGCGCCACCAGGCGGCGGCCAAAGCCTTCCGCGCTCGGCCGGTCGCCTGCCGAGATGATCAGGCTGGCGAGCCGGCCGAACGGCGGATAGAGCGTCTTCTCGCGCAGGTCGATCTCGCTGTCGTAAAAGGCCTCGCGGTCGCAGGCGATCAGCGCCTTCATCACGGGATGATCGGGCTGGTGGGTCTGGAGATAGCCGACGCCGCGGCCCTGCTCGCGTCCGGCGCGGCCTATCACCTGGTTGAGCAATTGCCAGGTGCGCTCTGCCGCGCGCGGGTCGCCGTTGGAGAGGCCGAGATCCGCATCGACCACGCCGACCAGATTAAGCCGCGGGAAATTGTGACCCTTCGCGACGAGCTGCGTGCCGATGATGATGTCGACACGGCCCTCCGCGATCTCGGCAAGCTCGCTGCGCATCGTCTCGATCGAGGTGATGAGATCGCTCGACAGCACCATGGTGCGCGCGTCCGGGAACAGCGCGGCCGCCTCCTCCTGCAAGCGCTCGACACCTGGGCCGACGGCGACCAGCGATTCCTCCGCAGAACAGTTCGGGCAGACGTGCGGGCGCGGCATCGAGAAGCCGCAGTGATGACAGACGAGGCGCTGACGAAAGCGGTGATCGACCAGCCAGGCGTCGCAGATGGTGCAGGCGAAGCGATGGCCGCAGGCACGGCACAGCGTCAGCGGCGCATAGCCGCGGCGATTGAGGAACAAGAGCGCCTGCTCACGCCGCTCGATCGCGGTCTTGATCTCGCCCGCGAGCCGGGGCGAGATGAAGCGGCCACGCGCCGGCGGCTCGCGGCGGAGATCGATCGCCTCGATATGCGGCATGTGCTGCCCGCCGAAGCGCGCGGGCAGCGCGATGCGCTGATAGCGGTTCTTGCGCGCGTTGACCTCGGACTCGACCGAAGGCGTCGCGGAGGCCAGCACGACCGGTATTTTGGCGATATGCGCGCGCACCACCGCCATGTCGCGGGCGTGGTAATGCACGCCCTCGTCCTGCTTGTAGGCCTGGTCGTGCTCTTCGTCGACGATGATGAGGCCGAGATCGGCATAAGGCAGGAACAGCGCCGAGCGCGCGCCGACCACGACCGGTGCGCTGCCGGCGGAGATCGCCGCCCAATTGCGCGCGCGGGTGCGCGGCGTCAGCTCCGAATGCCATTCCAGCGGCCGAACGCCGAAGCGCTGCGCGAAGCGGTCGAGGAACTGGCCGGTGAGCGCAATCTCCGGCATCAGGATCAGCGACTGTTTTCCGCGACGAATGGCTTCCGCGACCGCCTCGAAATAAACCTGTGTCTTGCCCGAGCCGGTGACGCCGTCGAGCAGCGCGACGTGGAAGGTGCCGTTGGCCGCGAGCGCGCGCATCGTATCGACCGCCGCGCGTTGGAGCGGTGCGAAATCCGGCCGGCCAAAATCCGGATCGGGTGCTGGCGGCGGCGGAGGCGGCGGCATCGGTTCGACCGTGAGCGTGCCTTCGTCGACGAGGCCGTCGATCACGCCCGCCGAGACGCCCGCTTCCTTGGCGGCCTCGGACTTGCCGTGCAGCAGCCGGTCCGACAACACCGCGATCAGGCGCTGCCGCGCCGGCGTCAGGCGCTTCGGCGGATCGCCGACCAGGCGCACGCCGGCGCGCATCCGTTCAGGGCCGAGATTTTCGCCCATGCGCAGGCACATGCGCAGCACCATGCCGCGCGGGCTCAGCGTGTAATTGGCGACCCAATCGACGACCGCGCGCAGCTCGCCCTTCAACGGCGGGATGTCGAGCTTCTCGCTGACGTCCTTGAGACGGTTATGCAGGCGCGGATCGGGATTGGCGTTTTCGGCCCAGACCACGGCCAGTACCTCGCGCGCCCCGAGCGGCACGCCGACGAGATCGCCGGCCTTCAGCTCCATCCCGCGCGGCACCTTGTAGGAATAGGTCTGGTCGAGCGCGACCGGCACCAGCACGTCGACCATAGGGGTCGCGGTGGCGGGGGCGGACGTGCTGCGCGGCGAATGATCCATGAACTGGCTTGGGGGGAGAATCGGAACCTAGGACGTCTCAAGGCTAGCGCCCTGGGGCGGCCTTAGCGAACGATAAACGGGTGTGATGCGATATACTTACGGAATCACCACGTCCAGAGTGCATGAGCAAAGCGGCCGCCCCACCCATCGAACTCGCCAGCGCGGATCCCTCAATCGTGCAGGAGATGGCGCGCTGGCTGTCGCATCTCGGCGCCGAGCGGCGGCTGTCGCCGAAGACGCTGGAGGCCTATGGCCGCGACTTGCGGCAATGCCTGGATTTCCTCTGCTCCCATTGGGGCGAGCGCGTCACGCTTGAGCGCTTCGCCGCGCTGGAAGCCACTGATGTGCGCGCCTTCATGGCGATGCGCAGAGCCGACGATATTGCCGGTCGCTCGCTGATGCGCGCGCTCGCAGGCCTGCGCTCGTTCGGCCGCTTCCTCGAGCGCGAAGGCAAGGGCAAGGTCGGCGCGCTATCCGCGATCCGCGCGCCGAAGGTCGCAAAAAGCCTGCCAAAGCCGCTGCCGATGGCGTCGGCCAAACGGCTTGCGGATGCCGACGAGCGCGCCGGCGAGGAACGCGAGACCTGGATTCTGGCGCGCGATGCTGCGGTGATGGCGCTGCTGTATGGCTCGGGTCTGCGCATCTCCGAGGCGCTCGGCCTGAAGCGCCGCGAGGTGCCGCGACCGGGCGAGGGCGACGTGCTCGTCGTCACCGGTAAAGGCAACAAGACCCGCATGGTGCCGGTGCTGCAAAACGTGCTCGCGCTGGTGCAGGAATACGTTGCGATGTGCCCGTATCCGCTGCCCGCCGAGGGCCCGATCTTCGTCGGCGCGCGCGGCGGGCCCTTGAGCCCGCGCATCATCCAGCTCGCGATGGAGCGGCTGCGCGGCGCGCTCGGCCTGCCCAACAGCGCCACCCCGCATGCGCTCCGCCATTCCTTCGCCACGCATTTGCTCTCGCGCGGCGGCGATCTGCGCGCGATTCAGGAATTGCTCGGCCATTCCTCGCTCTCGACCACACAGGTGTATACCGGCATCGATTCCGAGCGGCTGCTCGAAGTCTATGCCAGCGCGCATCCGCGGCGCTGACACACTGACGTCATAACGTGCTTGCCTCTTGCGCGGCGCACGCGGTTCGGTCAATCGTGGGGAACCGAGGCAGGAGGGACATCATGAGCGCACATGAAAGCATGGAGCATGCCGAGCACGCTGAACACGCGTCCGGCTCGAACAAGAAGATCGCGCTCCTGATCGCGGTTCTGGCGCTGTTCCTGGCGATCTCGGAAACGCTGGGCAAGGGGGCCCAGACCGAATCGATCAGCAAGAACGTCGAGGCCGCCAATCTCTGGGCGTTCTTCCAGGCCAAGAGCATCCGCCGCACCGTGGTGGTGACCGCGGCAGAACAGGGCAAGCTGACGCTGGGTGGCACGACCGACGAGGCCATGAAGGCGACGGTGCAGAAACAGGTCGACGACTGGACCAAGACCGCGCAGCGCTACCGCTCCGAGCCCGAGACCGGCGAGGGCACCGAGCAACTCGCCGAGAAGGCCAAGCATGCCGAGCACGATCGCGACGAGGCGACCGCGAAGTACCATCATTTCGAGCTGGCCTCGGCCGCCTTCCAGATCGGCATCGTGCTGGCCTCAGCCACCATCATCACCGGCATGTTCGCGCTCGCCTATGTCAGTGGCGTGCTGACGATTGCCGGCCTGGTCATGACCGCGCTCGGCCTGTGGTGGCCGCATCTGTTGCATTTGCATTGAGCGCTTCGCGTGACGACGGCGCCGCGAATCCGTCGCCACATTCCGCTGTCATGCCCCGGCTTGCCGCCTTCGCGGGCTATGACAGTGAATATGTGGAGATGACACCGGATATGAGGCGAGCAGCTACCGCGCTTCGTGCACGCTCTTGCGGAAGCGCTGGATCAGGCGGAGCGTGCGGGAGGACCATCCCTCGCCGTTGCCGGTGATCAGCTCGCGGATCCGCCGCTTGACCGGGTCGACCAGCGCGGCGGCCTTGGCGCGCACCTTCAGCACCAGCTCGTAGAGCCGCTCGAACCAGTGCATCTCCAACAGTTTGGCGCGCGTCACGTCGAACACGAAAGCGGTGACGCCGAGGCCAAGCATCTTCGCGAACACGATGGTGAACACCGCGCTGGTCCAGTATTCGTGCGCGAGCAGCCACAGCCCGACCAGCTTGAGCGGAAACAGCGGGATGATCGGGACCGCAAACACGATCAGCGTCATGGCCGGCGATAGCGCATCGACGCGCTCCGTCAGCCATTGCTTGAAGCGCGCGAGCGGGATCGCCGCGACGATTTTTGCAACGATCGGCTCGAGATGGTCCCACAGCCAGGCTTCGATCAGGAAGACGATCGCAAGCAGGACCCAGACCGGTTGAAGAAGGCGGCGCAGCATGTGTTGTCCCGCCCGATTCGGTTCGGGCCTTGGACTACATATGGATGGCCCGCTTGCCGACCGCAAGCGCGGCTTCCTTGACCGCTTCCGAGCGGGTCGGGTGGGCGTGGCAGGTGCGGGCGAGATCCTCCGCACTGCCACCAAACTCCATGAGAACGCAGGCTTCATGGATCATTTCGCCGGCTTCGCGGCCGATAATGTGCACGCCGAGCACGCGATCGGTCTTCGCATCTGCGAGAATCTTCACAAAGCCGTCAGTGGTCTGGTTGACCTTGGAGCGGCCGTTGGCGGTAAAGGGAAACTTGCCGACGGTATAGGCGACGCCGGCCTGCTTCAGCTCCTCCTCGGTCTTGCCGACGGAGGATACTTCCGGCGTGGTATACACGACGCCCGGAATGACGTCGTAGTTCACGTGGCCGGCCTGGCCCGCAATGATCTCTGCGACCGCGACGCCTTCATCCTCGGCCTTGTGCGCGAGCATCGGGCCTGCCACCACGTCGCCGATGGCGTAGACGCCCCTCAGGCTGGTGGCGAAATGCGGATCGATCTGGACGCGGCCGCGTGCGTCGAGCGCGACACCGGCTTCCTTCAGGCCGAGCCCGTCGGTGTAGGGCGTGCGGCCGATGCAGACCAGAACGACATCGGCCTCGATGGTCTCGGCGGCACCGCCGCCAGCCGGTTCGATTTTCGCGAGCAATGCCTTGCTGTTGGCTTCGACGCCGGTGACCTTCGAACCCAGCTTGAATGCAAATCCCTGCTTTTCAAGGATCCGCTGGAATTGCCGGGCGACCTCGCCGTCCATGCCGGGCAGAATGCGATCGAGGAATTCGACCACCATGACTTCGGACCCAAGCCGGCGCCACACAGAGCCAAGTTCGAGCCCGATCACGCCCGCGCCAATAACCAGCAATCTGCCGGGTACCTTGTCCAGCGACAGCGCGCCGGTCGAGGACACGATGCGCTTCTCGTCGATCTCGATGCCCTTGAGACGCGCGATGTCCGAGCCGGTGGCGATCACGATGTTCTTGGTCTCGACCACTTGCGACTTGCCGTCGGCGGAGACTTCGACCTTGCCGGTGCCGAGGATCTTGCCGGCGCCTTTGAGCACGTCGATCTTGTTCTTCTTCATCAGGAACTCGACGCCCTTGACGTTGCCGTCGATGCCCTGCTGCTTGAAGTTCATCATCGCCGGCAAATCGAGCTTCGGCGCGGGAACGCTCACGCCCATTTTCGCGAAGGAATGGCCGGCTTCCTCGAACATCTCGGACGCGTGCAGCAGCGCCTTCGAGGGCATGCAGCCGACATTGAGGCAGGTGCCGCCGAGGGTAGCGTTCTTTTCGACCACGGCGACTTTCATGCCGAGCTGGGCTGCGCGCACCGCGCAGACATATCCGCCCGGTCCGGTGCCGATGACGACGAGATCGTAGGTAGCCATGAGAGAAAGTCCCGTAGGTTTAGCGTGATGAGGATGTGTCAGCGCCCGCCGGACACATCGAGAATGGCGGAGGTGACGTAGGAGGCCTCGTCCGAGATCAGCCAGACGATGGCGTTGGCGATTTCCTCGGCGGTGCCGACGCGCTTCATCGGCACCAGATGGGCCAGGCGATGGGCGCGGTCGGGCTCGCCGCCGGCAGCGTGGATTTCGGTGTCGATCAGGCCGGGGCGGATCGCGGCGACGCGGATGCCTTCGCCTGCGACCTCATAGCCGAGGCCGACGGTGAAGGAATCGACCGCGCCCTTGGACGCGGCGTAATCGACATAGGTGTTGGGTGCGCCGAGCTTGGCAGCCACCGATGACAGGTTGACGATGACGCCGCCCTTGCCGCCGTGCCTGGTCGACATCCGCTTCACCGCCTCGCGCGCGCAGAGAATGGAGCCGGTGACGTTCACGGCCATCACGCGCTGGATGCGTTCGGCCGACATCTCGTCGACGCGCACGCCGCTCTTGCCGACGATGCCGCCATTGTTGACGAGCGCGCCCAGCGCGCCGAACTTGTCGGCTTGCTTGAACAGTTCGAGGATGTCGCTTTCCTCCGCGACATCGCATTTCACGGCGATGGCACTGCCGTTACCAGCCTCGATCTGCGCGACCACCTCGTCCGCGGCAATCTTGTTGCTGGCATAGCCGACCACGACGCGAAAGCCGCGCGCGGCCGCCGCAAGCGCGGTCGCCCGCCCGATGCCGCGGCTGCCGCCGGTAATGACAACGACTTTATCCGTCACGCGCGCCTCCATGGTTCGACACGCGCCGCCGCGAATGGCGACGGCGCTCGCAGAGCAACGGCAATCAGAGATCGAGCACCAGGCGTGCCGGATCTTCCAGGCTCTCCTTGACGCGGACCAGGAAGGTCACGGCTTCCTTGCCGTCGATGACGCGGTGATCGTAGGACAGCGCCAGATACATCATCGGGCGGACCTCGATCTTGCCGCCGACGACCATCGGTCGCTCCTGGATCTTGTGCATGCCCAAGATGCCGGATTGCGGCGCGTTCAGGATCGGGGTCGACATCAGCGAGCCGTAGATGCCGCCATTGGTGATGGTGAAGGTGCCGCCCTGCATCTCGTCGATCTTGAGCTGGCCGTCGCGGGCACGGCGGCCGAAATCGGCGATGCTCTTCTCGATATCGGAGATCGACTTGTGGTCGCAGTCGCGCACCACGGGCACGACGAGACCCTTGTCGGTGCCGACGGCGACGCCGATGTGGTAGTAGTTCTTGTAGATCAGGTCGGTGCCGTCGATCTCGGCGTTGACGGCCGGAATGTCCTTCAGCGCCTGCACGACGGCTTTGGTGAAGAAGCCCATGAAGCCGAGCTTGGCACCATGCTTCTTCTCGAACGCATCCTTGTAATGGGCACGCAGCGCCATGACGTTGGTCATGTCGACCTCGTTGAAGGTCGTGAGCATGGCGGCGGTGTTCTGCACGTCCTTGAGGCGGCGCGCGATGGTCTGACGCAGGCGGGTCATCTTGACGCGCTCTTCGCGGGCGGCGTCATCGGCCGGCGACGGTGCGCGCACCTGCACGGCAGCGGCGGGCTGGTTGACCGGGGTCGGCGCGGACGCCGCACGCTCGATCGCGGCGAGCATATCGCCCTTGGTGACGCGGCCGTCCTTGCCGGAGCCCGGAACGGTCGAGGCATCGATGCCGGTCTCGGCCGACAGCTTGCGCACCGAGGGGGCGAGCGGCGCATCGGCCGGCGGCGCTTTCGCGGCCGAGGCTGCTGCAGGAGCGGCGGCAGCGGCCGCAGGAGCAGCAGCGGCGGGCTTGGCGGCAGCAGCAGCCGGCTTTGCAGCGGCTGCGCCTTCCGTGATCTGGCCGAGCAGCGCGCCGACCGCAACAGTCGCGCCATCGGCGGCAATGATCTCGCTCAGCGTGCCGGCGGACGGCGCCGGGACCTCGATGGTGACCTTGTCGGTCTCGAGCTCCACCAAGGGCTCGTCCACGGCGACGGGGTCGCCGGCCTTCTTGAACCAGCGGCCGATGGTGGCCTCGGTGACGGATTCGCCGAGCGTCGGCACACGAATTTCAGTCATGGTCTTTTCCTTAAGGAGATCGCCAATGCGGTCATAAGTGCGGATGTCATCGCCTGCGAAAAGCAAGCCATCCAGCAAACCGGGCGTACGTATGCTGCACGGACGACACGGCGTACTGGATGCCCCACCCCAGTACGCGGTCGCGCACGAGGCGGGGCATGACACAGTTCAAGAAGTTCAGCTCAGTGCTTCGTCCAGGAACGCCTTCAGCTGCGCCTGATGTTTGGACATCAGACCCGTGGCGGTCGCAGCCGAGGCGGCGCGACCGACATAACGCGGACGCCGGCTCGCGCCGTTCACCTGGTTCAGCACCCATTCCAGATAGGGCTCGATGAAGTGCCAGGCACCCATGTTGCGGGGCTCTTCCTGGCACCAGATCACTTCGGCCTTCTTGAAGCGGGACAGCTCGGCCACCAGCGCCTTCAGCGGCACCGGATAGAGCTGCTCGACGCGCATCAGATAGATGTCGTCGATGCCGCGCTTCTCGCGCTCCTCATAGAGGTCGTAATAGACCTTGCCGGAGCAGAGCACGATGCGGCGGATCTTCTCGTCAGGGACGAGCTTGATCGCCTCGTTGGGCAGCATCTGGGCGTCATCATAAAGGATACGGTGGAAGGTCGTGCCTTTCGCCAGCTCCTCGAGACGCGACACCGCCCGCTTGTGGCGCAGCAGCGATTTCGGCGTCATCATGATCAGCGGCTTGCGGATCTCGCGGTGGAGCTGGCGCCGCAGCACGTGGAAGTAGTTCGCCGGCGTGGTCGGGTAGACCACCTGCATGTTGTCTTCGGCGCACATCTGCAAATAACGCTCGAGACGTGCCGAGGAGTGCTCCGGTCCCTGGCCCTCATAGCCGTGCGGCAAGAGGCAGACGAGACCGGACATGCGCAGCCATTTGCGCTCGCCCGAGGAGATGAACTGGTCGAATACGACCTGCGCGCCGTTGGCGAAGTCGCCGAACTGGGCTTCCCACAGCGTCAGCGTGTTCGGCTCGGCGAGCGAATAGCCGTATTCGAAGCCGAGCACGGCCTCTTCAGACAGCAGCGAGTTGATGACCTCGTAATGGCCCTGCTCGCTGCCGAGATGGTTGAACGGCGTGTAGCGGCTCTCGTCTTCCTGGTCGATCAGGACGGAGTGACGCTGCGAGAA
This sequence comes from Bradyrhizobium sp. 179, assembly GCF_023073535.1. NCBI lineage: Bacteria > Pseudomonadati > Pseudomonadota > Alphaproteobacteria > Hyphomicrobiales > Nitrobacteraceae > Bradyrhizobium > Bradyrhizobium sp. 179. The sequence goes on along the minus strand of NZ_JADPJR010000058.1, from coordinate 163,976 downwards.
CGTGCCGCGCTCGGAATCCTGTCCGGACAGGCGGACGTGATGGTTTTCCTGAAGCAGCGTGCAGAACGCCAGCGCCTCGCCGGTCGCCCAGTCGATACCGACGCCGTTCTCGATCGCCTTGGCGCGATTTTCCAGAAAACGCTGGATGGTGCGGTGGACCCGGAAGCCGTCCGGCACCTTGGTGATCTTCCGGCCGATGTCTTTGAGGATCGGCAGGTCGACGCCGGTGACGCCGCGGCGCGCATCCTCTTCCTGGTCGGCGATCTTGAAGCCTGCCCATTTGCCGTCGAGCCAGTCGGCCTTGTTCGGCTTGTAGGAGGTGCCCGCCTCGAACTCGGCATCAAGCCGGGCGCGCCAGTCGGCCTTGGCCTTGTCGACCTCGCCCTCGGTGATCACGCCTTCGCTGATCAGACGCCGCGAGTAGAGCTCCAGCGTCGAGGGATGGGCGGCAATCCTCTTGTACATCACCGGCTGGGTGAAGGCTGGCTCATCGCCCTCGTTATGGCCATGCCTGCGGTAGCAGAACATGTCGATAACGACGGGCTTGTGGAATTTCTGCCGGAACTCGGTAGCAACTTTAGCCGCGAACACGACGGCTTCGGGATCGTCGCCGTTCACGTGGAAGATCGGCGCGTCGATCATCTTCGCCACATCGGACGGATAGGGCGACGAGCGCGAGTAACGCGGATAGGTGGTGAAGCCGATCTGGTTGTTGACGATGAAGTGCACGGAGCCGCCGGTGCGGTAGCCCTTCAGGTCCGACAGACCGAAGCATTCGGCAACGACACCTTGGCCAGCGAACGCCGCGTCGCCGTGCATCAGCAGCGGCATGACGGAAATGCGCATATCCGGCGGATCGCCGTGCTGGTCCTGCTTGGCGCGGACCTTGCCGAGTACGACGGGATCGACGATCTCGAGATGCGAGGGGTTCGCTGTCAGCGACAGGTGGATACGGTTGCCGTCGAACTCGCGGTCCGAGGAGGCGCCGAGGTGATACTTGACGTCCCCGGAGCCTTCGACTGCATCGGGATTGGCCGAGCCGCCCTTGAATTCGTGGAACAGTGCCCGGTGCGGCTTGCCCATGACCTGGGTCAGCACGTTGAGGCGGCCGCGATGCGGCATGCCCAGCACGATCTCCTTCACGCCAAGATTGCCGCCACGCTTGATGATCTGCTCCAGTGCGGGAATCAGCGATTCACCGCCGTCGAGGCCGAAGCGCTTGGTGCCGGTGAACTTGGTGTCACAGAATTTCTCGAAGCCTTCGGCTTCGATCAGCTTCATCAGGATGGCGCGACGACCTTCGCGGGTGAACGAGATCTCCTTGTCCGGCCCCTCGATGCGCTCCTGGATCCAGGCCTTCTGCGCGGCATTGCTGATGTGCATGAACTCGACACCGAGGGTCTGGCAGTAGGTGCGCTCGCAGATCGCGGTGATCTCGCGCAGCGTGCCGTATTCGAGACCGAGCACGTGATCGAGGAAGATCTTGCGGTCGAAATCGGCTTCGCTGAAGCCGTAGGTGCGCGGGTCGAGCTCTTCGCGGTTGCGCGGGGCTTCGATGCCGAGCGGATCGAGCTTGGCATGGAAGTGGCCGCGCATGCGGTAGGAGCGGATCAGCATCAGGGCGCGGACGGAGTCGCGCGTGGCCTGGAGCAGGTCGGCGGAAGACAGGCCGCCCCCCTTGGCCTGCGCCTTGGCGGCGATCTTGTTGCCGACCGACTTCTCGACCTCGGCCCAGTTGCCGTCGAGAGCGGAGGTCAGCTCGTCCTGCGGGGTCAGCGGCCAGTTGGCGCGCTCCCAGGAAGGACCTTCGGCGTTCTTGCTGATGTCGCCGGGCTGGTCATTCAGGCTCTTGAAGAACTCCTGCCACTCGGGGTCGACCGAGGACGGATCCTTCTGGTAGCGGGCGTAGATTTCGTCGATGTAGGTGGCGTTGGTGCCCTGCAAAAAGGATGAGAGGGCAAAGGCTGCGTTCGCGTCCTGGCGAGACATACTGGAGTTCCTGGCGATTTCGGTTCGCGCATAACAAACGGCGCTGGCGCCGAGCTCCCGGCAGAGGCTCGGCGCGACAGGCACCCTTTACCCTATTTGCTGCGAAACTTCGCCCGGAAAAATACGAAGAAGTGAATTAGCCCTTCAACTTTTCGGCAAGCGTATGACCGAGACGTGCGGGCGAGGGAGAGACCACGATTCCGGCCGATTTCATCGCTTCGGTCTTGGAACCGGCGTCGCCCTTGCCGCCCGAGATGATCGCGCCGGCGTGACCCATCCGGCGGCCGGGAGGTGCGGTGACACCGGCAATGAAGCCGACCATCGGCTTCTTGCGCCCGCGCTTGGCCTCGTCCTTGAGGAACTGGGCGGCGTCCTCCTCGGCGGAACCGCCGATCTCGCCGATCATGATGATCGACTCGGTCTTGGGATCGGCGAGCAGCATTTCCAGCACGTCGATGAACTCGGTTCCCTTGACCGGGTCGCCGCCGATGCCGACAGCAGTGGTCTGGCCGAGGCCTTCCTGGGAGGTCTGGAACACGGCTTCATAGGTCAAGGTGCCGGAGCGGGAGACGATGCCGACGCTGCCGGTCTTGAAGATGTTGGCCGGCATGATGCCGATCTTGCACTCGCCCGCGGTCATGACGCCCGGGCAGTTCGGCCCGATCAGGCGCGACTTGGAACCGATCAGCGAGCGCTTCACCCGCACCATGTCCACGACCGGAATGCCTTCGGTGATGCAGACGATCAGCGGAATCTCGGCATCGATAGCTTCGCAGATCGCGTCGGCCGCGCCCGGCGGGGGCACGTAGATCACCGACGCGTCGGCGCCGGTCTTCTCACGCGCCTCGCGCACGGTGTCGAACACCGGCAGGCCCAGATGCGTCGCGCCGCCTTTACCCGGCGAGGTGCCGCCGACCATCTTGGTGCCATAGGCAATCGCGGCCTCGGAATGGAAGGTGCCGTTCTTGCCGGTAAAGCCCTGGCAGATGACCTTGGTGTTCTTGTCGATCATGATGGACATGAGGTCTGCTTTCGCGAACTAACGAGTGAGAGGTCAGTGGATGCGGCGGTAGACGCCGGTGAGCACGTCGGCCCAGCCTTCCGCGTCCGGCGAGAACTGGATCTTCAACGAATAGGAATTGTCGTCGATGATCTCGTAGACGTGGCGCGCATTGCCGCGGAGCGAGCCGCGTACCAGCGTCAGGGTCTTGCCGACCCAACCGCCGGAGGCGGGCGAGGGCGGCGTGTAGCCGAGCGAGTCGTACCAGAACAGTTTGTAGGTCCGATCGTCGCGGTCGTAGGTGAAGATGCCGTGAGTGGCGAAGATCTGCTTGCCGTCGCGCATCTGGACCGAGTCCTGGATCAGATAGAACCCGTTGAGCTCCAAGCGCGCGACAACGTGAGAGGTGGCCGGTCCGCCCTCCGTCCAGCGCGACGGGAAGACCATCTCTTCACCATCCCATTCGCCGGCAAACGCGGCGAGGCGCGCGTGCTCGGGGAGCGGAGATGATGCGGCGAGATGGTCCTGGGCCATGGCCTTAGCCTCCCTTGACGGCCTTCACGATCTTCTGCGCGGCGTCGTCGAGATTGTCGGCCGGCACCACGTTCAGGCCGGATTCACGGATGATCTTCTTGCCGAGCTCGACATTGGTGCCTTCGAGGCGCACCACCAGCGGCACGCTGAGACCGACCTCGCGGACGGCGGCCGTGACGCCCTCGGCGATCACGTCGCACTTCATGATGCCGCCGAAGATGTTGACCAGGATGCCCTTCACGTTGGGATCCGCAGTGATGATCTTGAAGGCGGCGGCGACCTTCTCTTTGCTGGCGCTGCCGCCGACGTCGAGGAAGTTGGCCGGCGACATGCCGTAAAGCTTGATGATGTCCATCGTCGCCATGGCGAGACCGGCGCCGTTGACCATGCAGCCGATGTTGCCGTCGAGGGTGACGTAGTTCAGGTCGTATTTCGACGCCTCGATTTCCTTGGCATCTTCCTCGGTCTCGTCGCGCAGGGCGAGCACCTCAGGATGACGGAACAGCGCGTTGTCGTCGAACGAGACCTTGGCGTCGAGCACACGGAGCTGGCCCTGCTTGGTCACGACCAGCGGGTTGATCTCCAGCATCGACATGTCCTTGGCGACGAAGGCGGCGTAGAGCTGCGCGGTGAGCTTTTCGGCCTGCTTGGCGAGATCGCCGGAGAGCTTCAGCGCCTTCGCCACCGTGCGGCCGTGATGGCCCATGACGCCGGTCGCAGGATCGACCGAGAAGGTGACGATCTTCTCAGGGCTGTTGTGCGCGACCTCCTCGATGTTGACGCCGCCCTCGGTCGAGACGACGAAGGAGACGCGCGAGGTCTCGCGATCGACCAGGATCGAGAGGTAGAATTCCTTGTCGATGTCGGAGCCGTCCTCGATGTAGAGGCGGTTGACCTGCTTGCCGGCGGGACCGGTCTGCACGGTCACCAGCGTCGCGCCCAGCATCTGCTTGGCGAATTCGGAGACCTCGGCGGCCGACTTGGCGATGCGGACGCCGCCCTTGTCGCCGGCGCTGGCTTCCTTGAATTTGCCTTTACCGCGGCCGCCGGCATGGATCTGGCTCTTCACGACCCAGACCGGACCCGGCAGCGCCTTGGCGGCGACTTCCGCGTCGGCCGGCTTGAGGACGGGCACGCCCTTGGAAATCGGCACGCCGAACTCATTCAGCAGCGCTTTGGCCTGGTACTCATGGATATTCATATGGTCGCTCCCTGAACCCGAGGGCGGTGACCTCAAGGGCCCACCTCAGTCTTGTGGCTGGCATACCATATACCACAGGAACTGCAACCCGGATTCTTTAGACTTCGAGATCTCTGGACTGCCGAACCGGAAAGCGCGGCACGATGCGCGGGCCCCGGAAATGAAACCGCCGAAGACCGGTTTTCGGACTTCGGCGGGAATTGCCGGCGCTTAGCGGCCGAGAAGATCGGGGGCGATCTTCTTGCAGGCGTCGACCAGGCCCTGCACCGCGCCGACCGACTTGTCGAAGGCCTCGCGGTCCTTGCCGGCGAGCTCGATCTCGACCACGCGCTCGACGCCCTTGGAGCCGATCACGACGGGCACGCCGACATACATGTCCTTCACACTGTACTCGCCGTTCAGGTAGGCGGCGCAGGGCAGCACACGCTTCTTGTCCTTCAGATAGCTCTCGGCCATGGCGATCGCGGACGCCGCCGGCGCGTAGAAGGCCGAACCGGTCTTGAGCAGATTGACGATCTCGGCACCGCCGTTGCGAGTGCGGTCGACGATCTCGTCGAGACGCGCCTGCGAGGTCCAGCCCATCTTGACGAGGTCGGGCAGCGGGATGCCGGCGACGGTGGAGTACTTCACCAGCGGCACCATGGTGTCGCCATGGCCGCCGAGCACGAAGGCGGTGACGTCCTCGACGGAGACGTTGAACTCGTCGGCCAGGAAGTAGCGGAAGCGCGCCGAATCCAGCACGCCGGCCATGCCGACGACCTTCTTGTGCGGCAAGCCCGAGGCCTTCTGCAGCGCCCAGACCATCGCGTCGAGCGGGTTGGTGATGCAGATGACGAAGGCGTCGGGGGCGTACTTCTTGATGCCGGCGCCGACCTGCTCCATGACCTTGAGGTTGATGGAGAGGAGGTCGTCGCGGCTCATGCCGGGCTTGCGCGGCACGCCGGCGGTGACGATGCAGACCTTTGCGTTGTCGAGCGCCTCGTAGGAGTTCGTACCGGTATAATGCGCATCAAAACCGTCGACCGGCGAGGACTGCGCGATGTCGAGCGCCTTGCCCTGCGGCACACCCTCGGCGATGTCGAACATCACGACGTCGCCCAGTTCTTTCAGGCCGATGAGGTGAGCCAGCGTTCCGCCGATCTGACCGGAGCCAATCAAAGCAATCTTGTCGCGCGCCATGTGAGCCTGTCCTTTAGACACGTAAGGAGGGAAAACTGAGACGGGTGGTTATCCCTTTCGCCTCCCCCGTTCAAGTCGGTGGATGCCCAATTGTCGGGCTTGCCGCGATTCCGGCCAGCAGCCTCTAAGCCGTCATTCCGGGGCGCCTGCGCCATTGCGCGGGCGAACCCGGAATCTCGAAATTTGTAGCGCGAGATTCCGGGTTCACGCTGGCGCGCGCCCCGGAATGACCGGAGGATAGAAATAGGACTATAAAAATAGGACTTAAGTCTCTACCAGACCCTTGGTCGAGCCGCTGGCGGTGGAATCCTTGCGGCCGTGAGGCAACGCCAGATAGGATTCCGAGCTCATCTCGATCAGGCGTGACGCGGTCCGCTTGAACTCGTTGGCCTCGTTGCCTTCGGTCGCAAGGTACAGCGCGATCGGGTTGGCATCGGCCGAGGCCATCAGCTTCACCGCATTGTCATAGAGCGTGTCGATCAGCGTGATGAAGCGCTTGGCGGCGTTGCGCTGAGAGACGTCCATCACTGGAATATGGTCGACCAGGATGGTGTGATAGTCCTGCGCCAGCCTGAGGTAGTCCGATGCCCCAAGCGGCTTCTCGCAGAGATCGGCGAACGAGAACCGCGCGACGCCATGGGCCGAGCACGGCACGTGCAGGATGCGTCCCTTGATCGAGATGTCGCGCGGCTTGCATCTGGCGCCGCCGCTCATCTTCGACCAGGCGCGGTCGAGCGCAGCATCCGCATCGGCATCTGCCGGTGTCAGCCACATCGGCACGCCCTGAAGCTTCTCCAGGCGGAAATCGGTGCGCGCGTCGAGCCGCGCAACGTCCATGTGATCGGTGATCTGCTTGATGAAGGGCAGGAACAGCGACCGGTTCAGGCCGCCCTTGTAGAGATCGTCGGGCGCGACGTTCGAGGTCGCGACCACGACGGTGCCGAGCTCGAACAATTTTGCGAACAGACGGCCGAGGATCATGGCGTCGGCGATGTCGGTGACGTGGAATTCGTCGAAGCAGAGCAGCCAGCTCTCCTCGAAGATCGCACTCGCGGTCAGCGCGATGACGTCGCCGTCGGCGATCTCGCCGCGCGCGATGCTCTGGCGATAATCGTAGATGCGCTCATGCGCCTCCGCCATGAACTCGTGGAAATGCGCGCGGCGCTTGTGCTCGACCGAGGAATGCTGAAAGAACAGATCCATCAGCATGGTCTTGCCGCGGCCGACCTCGCCATGGATGTAGAGTCCGCGCGGCGCCTCGTCCTTGTCGCTGCTGAACAGGCGGCTGAGCAGACCCTGCTTGCGCGCGGGCTTGTAAGCCGCGAGCCGTTGGTCGAGCGCTGCATAGGCTTCCGCGATTTCGGCCTGCGCGGCATCAGGCTCGATCGCGCCGGAGGCGATCTGGGCTTGATAGGCTTCGCGGAATGAGGAACTGGGGGGCGAGAGCATGGCCCTTTCCGCCAGAGAAGGACGGAAATTGCAACTGCGTATTGCCGCAACGGCTCATGCATTTCCTTCTTTGGCGCAGAGAGCAGTTGCCCGCCCCACGGTCACCGATCGACCCGTCGCAAAGCTCCAATCTTGCCTTCCGTCGAGGTAGAATGTACCTATTCAGGAACCAAGGAACCTCGACATGGCCCTCAGCATCAAGGACCCCGAAACGGAGCAATTGGCGCGGAGTCTCGCGCAATTGACCGGCGAGAACATCACGACCGCGACCAAGCGCGCGATCGAGGAGCGCCTCCGCCGGCTCGGCGGCCAAACTCGCAAGCACGCGCTGCTGGAAGACATGGCGGAGATCAGGCGGCGCTGGCGCGAGATGCGAGTCTTGGACGACCGCACACCTGAGGACATTCTCGGCTACGACGAGCATGGATTGCCACGCTGATGGTAATCGACACATCGGCGATCGTGGCAATCGCACTCGATGAACCCGATGCAGCAGAGATCGAGCAGCAGATCGCAGATGATCCGGTCCGGCTGGTCTCTACCGCAACTGTGCTCGAAACCATGATGGTGATCGAAACGCGGCTGGGTGACGCTGGCGGTCGCGAGTTCGACCTTTGGCTGCTCAAGATCGGCGCCGAGATCGTGCCTGTCGAGGCAGAACAAACCGATGCGGCGCGGCGTGCCTGGCGGCGCTACGGAAAGGGGCGTCACGCTGCAGCGCTGAACTATGGTGATTGCTTTTCCTACGCGCTCGCGGTGACCCGCAGCGAGCCGCTACTGTTCAAGGGCGAGGACTTCGCGAAGACCGACGTCGCCCGAGCGGGCGTAGTGCCGCTGCGATAGTGTAATTCCTACGCGCGAACCTCTATCCGACCTACGCACACAGCTCGTAGGCGTCCTCGACGACATACGGGCCGCCGCCGGTGGAGGCGCGGGATGAGAAGAGAACAAAACGCTCAGCCATGAACGCCTTGCTCGGGAAGTAGCCGCGCAGCGAGAGATAGTCGGCAACGTCGCGATCGGAGGCATCGTGCAGCCGGGCCAGCGTGACATGCGGGATGAACTTGCGGCCTTCAGGGTCGAGACCGATCCGCTGCATCATCCGTTCGAGCTCGGCCTGCAATTCCATCAGCGGCTTGCTCGGCGCGATCGTCGCAACGACTGCCCGCGGTTTGCGGCCGCCAAAACTCGTGAGGCCCTGCACCTTCACCTCGAACGGCTTGCGGTCGACGCGAAACAGCATCGAGGCGATCTCGTTGGCGGAGACACCGTCGATATCGCCGATGAAGCGCAAGGTGACGTGATAATTTTCGGGATCGATCCAGCGGGCGCCGGGAAGGCCGCCCCTCAAGTTGGAAAGCGACTGGCCGATCTCGGCCGGAATTTCCAGACCCGTGAACAAACGCGGCATCGTTTCGCACTCCCGATGCTTGGGTACAGCCCTCAAGGCAAGGACGGTATCCAAATTAGAGCCGGCGACGAATCACCGGTACCCTGATTCCTATCGCAGTTGTGTGACTCTGCGAAGCTTGGCCAACCTCACCCCGGTAAAACCCTGGGAATTACGGTTAGCATTGCCTGCTTTTCAACGCCGTTGCTCAGCGATCGTGCCAATGAATGCCTCCACCGTAGGCATGATCCTGTCGACGATGATGTCGACGCCGCCCGCGGTCGGATGGATGCCGTCGGCTTGGTTGAGCTTGGCGTCGGCGGCGACGGCGTCGAGAAAGAACGGATAGAGCGGCACGTCGAATTTCTTCGCCAGATCCGGATAAATCGAATTGAAGCGCGCGGTATAATCGGCGCCGTAATTAGGCGGCGCCAGCATGCCGCACAGCATCACCGCGATCTTGCGTGCCTTGAGCCGCTGGATGATGTCGCTGAGCGCGGCGCGCGTCAAATCCGGATCGATGCCCCGCAACGCGTCGTTGGCGCCGAGTTCGACGATGACGCCCTCGGTTCCTTCAGGCACCGACCAGTCCAGCCGATCGCGGCCGCCGGAGGAGGTGTCGCCGGACACCCCGGCATTGACCATGTCGACACTTATGCCTTTGGCCTGTAAGGCTTTTTGGAGTTTCGTCGGGAATGCCTCCTGGGCCGGAAGTCCGAGACCAGCGCTCAAGGAATCGCCCAGCACGACGAGCTTGATCGGCTTCTGCCCCTCGGCCGAAGCCGTCGTGACCACCGTCATCAAAGCGAGCACCAACACGGCTATGTGCATGAACAATCCGTAACGCCTCTCGACCGCGCCAGCGGAGTTGCCATATGACCGGACCATGGACACTCGCATCGAAACCTCTTCGCTCGCCGGCACCGCGCCGGACACCATCGCCATCTCCAACGTCAATCTCTCATTGGGCACGGGTGCGGCACGCGTTCACATCCTCAAGGATATCAGCCTGCGTGTGGGCCGCAGCGAAACGATCGGCCTGATCGGCCCGTCAGGCTCGGGCAAATCCACGCTGCTGATGGTGATGGCGGGGCTGGAGCGTCCTGATAGCGGAGAGGTGGTGGTCAATGGTACGCCTTTCAATGCCCTCGACGAGGACGCGCTGGCCCGCTTCCGCGGCCGCCAGGTCGGCATCGTCTTCCAATCCTTCCATCTGATCCCGACCATGACGGCGCTGGAGAACGTTGCGGTGCCGCTCGAGCTCGCCGGCAATCCGGACGCCGCCAGGCGTGCGGCGCAGGAGCTGCAATCGGTCGGGCTCGGCGATCGATTGCATCATTATCCGACGCAGCTTTCCGGCGGCGAGCAGCAGCGCGTTGCGCTCGCGCGCGCGCTGGCGCCCGATCCCGCCATTCTCGTCGCCGACGAGCCGACCGGCAATCTGGATGAGACCACCGGACAGCAGATCGTCGATCTCCTGTTCAGCAAGCATGCCGACCGCGGCATGACGCTGGTGCTGGTCACGCACGATTCCTCGCTCGCGCACCGCTGCGATCGCGTGATCCGCCTGCGCTCCGGGCGCATCGACACGCAGACTGCGCCGGCATGAGCACGGCTGCCGAACCGTTGGCGAGGCCTCATGGCATCGCGCTCTCGCTGCGCTACGCACTGCGCGAATTGCGCGGCGGCCTGCGCGGCTTCTACGTCTTCATCGCCTGCATCGCGCTCGGCGTGATGGCGATCGCCGGCGTCGGCTCGGTCTCGGCGAGCCTCTCCGACGGTCTTGCCCGCGAAGGCCGCACCCTGCTCGGCGGCGACGTTTCGTTCGTGCTGTTCCAGCGCGCGGCCAAGCCGGAAGAAGTCGCCTTCCTGCGCTCGCGCGGCACCGTGTCGACCGCCGCGACCTTGCGCGGCATGGCGCGCTCGACTGACGGCAAGCTGGCGCTGGTCGAGATGAAGGCGGTCGACGACAGCTATCCGATGCTCGGCCAGCTGAAACTTGCGCCGCCGCTGCCGATGTCCGAGCTGCTGGCGATGCGCGACGGCGCGTTCGGCGCTGCCGCCGATCCGACGCTGCTGGCGCGGCTGTCGCTCAAGACCGGCGACCGCGTCACCATCGGCTCGGCGACGTTCGAGATCCGCAGCACCGTTGAGGCGGAGCCGGACAAGCTCGCCGGCGGCATCGGCTTCGGCCCGCGCTTCCTGATCAGCGAGGCGGGCCTGCACGCCACCGGCCTGATCCAGCCGGGCAGCCTGGTTCGCTGGGTCTACCGGGTGAAGCTGCCTGACGCCGCCAACAGCGAACGCGCCACTGAGACTTTCATCACCGACGCGCGCAATGCCGCGCCGCAGGCCGGCTGGGAGATCCGCAGCCGCTCCAACGCCTCGCCGCAGCTCGAGCGCAACATCAATCGTTTCACCCAATTCCTAACGCTGGTCGGGCTCGCCGCGCTGCTGGTCGGCGGCGTCGGGGTTGCCAATGCCGTGAAGAGTCATGTCGACCGGAAACTCGAGGTGATCGCGGCCTTCAAGGCCGTCGGCGCCACGGGCCGCGACGTGTTCGGCATCTATCTCGCGCAGGTGATCCTGCTCGCTGCGATCGGCTCGGCGATCGGCCTTGCGCTCGGCGCCGCGATGCCCTTCGCCATCGTCGGCCTGTTCGGCAAGCTGTTGCCGCTGCCGGTGGTGCCGGCCGTGCATGCCGACGAGCTCGCGTTGTCCTTCGTCTATGGCCTGCTCACCGCGCTGGCCTTCGGCCTCTGGCCGCTCGGCCGCGTCCACGACGTGCCCGTGGCCGCGCTGTTCCGCGACACCATCAGCTCCGAATGGCACCGGCCGCGCCTGGGCTACCTCGTGTTCATGGGCGTCGTGATCGTCCTGCTCGTTGCCGTCGTGATCGGTCTGTCATTCGACAAGCGCATCGCCGCGGTGTTCGTGGCGTCCTCCGTCGTCGTGTTCGCCCTGCTGCGCGGCATCGCCGCCCTGCTGATGGCGATCGCTCGGCGGCTGCCGCGAACGCAGCTGCCGATGCTGCGGCTCGCGATCGCCAACATCCACCGGCCGGGCGCGCTGACGCCGTCCGTCGTGCTGTCGCTGGGGCTAGGGCTCGCCGTGCTTGTCACCATCACCCAGATCGACGGCAATCTGCGTCGGCAGTTTCTGGCCGCGCTCCCCGATCAGGCGCCATCGTTCTTCTTCATCGACATCCCGAGCGCGCAAGCCGAGCAGTTCGACGGTTATCTGCGGCAGATCGCTCCCGGCGCCAAGGTCGAGGACGTGCCGATGCTACGCGGCCGCATCGTCGGCGCGCGCGGGTTGCGCGCCGAGGAGCTCAAGCCCTCCACCGATTCCGAATGGGTGCTGCAGAGCGACCGTGGCCTGACCTACACCGGCGAGTTGCCAAAGGGTTCCAAGGTGGTCGAGGGCGAATGGTGGAGCGCCGACTATTCCGGCCCGCCGCTGGTCTCGATGGAAAAGAAGATCGCTGACGGTCTTGGCCTCAAGCTCGGCGACGAGGTCGTGGTCAACGTGCTCGGCCGCGATATCCCGGCTAAAATCGGCAATTTGCGCACCATCGACTGGCAGGGGCTCGGTATCAACTTCGTCCTTGTGTTCTCGCCCAACGCCTTCAAGGGCGCGCCGCATACCCATATCGCCACGTTGACCGAAGCCGGCGGCAATGCTGCGGGCGACGGCCAGATCATCAAGCAGGTGGCGGATGCCTATCCGATGGTGACCAGCGTGCGCGTGCGCGAGGTGATGGAGACGGTCGGCTCGGTGGTGACCAACCTGGCGCTGGCGATCCGCGGCGCCAGCGCCGTGACCCTGATCTCGGCGATCCTGGTGCTCGGCGGGGCGCTCGCCGCGGGTCATCGCCACCGGGTCTATGATGCGGTGATCCTGAAGACGCTGGGCGCGACGCGGCTGCGGCTGCTCGGCGCCTATGCACTCGAATACCTCCTGATCGGGCTCGCCACCGCCTTGTTCGGCGTGATCGCCGGCAGCATCGCGGCCTGGATGATCGTGACGCGGCTGATGACGCTGAGTTTCGTCTGGCAGGCCGGCAGTGCGGCCGGCGTGGTCGTAGCCGCGCTCGTCGTCACGGTCGGGCTCGGGCTCGCCGGCACGTTGCTGGCATTGAACAAAAAGCCCGCGACGGTGTTGCGGAATTTGTGACAAAAGGTAGCGGCTGACCGCGCGGGAGCGGAATCGCACGATTCCTGCGGTTAACCACGTCCTCCCGTCAGGATTGTGGCCGAGGGCGACATTCGGCCGCGCGTGGACGGTTGCAGTGAATGTGTTAGTTTCCCACATATCGAGTGGGTTCGGAGCCCCGATTGTGAGCCAGAATTTAGTCGGCTGGCATCGGTATCCGAGATAGAACTGACGAACCGGCGGCATGGCGACCCTCGTGCCGGACCGGACCAACCAACGGGAATTCGACCATGTCGGACCTAGACCGTAACTACGCTTCTCCTTTCGGCAGGGCCGCCGGGCGTGTTGACGCCGCGACGGTCGATGCCGGCCTGCGCGCCTATATGCTGCGCATCTACAATTACATGAGCATTGGCCTGGCCATCACGGGCCTGGCGGCGCTCGGCGTCTACATGGCCGCCGTGACGGACGTCCCGACGCCGGAAGCCGTCCGCGTCGGCAAGCTGTTCCTGACGCCGTTCGGCTACGCGATGTTCGTGAGCCCCCTGAAGTGGCTGTTCATGCTGGCGCCGCTCGCGATGGTGTTCGTGATCTCGGCGGGCATCAACCGTCTGGCACCCTCGACCGCCCAGATCCTGTTCTGGGTATTCTCGGCGCTGATGGGCATCTCGCTGTCGTCGATCTTCCTGGTGTTCACGCACACCTCGATCGTGCGGGTGTTCTTCATCACCGCGGCCACCTTCGGTGCGCTGAGCCTCTACGGCTACACCACCAAGCGTGACCTGACTGGCATGGGCTCGTTCCTGTTCATGGGCCTGATCGGCATCGTCATCGCGAGCCTGGTCAACCTGTTCCTGGCGAGTTCGATGCTGCAGTTCATTGTCTCGGTGGTCGGCGTGCTGGTGTTTGCGGGCCTCACCGCCTGGGATACCCAGCGGCTGAAGAACGACTACATCTACGGCTACGCCTCGGCCGGCGGTGACATCGCGGAGCGTGCGGCCATCACCGGCGCGCTGTCGCTGTACCTGAACTTCATCAACCTGTTCACGCTGCTGTTGCAGCTCCTCGGCCAGCGCGATTAAGCGATAGGCTGAGAGAACGACATCAGCCCCGGCCGAAAGGCCGGGGTTTTTGTTTGGGGCATGATGTCGCCACATACCCGGTGTCATCGCCCGCCAATGGTCTCGCCTTCGGCGAGCCCGATGACGGGCTCCGGCGGGCGATCCAGCATTCCAAAGGGTTCGTGAGAAGCCGAGGGGCCGCGGCGTACTGGATGCCCCGCCCCCGTGCGCAATTGGCACTAGGCGGGGCATGACAGCACGGAGAAGATGGAGACTGCTGCGCCTGCATGACGGCTGGGAAGCAGCCCTGCCCTCTTCCAGCGGCCGCGGGAAGGCTCTAATCTTGCCGCCATGTCCGCACCCGAAATCAGGCCCACGCTCGAGGCCGATCTTCCCGCCATCACCGCCATTTACCAGCAGGCCGTCCGCGAGGGCACCGCGACGTTCGAGCTGGAGCCGCCCGATCTTGCCGAGATGACGCGCCGCTATCGCGCGCTGATCGACGGCGGCTATCCCTATTTCGTCGCGATCCTTGATCGTCGCGTCGCCGGCTATGCCTATGCCGGTGCCTACCGGCCGCGGCCGGCCTACCGCTTCACGGTGGAGAATTCGATCTATCTCGATCCCTCCTTCCAGCGCCGCGGTGTCGGCTCTCTGCTGCTGGAGCGGTTGATCATCGAATGCGAGGCGCGCGGCTTCCGGCAGATGATCGCGGTGATCGGCGATTCCGCCAATGCCGGCTCGATTGGCGTTCACGCCAAGAGCGGCTTCGAGATGATCGGCACGCATCCCAATGTCGGGCTGAAATTCGGCCGCTGGCTCGATACGGTGATGATGCAGCGCGCCCTCGGCGAGGGCGCAAGCACGGTGCCGGGAAAGTAGGCGCGTTGCGCCTTTGTCGTCCACCCGACGCCGCCTACACCACCGCCAGCTTGCGATCGATCACCAGCAGCACACGCTCGAGCTCGTGACCGCGGCGCAGGATCAGGCCGGTCGCCGAGATCACGCTGTACATGCCCTGCTTGCGCGCGAGCCGCGGGTCCTTCTCGATGCGATAGATCGGCACTTCCGAGGCGCGGCGATAGACCGAGAACACGGCGCGGTCCTTCAGGAAGTCGATGGCGTAGTCGCGCCACTCGCCGTCGGCGACCATGCGGCCATAGAGATTGAGGATCCGGTGCAGTTCGAGGCGGTTGAACGTCACCCGGTTCGGCTGCGTCGTCACAGCGGCGGGGCGCGCCGCCGCGCGCTGCTCGCTCGGATCGGCATCCTCCGACATCAGACTCATGGGAAGCGCCTCCTGATCGCGCGACATGACCCCGCGTCCCCGAAGACCGTCCCGGGAACTGCGCTCATGACAATTGCATGATCGCGCCAACCGTACCGGGCCGCAAGAGGCTCCCTAGCTCAACCAATGGAATCGATTGCGAATCCGAACACACGCAGCGGTGGAACTCCGTCGCGGCAAACCGTCACGGGATCGTTAGCAGGAATCATAGTATCGCCGCTTTTCCGCCTAGCGACTGCCGCCCTGCATTGCGAAAACACTTACGTGCGTTGACCCGGTCCTTCGGTTCCGGATTCCTCAGCCCCCAGCCCCCCGGGGTCGACAGGATCGGGTCTGTACGCACGGCAAGGAGGGCCAACGCAAGTTGGTCCTTTTTTGTTTGTGTCGGGATGTTTCCGATCCTGCGAACTTGTCTCTGATCCGCACTATGATCCGCACAAAGGCTGTCTCTCCTCATCCTGAGGGCCGCGCTCTTGCGCGGCGTCTTGAAGGATGGAGGCCCCATTGCATCAGCGGGGGGCCTTTCATGGTTCGAGATGCCGCGCAAGGGCGCGCTCCTCACCATGAGGATTGAAAGCAGAGTACGACGCCAAAGAATCAGTGCAGCGACGTGTACGCCGCGCCCAGCATCGGGCCCGGCTTCTCTCGGCTGCCATCCTGGACATAGACCACCGCGCCGTCGACGCCATCGCGCGTGAGATTCTCGATCGGCACCGTCCAGCTTTCCGGACGGCCGGTCCAGTCGCCGACCTTCAGCAGGTTGCGCACGACGTTGTGATAGGTGACCTGCTGTCCGCGATTTTCGCCGCGGGTGATCGTGATGGGCACCGACTTGGCGATCGAGCAGATCCAGACCTCGCCATGCGAGACCGTGGGCTCGTTGCTCCCGGCCACCGAGACGTTGATCTGCTTGCCCGCAAGCGACATCGTCACCGGCACGCTCATCACCCCCGTGCCCCTGTCGGTCTTGCCGATCGCATTCTCGATGCCGGTGCGATCGCTGCCGATGACATGGGTCGAGCCATTGACGACGACCTGCGGCGTGTAGACCTCACGGTCGCCGCGCACGCGCGAGTAAGCACGCTGCCGTGCAGAGAAGCGTGAATCCGCCAGCGTGTCCTTCCAGCCGAGATAATCCCAATAGTCGATCGGCATGCTCAACGCGATGACCGAGGGATCTTTGGAGAGATCGCCGATGATCTTGTCGGCGGGCGGACAGGACGAGCAGCCCTGCGAGGTAAACAATTCGACAACGGCGCGGGGATCAGCCTCGGCGGGGCGGATGACGGCGACGATCGCACAGATGCCGAGAGCACCCGACCAGAGGGCACTGGACCAACGTGAAATCGGATGAGAAGCCGTCATTGTTGTCATGTCTAACGCCGCACACCATTGCTTGTGAGAGGGAATCTTATCGCCTGATGGTCACCGTAGTCTTACGGGGCGCGGCACATTCGTCCTTCCAGGCAACCGTCCAGGAGGAGGTTTTCCACCGGCCGGGCCCATCCGAAACGTGCCGCAAACGCGCGAAGGCGGCCTTTTGATAGGCCGCCTTCGTTCAGGCTTCTACTCACTTCGCAGTGAGCCATCGTTCACAAATCCGCGCTTACGCCGCAAGCTTGCGCAGCACGTAGTGCAGAATGCCGCCGTTGCGGTAGTAGTCGAGCTCGTCCAGCGTATCGATGCGGCAAAGCAGCGAAACGCGCTGCAATGAACCGTCGCCGGAGACGATCTCCGCGGTCAGCTTCTGGCGCGGCTTGAGGTCGCCGACGAGGCCGCGCAGCGTGACCTTCTCGTCGCCCTTGAGACCCAGCGACTGCCAGGAGGTGCCCTCCTCGAAGGTCAGCGGCAGCACGCCCATGCCGACCAGGTTCGAGCGGTGGATGCGCTCGAAGCTCTGGCAAATCACGGCGCGAACACCGAGCAGGCGCGTGCCCTTTGCGGCCCAGTCGCGGGAGGAGCCGTTGCCATATTCGGCGCCGGCGAACACTACCAGCGGCACCTTCTCTTCCTGGTACTTCATCGCGGCGTCGTAGATCGACATCTGCTCGCCGTCGGGCCAGTGCTTGGTCAGACCGCCTTCCGGAATGTTGCCGTCGGCGCCCTTCAGCATGAAGTTCTTGATGCGGATGTTGGCGAAGGTGCCGCGCATCATGACTTCGTGGTTACCGCGGCGCGTGCCGTACTGGTTGAAGTCGGCAGGGCGCACCTGGTGCTCGCTGAGATATTTGCCCGCGGGCGAGGTGAGCTTGATCGAGCCGGCCGGCGAGATGTGGTCGGTGGTGATCTTGTCGCCGAACATGGCGAGGATGCGCGCCTCGACGATGTCGGTGACCGGCTCCGGCTCCTTCTTCATGCCGTCGAAATATGGCGGGTTCTGCACATAGGTCGAACTCATGTTCCAGCGATAGGTCTCGCTCTCGACCGTCTTGATCTTGCGCCAGTTGGTGTCGCCCTTGAACACGTCGGCATACTTCTTCTTGAAGATCGACGCGGTCACGAACTTCTTCATGAAGGCGTTGATTTCTTTCGTCGTCGGCCAGATGTCCTTCAGATATACCGGCTTGCCGTCCTTGCCCTCGCCGAGCGGCTCGGTGGCGAGGTTCTTGGTCACGCTGCCCGCGAGCGCGTAGGCGACGACCAACGGCGGCGAAGCCAGATAGTTCGCCTGCACGTCCGGCGAGACGCGGCCCTCGAAATTGCGGTTGCCGGAGAGCACGGCGGCCGCGACGATGCCGTTGTCGTTGATCGACTTTGAGATCTCCTCCGGCAGCGGACCGGAATTGCCGATGCAGGTGGTGCAGCCGAAGCCGACCAGGTTGAAGCCGACCTTGTCGAGGTCAGCCTGAAGGCCGGAATTGGCGAGATATTCCGCGACCACCTGGCTGCCCGGGGCAAGCGAGGTCTTCACCCACGGCTTCGCCTTGAGGCCCTTCGCTGCCGCATTGCGCGCGAGCAGGCCGGCCCCGATTAGCACGCTCGGATTCGAGGTGTTGGTGCACGAGGTGATCGCGGCGATCACGACGTCGCCATGGCCGAGATCGAAGTTCTTGCCTTCGACGGGGAAGCGCTTCGCAGGCTCCTCGCCCTTCTTGTACTCGCTGCTGAGCGCGAGCGAAAAGCCTTCCGCGACCGTGGGCAGCGCAATGCGGCCCTCGGGGCGCTTCGGGCCGGCCAGCGACGGCACGACGTCGCCGAGGTCGAGCGTCAGCGTTTCCGTGAACACCGGGTCGGGCGACTTGGCGGTGCGGAAGAGCCCTTGCGCCTTGGCATAGGCCTGCACCAGCGCAACGCGCGCCGCGGCCCGGCCGGAGGTCTTGAGATAATCGAGCGCGGCGGCGTCGACCGGGAAGAAGCCGCAGGTCGCGCCATACTCAGGGGCCATGTTGGCGATGGTCGCCTTGTCGGCGACGGAGAGATGGTCGAGACCGGGGCCGAAGAACTCGACGAACTTGCCGACGACGCCGAGCTTGCGCAGCATCTGCGTCACGGTCAGCACGAGGTCGGTCGCGGTGACGCCCTCCTTCAGCGCGCCCTTCAGCTTGAAGCCGACGACGTTGGGCAGCAGCATCGACAGCGGCTGGCCGAGCATGCAGGCTTCCGCCTCGATGCCGCCGACGCCCCAGCCGAGCACGGCCAGGCCGTTGACCATGGTGGTGTGGGAATCGGTACCGACCAGCGAGTCGGGATAAGCGACCTCGAAGGTGCCGGACTTCTTGCCGACCGTCATCTTTTCCTTCTTGGTCCAGACCGTCTGGGCCAGATATTCGAGATTGACCTGGTGGCAGATGCCGGTGCCGGGCGGCACGACGGAGAAGTTCGAGAACGCCTTCTGGCCCCACTTCAGGAACTCATAGCGCTCCTGATTCTGCTTGTATTCCTCGGTGACGTTCTTGCCGAAAGCCTTGTTGTCGCCGAAGAAGTTCACGATCACGGAATGGTCGATGACGAGATCGACCGGGACCAGCGGATTGATCTTCTCCGGCTCGCCGCCGAGCTTTTGCATCGCGTTGCGCATCGCGGCGAGATCGACCACCGCGGGCACGCCGGTGAAGTCCTGCATCAGGACGCGCGCCGGGCGGAATGCGATCTCATGCTCCAGCGACTTCTTGCGCAGCCATTTCGAGACGGCGACGATGTCTTCTTTCTTGACCGAGCGGCCGTCCTCGTTGCGCAGCAGGTTCTCGAGCAGGACCTTCATCGAATAGGGAAGTTTCGAAATTCCCTTCAGACCATTCTTCTCGGCTGTGGGCAGGCTGTAATAGACATAGGTCTTGGCGCCGACCTTGAGGGTCTTTTTGCATTTGAAGCTGTCGAGCGAGGTCATGTAGGAATCCCAATTGCTAGTTATACCCGGCAGGGTATTTTAACACCGTCAGCGTATCAGGCTGGGCCGCTTGCAGGGGCAGGTTGAGTTGCTGCATCAAGTAGTTCCGGGCTTATAGAAGCTTTCTAACCGCGCCGCCACAGCCACAATCGTGCCGCAGCAATTCGCGAGCCAAAAATTCCCATGCGCTACCCCAAGATTTCCTGAGGCCCGGCTTTGAGCGGGTTGAAACGAAGCGAAATGCGGCTTTCCGGTAGCGGGCTCAGATGCGTGAGGGGCGGACGCGAGGTGTTCGCCAGCCTCGATTTTGCGGCCGGCTCGGGCGAAGCCCTGGCGGTCGTCGGCCGCAACGGATCGGGCAAAACTTCGCTGCTGCGGCTGATCGCCGGCCTGCTCATTCCGGCCGGCGGGACGATCGCGCTGGACGGGGGCGATGGCGAGCTGACGCTGCCGGAGCAGTGCCATTATCTCGGCCATCGCGATGCCCTGAAGCCGGCGCTGAGCGTGGCGGAAAATCTGGCATTCTGGGCTGATTTTCTCGGCGGCGAGCGCTGCGATGCCGCCGAGAGCCTCATCAAGGTCGGCCTCGATCACGCCGCCCACCTGCCGGCCGCCTTCCTCTCCGCCGGCCAGCGCCGCCGGCTGTCACTGGCCCGGCTGCTGACCGTGCGCCGCCCGGTCTGGCTGCTGGACGAGCCGACCAACGCGCTGGACCTCGCTGGCCAGGAGATGTTCGGCGGCTTGATGCGCGAGCACCTGTCGCGCGGCGGCTTGATCATCGCAGCCACCCACGCCCCGCTGGGGATCGACTCGCGAGAGCTGCGGATCGGGGGTATGGCGTGATCGGACCTGACCCTCAGCTTTCCGAGCGGCTGGGCACGGCTCTCTCCATTCCCTCCCCCCTCTTGCCGCGGGCTCCCTCGCCTCCCCCGCTTGCGGGAGAGGCCGGCGCGCAGCGCCGGGTGAGGGTTCTCTCCTCTGGGGGAGTCTTCGTTGTCGAGACACCCTCTCCCCGACCTTCCCCCGCAAGCGGGGGAGGGAGCGCAGCGTCCCTGTGGCGCGAGATGCGAGCTCGCAGCGCCGAAAGGGCCACCCCATGACCGCCCTTGCCGCGCTCATCCGCCGGGACATCCGGATCGCGCTTCGCGTCGGGGGTGGGGCATTGATTGGCGTGCTGTTCTTCCTCACTGTGGTGGTGCTGATGCCGTTCGCGGTGGGCCCGGACCTGGCGCTGCTGTCGCGGCTCGGGCCGGCCATCCTGTGGCTCGGTGCGCTGCTGGCGAGCCTGCTCACGCTGGACCGCCTGTTCATGGCCGATCACGAGGACGGCTCGCTCGACCTGATCACGATGAGCCGGACGCCGCTGGAACTGGCCTGCGCTGCGAAAGCACTGGCGCACTGGCTGGCCGCCGGCCTGCCGCTGATTGTCGCAACCCCGGTGCTCGGCCTCTTGCTCAATCTCGACATGGTCGCAACCGGCGCGGTGGCGCTGACACTGCTGGCAGGCACCCCGGCGCTCACCTTCACCGGCATGATCGGCGCGGCGCTGGCGGTGACGCTGCACCGCGGCGGGCTTTTGATGGCCGTGCTGGTGCTGCCGCTGTCGATTCCGGTGCTGATTTTCGGGGTCGCGGCCTCGCAGGCGGTGATCGTCGGCCCCATGACGTTCGGCGCGCCGTTCTCGATCCTATGCGCACTGTCGCTGGTCAGCCTCGTCGTCGGCCCCTTCGCGGCGGCGGCGAGCCTGCGGCATGGACTCGACTGAGATGGGCTCGCCTGACCTCGACCCGGATGAACTCTCGCGACGCACTTTCGTGCTGATTGCCTGAGCGCTCCCGGATCATTATCACAATAACCATGACGCTGATCGACCTCGCCAATCCCACGCGGTTCCTCGCGCTAACAGCCCGCCTGTTGCCGTGGCTTGCGGGTGCGACCGTCATCCTGCTCGCCATCGGCCTGTACCAATCAGCGCTTGCGCCCGACGATTATCAGCAGGGCGCGACGGTAAAGATCATGTTCATCCACGTGCCCAATGCCTGGCTCTCGATGTTGGTGTGGGGTGTCATGAGCATCGCCTCGCTGGGCACGTTGGTATGGCGGCATCCGCTCGCCGATGTCGCCGCCAAAGCGGCAGCGCCGATCGGCGCCGCCTTCACCTTCCTCGCGCTGCTCACGGGCTCGCTGTGGGGACGGCCGATGTGGGGCACCTATTGGGAATGGGACGCGCGGCTGACATCGGTGCTGATCCTGTTCCTGATGTATCTCGGCCTGATGGCGCTGTGGCGCGCGGTCGACGATCCCTCGCGCGCTGCACGCGCCGCGGCGGTGCTGACGCTGGTCGGCGCCATCAACCTGCCCATCATCAAGTTTTCCGTCGACTGGTGGAACACGCTGCATCAGCCGGCCTCGGTGATGCGCATCGGCGGCTCGGCACTCGACAAATCGTTCCTGATCCCGCTGCTGGTGATGGCGATCGCCTTCACGCTGCTGTTCGTCACGTTGCACTTAGCTGCGATGCGCAACGAGATCCTGCGCCGCCGTGTCCGCTCCCTGCAGATGATGCAGGCGAGTCGCGTCGCGTTTTCGAGCGAGTTAAGCGCCGGTTCGCGTGAAGAAAACGCGTCAAAAGAAGCTGGAGCCGCGTGATGATAACGCTCGGTCCTTACGCGTCGTTCATCGTGATGTCCTATGCCGCAGCGGCCCTCGTGGTCATGCTCCTGATCGGCTGGGTGATGCTCGACTACCGCAGCCAGACCGCGCGCCTGCGCGAACTCGATCGCAGCGGCTTTACCCGCCGCTCCGGCCGCAGTGCGACGGACAGATCATGAGCGATCCATCGAGCCAGGCGACGCCGCAGCGCCGCACCTTCCTAATGGTGCTGCCGCTGATCGCCTTCATCGCGCTGGCCCTGCTGTTCTGGTTTCGGCTCGGCAGCGGCGATCCCTCGCGGATTCCGTCCGCGCTGATCGGGCGGCCTGCGCCGCAAACCCTGCTGCCGCCGCTCGAAGGATTGCAGGCTGACAATGCGCCGGTGCCGGGGCTCGATCCCGCCGCGTTCAAGGGCAAGGTCAGTCTCGTCAACGTCTGGGCGTCCTGGTGCGTGCCCTGCCATGATGAGGCGCCGCTGCTGACCGAGCTCGCCAAGGACAAGCGCTTCCAGCTCGTCGGCATCAACTACAAGGATGCGGCCGACAATGCGCGGCGCTTCCTCGGGCGCTACGGCAACCCGTTCGGCCGCGTCGGCGTGGACGCCAACGGTCGCGCCTCGATCGAATGGGGCGTCTATGGCGTGCCGGAGACCTTCGTCGTCGGCCCCGAGGGCACCATCGTCTACAAGCTGGTTGGACCGATCACGCCGGACAATCTACGCACCGTGTTATTGCCGCAGCTGGAGAAGGCGTTGAAGGCGGCGGGAAGCTAATTTAGCTCCGCTCTCGCGAC
Source organism: Bradyrhizobium sp. 179 (assembly GCF_023073535.1). Taxonomy (NCBI): domain Bacteria; kingdom Pseudomonadati; phylum Pseudomonadota; class Alphaproteobacteria; order Hyphomicrobiales; family Nitrobacteraceae; genus Bradyrhizobium; species Bradyrhizobium sp. 179. The sequence continues at coordinate 140,959 of NZ_JADPJR010000058.1, read as the reverse complement.
ACACTCAACTGTCATCGCCCGACTCGATCGGGCGATCCAGTATTCCGGAGACGTCAGTAGTATACGAAGAGGCCGCGGCGTACCGGAGTCTCCGCTTCGCGGGGAATGACAGCGATACGTGGGGCGACGTTTCGCCCTACCCCTTGCTCACATCTCCGGCCTCGGCCTCGCTCGCTTCCAGCGACGCCGGCGCAAGGTGATAGCGCTTGGTCAGCGGCAATTGGGCGACGGCGAAGATCATGGTCAGCGTCGTCACGCCGAAGACCTTGAAGTTCACCCAGAAATCCGTGCTCTGGGTGCGCCAGATGATCTCGTTCAGCACCGCCATGCCGGCAAAGAACAGCGCCCAGCGCAGCGTGAGGATGCGCCAGCCGTGCGGCGTCAGATTGAACACCTGATCGAACATCACGGCAATGAAGGAGCGGCCGAACAGCAGGCCGCCGCCGAGGATCGCGGCGAACAGGCCGTAGATGATGGTCGGCTTGACCTTGATGAAGGTCTCATCGTGTAGCACCAGGGTCAGCGTGCCGAACACCAGCACGATCACGGCCGTCACGATCGCCATGATCGGAATGTGCCGCGTCACCACATAGGAGGCGGCCATCGCCGCCACGATCGCCACCATGAAGGCGCCGGTCGCGGCGAACAGGTTGAACCTGGCATTGACGAAGAAGAACACGAGCAGCGGACCGAGCTCGGTCGCAAGCTTGAACAACGGATGTGGCTGGGTCTTGTCCATTCTCAACTTTCGATTCCGGCGATCGCGCGGGCGAAATCGCGCGCGGTGAAGGGCGCGAGATCATCGACGCCTTCGCCGACGCCGATGAAATGCACCGGCAGCTTGAATTTTTCCGCCAGCGCCACCAGGATGCCGCCGCGCGCGGTGCCGTCGAGCTTGGTCATCACGAGGCCGGTGACCCCGGCGGTGCGATGAAAGGCCTCGACCTGCGACAGCGCGTTCTGGCCGACGGTGGCATCCAGCACCAGCAGCACCGCATGCGGCGCGGTGGCATCCACCTTGCGGATGACGCGCACGACCTTCTCGAGCTCGTTCATCAGTTCGGCCTTGTTCTGAAGCCGGCCCGCGGTGTCGATCAAGAGGATGTCGGCGCTCTGCTCCCTTGCTGCCGTCAGCGCGCTGAAGGCAAGGCTCGCGGAATCCGAGCCTTGCGCGCCGGCGATGACCGGCGTCTTGGTGCGCTCGCCCCAGACCTTGAGCTGCTCGATCGCCGCCGCGCGAAAGGTGTCGCCGGCAGCCAGCATCACCTTGCGGCCTTCGGAGGCGAATTTTTGCGATAGCTTGCCGATGGTGGTGGTCTTGCCGGAGCCGTTGACGCCGACCACGAGGATGACGAACGGCTTCTTGCCCGCATCGATCTCGAGCGGCTTCGCCACCGGCGCGAGCACCTTCTCGACCTCGGTGGCGACCACGTCCTTGACCTCGTCCGCCGAGATCGCCTTGTCGTAGCGCCCCGTGCCGACGGCATCGGCGATCCGCACTGCGACTTGCGTGCCGAGATCGGCGCGCAGCAGCACGTCCTCGATGTCGTCGAGCATGGCGCGATCGAGCTTGCGCTTGGTGACGAGGTCGGCGACCGCGGTCCCGAGCGAGGACGAGGTGCGCTTCAGCCCGTCGGACAGGCGGCGCCACCAGCTCAGCTTGGGGGTCTCGGAGGTATCGTTCATGGTGGGGGTGTGTTAGCCGTTCCGACGATTAAACGAAAGTCTTGCAATTGCTCGATGTTCCCGAATTGACCGCTGATGAGATCTTGGCCCGCGTGCTCCATCGCGACGGCTTGATGCTGGTCATCGACAAGCCGGCCGGCCTGCCAGTGCATCGCGGCCCCAAGGGCGGGGCGAACCTCGAAGCCTCCTTCGACGCGCTCCGCTTCGGCCTGCCGCGGCCGCCAGTGCTGGCTCACCGGCTCGACAAGGACACCTCAGGCTGTCTCGTGCTCGGCCGCCATCGCAAAGCAACCGCTTCGCTCGGCCTGCTGTTCAAGCACGGCAAGATCGGCAAGACATACTGGACCGTGGTCGAGGGCGGCCCTGATGAAGATGAAGGCACCATCGACATGCCGCTCGGCCGCCTCAATGCCGAGCGCGGCTGGTGGCAGAAGCCGGATCCCGAAGGGCAGAAGGCGATCACCAATTGGAAGGTGATGGGCCGGGGCGCGGGCCTCGCCTGGCTCGCCATGGAACCGGTGACCGGCCGGACCCACCAATTGCGGGTGCATTCGGCCGCGACCGGCTGGCCGATCGTCGGCGATAACATTTACGGCAACGGCCCGCGCTTCGGCGAGCCGCGCCTGCACCTGCATTCCCGTGAGATCGTGGTGCCGATCTCCCGGAACAAGGAGCCGATCCGCGTCGTGGCGCCGGCCCCGCCCCACATGCACGAGCGCCTCCGCGCCTGCGGATGGAACGGGGACTAGCCCGGCAGCCAGCGCCTCATGGTGAGGAGGCGCGTCAGCGCCGTCTCGAACCATGAAAGGCCCGTGCTGTTGCAGTTGAGCCTCGATCCTTCGAGACGCCCGCTTTGCGGGCTCCTCAGGATGAAGGGCGACAAGCCCATGGTTTACGAAACGTTCAGCGCTCGCCTCTAATGATAGCGGTTGCTTAGAACAAGCTTCTGTAACCGCTCAGGACGAGCAGCGCGTGATGTCCAAGGCCGAGCTATCGATCATCGACGAGGTCGAATCCGCGATACGGATGGGCTCGCCGGAAAAAGGGCTGGAGACGGCCCGGCGCGTCACGGACCTGTTCCTGTGTTCCGCCGGCAGCTTTGACGACGAGCAGATCGCGCTGTTTGACGACGTGCTCGAGCGCCTGATCGGCACCATCGAGCTGCGCGCCGTCGCCGACATCGGCGCCCGAATTGCGCTCGCCGAGATAAGCGCGCAACTCGCGCCGATCGCGCAGGCGCCGCCATCCGTGATCCGCCGCCTCGCCAGCAATGACGAGATCCGTATCGCCGGACCCGTGCTCCAGGAATCCGCGCGCCTCGACGATGGCGAGCTGGTGAAGATCGCATCATCCAAGGGCGAGCCGCATCTGCTCGCGGTCGCCGGCCGCTGGTGGCTGAGGGAGATCGTCACCGATGCGCTGCTGGCGCGGCGCTATCCCAGCGTCAGCCGGCGGCTCGCCGCCAATCCCGGCGCCCGCGTCTCCGGCAGCGGATTTGCCATCATCGTCGGACAGGCCGAAAGCGATCCGGAGCTCGCGGTCAGCGTCGGCGTCCGCGTCGATTTGCCGTCGGAGCTGCGCCGCCGATTGCTGCGTTCGACGACGGATGCGGTGCGCACCCGCCTGTTGTCGCGTGCACCTCCGCATCTGTTCGAGGAAATCCAGAGCGCGATTGCCGCCGTCACCGTCGGCGTCGAGCGCGAGATGTCTGGCGTTCGCGATTTCGAAGGCGCCAAGCGGGCCATCGCAAATCTCAAGACGATCGGCCAGCTCAACGAAGCGACGCTGCTCGGCTTCGCCACGCAGCGGCGCTATGAGGAGACCGTCGCGGCCCTGGCGGCGCTGTCCGGATCGACCGTCGAGGTGATTCGCCCGCTGATGCAGAGCCTGCGCGACGATGGCCTGCTCGTGCCGTGCAAGGCCGCGCAGCTTAGCTGGAACACCACCGCCGCCGTGCTCGAAAGCCGTTTTGCGACGGGCGCGATGAAGCCGGCTGATCTTGCGCGCTCGCAGGGCCATTTTGCGAGAATGACGACGGAGAATGCGCGGCGCACGCTGCGGTTCTGGCAGGTGCGGGCCTTGTAGGGCACACCGTGTACCATATCGGCGGTGTCATCACCCGCGAAGGCGGTGATCCAGTATTCCAGAGACGTTTGTGAGATACGGAGAAGCGGCGGCGCACTGGGCCGCCCGGCCCCGTCTCCGCTAGGCTACGCCGGGCCCGCAGCGGTGCTCGGCCGGCGAAGCTTTAGCGAAGACGGCAAGCCGGACGACGACACCGACTATGTGATCAGCCGCTCGCCATCGCTGCCAACGATCCTGAGCGGCACGACGCTGCCCACACGTTCGCCCGCAATCGCCACCGGCAGATAATGCTCCGTGCGTCCCTGGCCTTCGCTCTCGATCAGCACCTCGCGCGCGGCGCCGATCTCGGCTTGCAGTCGCTGCCGCAATGCCGCCGCACCGGCTGCACGCAGCCGCTTCGCACGTTCCTTGATCGCGCCCCCCGCAACCTGCGGCATTCGCGCGGCCGGCGTGCCGGGGCGTGGCGAGTAGGGAAAGACGTGCAGGAACGTCAAACCACATTCCCCGACGAGATCGAGCGAGCGCAAGAACATGTCCTCGGTCTCGGTCGGAAAGCCCGCGATGATGTCGGCGCCGAAAACGACGTCCGGCCGCAGGCGGCGCACCTGGTCGCAGAACGCGATCGCATCCTGGCGCGAATGCCGCCGCTTCATGCGCTTCAAGATCAGGTCGTCGCCGGATTGCAGCGACAGGTGCAGATGCGGCATCAGTCGCGCATCGTCGGCGATAGCATCGAGCAGATCGTCATCTGCCTCGATCGAATCGATCGAGGAGATGCGCAGGCGCCTCAAGTCCGGCACGTGCCGCAAAATCTGCTTGGTCAGCATGCCGAGCTTGGGCGCGCCCGGCAGGTCAGCGCCGTAGCTGGTGAGGTCGACGCCAGTCAGCACGATCTCGCCATGACCGCGCTCCACCAGCGCCCGCACCTGATCGACCACAGCGCCCATCGGCACCGAGCGCGAGTTGCCGCGGCCGAACGGGATGATGCAGAAGGTGCAGCGATGGTCGCAGCCGTTCTGCACCTGCACGAAGACGCGCGGCAGGCCGGCGGCAAAGCCGTCGATCAGATGCGGCGCCATCGCCTTCACTGCCATGATGTCGCCAACGGCAATCTTCTGGCTGGCACCGATGTCGAATGCATCGCGCGCATCGCGCCATGCGGACGAGCGCATCTTGTCGTCATTGCCGACGACGCGATCGACCTCGGCCATGTCGGCGAACATCGCGCTTTGCGTTTGCGCGGCGCAGCCGGTGACCACGATACGCGCACCGGGCCGCTCGCGCTTCAATTTGCGGATCGACTGGCGTGCCTGCGCCACCGCCTCGTTGGTGACGGCGCAGCTGTTGATGACGATGGTGTCGAAGAGGCCGGCACCTTCAGCCTCGCGGCGGATCACCTCGGCCTCGAAGGCGTTGAGGCGGCAGCCGAAGGTGACGATGTCGACGGCCATCAGCCGACCGGCGCGAACAGCGCCGGATCGAAATTGCCTTCATATTCGAAGGTCGCGGTGCCCGTCATCAGCACATGGTCGTCGCGCTCGCGCCATTCGATGGCGAGCTTGCCGCCGGGCAATGTGATCTCGACATTGCGATTGGCGCGCTTCAGCCGCGCCGCGGCGACAGCCGTGGCGCAGGCTGCCGAACCGCAGGCCCTGGTGAGGCCGGCGCCGCGCTCCCAGGTGCGAATCGTGATGTGGTCGCGATCAACGATGTGAGCAAGCGTAATATTGGCGCGCTCGGGGAAGATCGGATGGTTTTCGAGCAGAGGACCAAACCGCTCGAGATCATAGGCGTTGACGTCCTCGACCCAGAAGATTGCGTGCGGATTGCCCATGTTCACCACCGAAGGCGAATGCAGGATCGGATTGTCGATCGGCCCGATCTGCAACTCGATGTAGCGGGTGTCGCGAAACTCTTCCGCCAGCGGAATGTCCTGCCAGCCGAACTTCGGCGCGCCCATGTCGACGGTATAGAGGTCGGGCGCCGGGCCTTGCCAGCAATTGAGCAGGCCCGCAGCCGTCTCGAACGTCGCCGTGGTCTGTCCGCTCTTCTCGAAAATGCGGCGCACGACGCAGCGCATGCCGTTGCCGCAGGCACCGGCTTCGGAGCCGTCATTGTTGTAGATGCGGATGAAGGCCTCAGTGCCGTGCAGCCGCGGCTTCTGCAGCACCATGAGCTGGTCGTAAGCCACGCCGCCATTTGCGGACGCCACCGCCCGCGCGTCGTCCGGCGTGACCTTTGCTGTGGAATCGCGCATGTCGACAACGACGATCTCGTTGCCGATGCCGTTCATCTTGGCAAATGCGTGGTTGGCCAGCGCGCTCATGAAAATTCCCGAATTTCGCCCGTCTTATATGGCGATCCTTGCCGGCTTGGCCAGCGGTTTGCTGCGGAGCGCCCAGGCCGCGGCCCGCGACGCCGCCCATGACGCATCTGTCATGGGACGAATTCGGCGCCCGCGTGTTAGAACGGCGCCATTCGCGCGAACCGGGAAGCGCGGCCGGGCGCAAAACGGGATTTAGGCCTTGGTCGGCAAGGTCTTGGAGCCCAAGGTCTTGGTGCCCAAGTTCTTGGGGAGAATAGAATGATTAGGTTTCGTCGTCTCGCTCTGGCCGCGCTGATCCCGGCGGCCATGTCGGTTGGTCTGTCTGCCGCTCGGGCACAAAGTCCGAGCCCGGCGCCCGCCGCGTCAGTAAGCCCCTCGCCGGCCCCGTCGGCTTCGCCGGCGCCTGCCGCGAGTGCTTCGCCTGCACCGGTGGCAACGCCCGCGCCGGCGGCCAGCGCCTCACCCGCCCCTGCTGCGACGCCCTCGCCCGCAGCCAGCGCCTCACCCAGCCCGGCCGCGCCCCCGCCCGCGGCGGCCGCCAGCCCCGCCCCGGTACAGACCGCCGATCCCTTTGGCCTCGAGACCGTGCTCGAGCCCAAGAAGGTCGTGATGGTCAAGGGCACTGCCAATTGGGACTCGGCCTTCGACACCCTGATCGACGCCTTCAAGGCGCTGAACACGCTCCTGGACAAGCAGGGGATCAAGCCATCAGGCAATTCGATGATCGTCTACACCTCCACCGACGACACCGGCTTCACCTTCCTCGCCGAGATCCCGGTCGAGCAGGATCCGAAGAACCTGTCCAAGGACATGAGCATTGGCAAATCGCCGGAGGGCAAGGCGCTGAAATTCGTCCATCGCGGCTCCTACGACAACATGGACAACACCTATGAGGCGATCACCAATTACCTCGACGACAAGAGGTTGGAAGCCAAGGATACCTTCATCGAGGAGTACCTCACCGATCCCCTGAAGACGGCCGAGGACAAGCTCGTGATCAACGTTTTCGTGCCGCTGAAGTGAGAATGATGAAAAAGCCTGCCGTCCTTTTTGCTCCACTCGCCGCCGTTTTCGCCACAACGCTGCTGGCGGCCCCCGCCCGCGCCGACGATTTTCCGTCAGCCATTTCGGCGAGCGGCGAAGCCACGATTTCCGCCGCCCCCGATCTCGCGCAGATCGACGCCGGGGTCGCCAACGATGCCAAAACGGCGAAGGAAGCCTCCGATGCCAACAATGCGGCGATGGGCAAGGTGCTGCTGGCGCTGAAGGGCGCCGGGATTGCCGAGAAGGATTATCAGACCTCGCGCCTGTCGCTCCAGCCGCAATACGGCCAGAACAAATCCACCGGCGCCTCGCCCGTGGTCGGCTTCCGCGCCTCCAACCGTGTCACCGTGAAAATTCGCGACGTGACCAAGGTCGCAGGCATCATCGACACGCTGGTCAGCGCCGGCGCCAACGACATCGGCAATATCTCCTTCGAGGTGACGCAGGCCTCAAAACTGCTGGATGATGCGCGCGAGCAGGCAGTCGCTGATGCCCGCCGCAAGGCGGAGATTTACGCCAAAGCCACCGGCGTCACGCTAGGGGCGCCGCTCAGCGTCACCGAGGGCGGCGGCCCGGTGCCGCTGTTCAAAGGCCGCGTCGCTGCGGCTCCGATGGCTGCACCCGCCGCCGTCGCGCCCGGCGAGGAGACGCTGTCGGTGACGGTGAATGTGAGCTGGGCGATCAAGCCGAAAGAGCAATGACTGGTGTCCCGGATGCACTGCGTCCGGGGCACGAGCAGTTTGCCAGCACGCTAAATCTCCACCACCTGTCCCGGCAGCATTGCCACGAACCGCTCTTGCGGAATCTTCGCGGCATCCAGCGCTGCGACCAGCGCCTTTGCCGGCGCATCGATTGCCTCATCCGTCAGCTGGAACGTGCCGTGATGATGCCCGAGCGCTTCCTGCGCGCCGCAATCCGCGAGCGCCTTCACGGCATCTTCCGGATTCATGTGCTGGTCACGCATGAACCAGCGCGGCTCGTAGGCACCGATGGGAAGGATCGCGAGCCGCAGCGGCCCGTGCTTCTCCGCGACGCAGCGGAAATGCCTGCCGTCACCATAACCGGAATCGCAGACGACGTAGATCTTGCCGGCCGGCGTCTCCAGCACGAAGCTCGCCCATAGCGCCTTGTTGCGATCGAACACACCGCGCGCGGTCCAGTGCCGGGTCGGAACCAGATGCACGGCGATGCCGCCACCGAGCTCGACGCGGTCGTGCCAGTCGAACGCCTCCACCTTGATCGTGGGATCCCAGCTTCGAATCGTCACGTCATTGCCGAGCGGAGTGACGACGCGCGGCGCAAAATTCTTGGCGAGCCGCGATAACGTCGTGATGTCCAGGTGATCGTAGTGGCCGTGCGAGACCAGCACGACGTCGATCTTGGGCAAATGTTCGAAGGCGATGCCGGGATCATTGTGCCGCTTCGGCCCGGCCCAGGCGACCGGCGAGACCCGCATCGACCAAACGGGATCGACCAGGATGTTGAGACCGCCGGTCTGGATCAGCCAGCTGGCGTGGCCGACGAAGGAGAGCCGCACCTTGTCGCCGTCGACCCGCACCGGCGGGGTGTCGGCATGGGGGCTGGGGACCCAATCCGGCCATTGCGCGCGCTGCCGCTTGCCGCCGAATTGCCAGCGCAGCACCTCTCGCAGCGATTTCGGCGGCGCGCCGTCGGGATCGAAGAAGTGCAGACCGTTGAAATGGTCGGAGGCCGGACCATCATAGGTTTTCATGCGAGACATCCAAAGGGACGGAATAGCGACGAGCGCGCCGGCCCCGGCAAGCAGTCCGAACAGGCGACGGCGGGTGATCGGCACGGCGGGCTCAGGGATGATAGCGGAGGTCAGTCATCGCCTTCTATATGGGCGAAGCCCTAGGAAATGGAACCGCCCGGCAAAAGGGCACTAAATTTCAGGACCTTGTCCTGGCAAAGGCGCCGCGGCACCCTAACTTTCCTTGACTTTTGGGCGTGAGCGGCGTTTAACCCCGCCACTTTCTCGGAAAGGCTTTCTTTTCGACCCGCCGACTGGCCCTGGAGGCCGGAGGTCAACGCCCGACAGCGCTGTGCGCCCTCGGGCGCAATGGTGTTTGGAACTACGTCTTGGGGCAATGCGCCAAGGCACATTCAGGGTCATCCCCCGCGAAGGCGGGGGATCCAGTATTCCAGAGACGTCTCGGCTAAGGCCGAGAAGCCGCGGCGTACTGGATGCCCCGCCTGCGCGGGGCATGACAGCGGAGAGTAACGGCGCGCCCCTCATCGGGGGACAGCAACAGGATAACGGCATTGTTCGACAATCTGTCGGAACGGCTTGGCGGCATCCTCGATCGTCTGACGGGGCGCGGGGCGCTGACCGAAAAGGACGTCGACGCCGCGATGCGCGAGGTGCGCCGCGCGCTGCTGGAGGCCGATGTCGCGTTGGAGGTGGTGCGCAGCTTCACCGAACGCGTCCGTGAGCAGGCGATCGGCGCTACCGTCGTCAAGTCGGTCACACCAGGCCAGATGGTGGTCAAGATCGTCCATGACGAGCTGATCAACACGCTCGGCGCCGAAAGCCAGACCATCGACGTCAATTCCGTGCCGCCGGTGCCGATCATGATGGTCGGCCTGCAAGGCTCCGGTAAGACCACCACCACCGCCAAGCTCGCCCGCCGCCTGGTCCAGCGCGACAAGCGCAAGGTGCTGATGGCCTCGCTCGACGTCTATCGCCCGGCGGCGATGGAGCAACTGGCCGTGCTCGGCCGCGATCTCGACATTCCAACGCTCCCCATCGTCGCAGGCCAGCAGCCGCCGCAGATCGCCAAGCGCGCGCTGGAGGCCGGCAAGCTCGGCGGCTACGACATCGTGCTGCTCGATACCGCCGGCCGCACCACACTCGACGAAGAGATGATGGCGGAGGCGGCCGCGATCAAAGCCGCGGCCAATCCGCATGAGGTGCTGCTGGTCGCCGACAGCCTCACCGGCCAGGACGCCGTGAATCTCGCGCGCTCGTTCGATCAGCGCGTCGGCCTCACCGGCATCGTGCTGACCCGCGTCGACGGCGACGGCCGCGGCGGCGCCGCGCTGTCGATGCGCGCGGTCACCGGCAAGCCGATCAAGCTGATCGGCACCGGCGAAAAGACCGATGCGCTGGAGGATTTCCATCCTGATCGTATCGCCGGCCGCATCCTCGGTATGGGCGACGTCGTCTCGCTGGTCGAGCGCGCCGCCGCCAACATCGACGCCGAGAAGGCCGCGCGCACCGCCGAACGCATGCGCAAGGGTCAGTTCGACCTCAATGACATGCGCGAGCAGCTGTTGCAGATGTCCAACATGGGCGGCATCAGCGGGCTGATGGGCATGATGCCCGGCATCTCCAAGATGAAGAACCAGATCGCGGCCGCCGGCATCGACGACAAGATCCTGAAGCGCCAGGTCGCGATCATCGATTCCATGACGCGCGAGGAGCGCCGTCACCCCGACTTGCTGAAAGCGAGCCGCAAGAAGCGCATCGCCGCAGGGAGTGGCCAGAGCGTCGAGCACGTCAACAAGCTCCTGAAGATGCACCGGAACATGGCCGACGTGATGAAGGCCATGGGCTCGGGCAAGCGCGGCCCGCTGGCCGGCATCGCGCAGGCCATGGGCTTTGGCGGCGGCATGAAGATGCCGTCTCCGGAAGAGATGAAGGCTCTTCAGGAGAAGATGCAGAGCGGCAGCGGACAGGGCCTGCCGAGCCTGCCGAAGGATTTGCCGGCTGGTCTTCGCACCGGCCTGCCCAACGTTCCCGGACTGACTGGGCTCAGCGGCAAGCCGATGCTGCCGGGCCTCGGCGGTTTCCCGGGCAAGAAGAAATGAGGAATTCGTCGCACGGGATCGCAAGCGTCCCGCGCAACGCGGAATACCAATCAACCCAACAGACTGTACTTTGAAGGAGAACTTGATGTCCGTCGTTATCCGCCTCGCCCGTGCAGGCACCAAGAAGCGTCCCGTCTATCACGTCGTCGTCGCCGATTCGCGCTTTCCACGCGATGGCCGCTTCATCGAGCGTCTCGGTTATTTCAACCCGCTGCTGCCGAAGGACAACGAGGCGCGCCTCAAGCTCGACATGGAGAAGGTGAAGGCCTGGGTCGCCAAGGGCGCGCAGCCGTCGGACCGCGTGTCTCGCTTCCTCGACGCCGCCGGCGTCAAGAAGCGCGAAGCGCGCAACAACCCGCAGAAGGCCGTGCCGCGCAAGGAGCGCAAGGCGCAGGCCGAAGCCGCCGCGAAGGGTTAAGGCCAGACCATGCCGGCGCTGGTCTGCGTCGCGCGGATCGGCGCCGCGCATGGGGTGCGCGGTGCGGTCAAATTGTGGACCTTCACCGAAGATCCCTTTGCCATCAGGCGCTACGGTCCGCTGCTGTCCAAGGACGGCAAGCGCCAGTTCGAGGTCGCAACGGCGCGCGAGGCCAAAGATCATCTGGTCGCGACCTTCACGGGGGTCACGACCCGCGATGAGGCCGAACGGCTCAACGGCATCGAGCTCTACGTCGCGCGCGACAAGCTGCCCGCGACCGACGCGGACGAATATTACCACACTGACCTGATCGGGCTCGCCGCCGTCACCACGGACGGCGACGCTCTCGGCCGCGTGCTCGCGATCCATAATTTCGGCGCCAGCGACATCATCGAGATCGCCCCGCTCAAGGGCACGACGCTGCTGTTGCCGTTCTCCAACGCGGTGGTGCCTGAGGTCGATATCGCCGGCGGGCGTGTGGTCATCGCGCTGCCGCAGGAGATTGAGGTCGAGGACCCTACCGCTAGTCGTCCCGTGGAAGGCAATTGAGATGCAATGACCAACCCCTCACCCTGGCGCGCGACGGTGCTGACGCTGTTTCCGGACATGTTTCCCGGGCCGCTCGGCGTGAGCCTGGCCGGCCGGGCGCTGGCGGGCGGGCTTTGGCAACTCGAGGCGCGGGACATCCGGGCCTCCGCTACCGACCGCCACCGCAGCGTCGACGACACTCCGGCCGGCGGCGGGCCGGGCATGGTGCTGCGCGCGGACGTTCTGGCCGCGGCCATCGATGCCGCTGAAATCAGCCCGGATCGGCCCCGTCTGCTGATGAGCCCGCGCGGTCGGCCATTGACCCAGGCCCGCGTTGTGGAACTGGCCAAGGGTCCCGGCCCCCTCATCGTCTGCGGACGGTTCGAGGGGGTGGACCAGCGGGTGATCGACGGGAGAGGTCTGGAGGAGGTCTCGATCGGCGATTACGTGCTGTCCGGGGGCGAAATCGCCGCGCTAGCCGTGATTGACGCCTGCGTCCGGCTGCTGCCGGGGGTGATGGGCAAGGAGACATCGGGAACCGAGGAAAGTTTTGCGGACGGCCTGCTCGAATACCCGCAATACACCCGCCCGCAGCTGTTCGAGGGGGCTCCGATCCCGGAGATCCTGACCTCCGGCGACCACGCCAAGGTCGCGGCCTGGCGGCGGGCGCAATCCGAGGCCCTGACGGCGGCCCGGCGGCCGGATTTGTGGGCCCAGATCCCGAGCAAGGCCCCGAATCGGGCCGGGCGCCAAAAAACGCCAAAAAACAAGACAGACGGGTGACAAACGCTCCGGCTTGCCTTATAGGAGCGGCCACATCCGCAATGGCTGGATAGACGAATTTCGCGCAGCCCCCATTGAAAAGGCTGGGCGCGCCGATGGAGATTTACCCATGAACCTGATCAAGCAGCTCGAACAAGAGCAATTCGACAAGCTGTCCGCCGGCAAGGACATCCCGGAATTCGGCCCCGGCGACACCGTGATCGTCAACGTGAAGGTCGTCGAAGGCGACCGCACCCGCGTGCAGGCCTATGAAGGCGTCTGCATCGGCCGTTCCGGCGGTGGCCTCAACGAGAGCTTCACCGTGCGCAAGATCTCCTATGGCGAGGGCGTGGAGCGTGTGTTCCCGGTGATGTCGCCGATGATCGACTCGATCAAGGTGGTGCGCCGCGGCAAGGTGCGCCGCGCCAAGCTCTATTACCTCCGCAACCTTCGCGGCAAGTCGGCCCGCATCGTCGAGAAGCAGGACCGCGCGGCTGCCGTGGGCGAGTAAGCTTCGCCACCAGGCAAGTTTCGAAAAGCGCGGGGCTCGGCTCCGCGCTTTTTTGTTTCCCCGCGCTGTCATTGCGAGGAGCCCTTGCGACGAAGAATCCAGACTGTCTCCGCGGACGCATTTCTGGATTTGCTTCGCTGCGCTCGCAATGACGGCGCCGCTAAGCTCTCGCGCTTTAACTTCCGCGTGCTATATATCTCTAGAATGTTTCCAGATCTGACCAGCCTCGCCCCGGTCAAGCGCATCGTCATTGACGATCGCTCGCGGCTGCCTGGCCGGTTCTTCGGACGCTTCGCGACCTCGGCAACGTCAGAGCTTACGCGCGCAGCTTAAACGCTGCGCCGCCGATTTTGTTGCCCGCGCCAAGTGCGCCTATCCGCTTACACAGCATTCCTTCGGAGCTGACGCTCATGTCCAAGCCGACCACATTGTACGACAAGATCTGGAACGACCATCTGGTGCACGAAGCCGAGGACGGCACCTGCCTGCTCTACATCGATCGCCACCTGGTCCACGAGGTGACCTCGCCGCAGGCGTTCGAAGGCCTGCGTGCCACGGGCCGCAAGGTGCACGCGCCCGAGAAGACGCTCGCCGTCGTCGACCACAACGTGCCGACCACCGACCGCACCAAGCCGAACCCGGACCCGGAAAGCATCGAGCAGATCAAGGCGCTGGCCGAGAACGCCAAGGAATTCGGCATCGAATATTACAACGAGTTCGATAGGCGCCAGGGCATCGTTCATGTCATCGGCCCCGAGCAGGGCTTTACGCTGCCCGGCACCACCATCGTCTGCGGTGACAGCCACACCTCGACGCACGGCGCGTTCGGCGCGCTCGCGCATGGCATCGGCACGAGCGAGGTCGAGCACGTGCTGGCGACGCAGACGCTGATCCAGAAAAAAGCGAAGAACATGCGCGTCACCGTCGATGGCAAATTGCCTGACGGCGTCACGGGCAAGGACATCATCCTGGCCATCATCGGCGAGATCGGCACCGCCGGCGGCACCGGCTACGTGCTGGAATATGCGGGCGAAGCGATCCGCGCGCTCACCATGGAAGGCCGCATGACGGTCTGCAACATGTCGATTGAAGGCGGCGCCCGCGCCGGTCTCGTCGCACCCGACCAGAAGGCCTACGACTTCCTGCGCGACCGGCCGAAGGCGCCGAAGGGCGCGGCCTGGGACGCGGCGATGCGCTATTGGGAGACACTGCGTTCCGACGAAGGCGCGCATTTCGACCACGAGCTGCGGCTCGACGCCGCAAAGCTGCCGCCGATCGTGACCTGGGGCACGAGCCCCGAGGACGTCATCTCGGTGACCGGCATCGTGCCCGACCCCGACAAGATCGAGGACGAGGCCAAGCGTATCTCCAAGCATCGCGCGCTCAAGTATATGGGCCTGACGGCGGGAACGAAGATCACCGACATCAAGCTCGACCGCGTCTTCATCGGCTCCTGCACCAATGGCCGCATCGAGGATTTGCGCGCCGCCGCCAAGATCGCGGAAGGCAAGCAGGTGTCGACCAACGTCAACGCCATGGTGGTGCCGGGCTCGGGCATCGTGAAGGAGCAGGCCGAAGCTGAAGGACTCGACAAGATCTTCATCAAGGCCGGCTTCGAGTGGCGCGAGCCGGGCTGCTCGATGTGCCTCGCCATGAACCCGGACAAGCTGAAGCCGGAAGAGCGCTGCGCCTCGACCTCGAACCGCAACTTCGAAGGCCGTCAGGGCTTCAAGGGCCGCACCCATCTGGTGTCGCCGGCGATGGCGGCAGCCGCGGCGATCGCGGGTCACTTCGTCGACGTCAGGGACTGGCGCTGAGCCCATTCCGGCAATTGTAGCGATCGCGGCAAAGCGTCGTTAATTGGCGGCGCCGACAGTGTCCTCGCGACGGTTTCGCGAGGACACGCGCCATGGCCAACAAGCCGGAATATGTCGATCTCATCAGCGAGGCGACGCGCCAGCATCGGCGGCGCGCAGCGCCATTGCGCCTCGTCGCCAAGCCGGAGGTCGAGGAGACCTCCAGGCTCAGCCGCTGGCCGCCGGCGATGTTTCGGCAATGGAAGCTCGAGAACCTGATGCGGTGGAAGGCTTCGTCATGGAAGCTGAAGGATTGGCTGTAGGCCACGCTGTCATTCCGGGGTGGTGCGGAAGCGCCAGACCCGGAATCTCGAGATTCCGGGTTCGATGCTTCGCATCGCCCCGGAATGACGGTGCTAACTCACCTCACCAATAGCGGTACGGATAGTGCCAGCGCGGCCAGCGGCAGACGCGGCGCGGGCCGTAATAGGTCCAGATGATCCGGCAGCGGCGCGGATAGTGATAGTAGGGATAATAGCCGCCGTAATAATAGCGCCGGTGGAAGTGACGGTAGCCGTAATAGGGGCGGTGATAGCCCCAGTGACGGTGATAGCCGCCATAGCCGCCGAAGCGAACGCCGCCATAGCGGAAGCCGCCGACATGGCCGCCACGAAATCCACCGCCGCGGAAGCCGCCGATATGTCCTCCGCCGCCATGGAAGCCGCGGAAACCTCCGCCGTGAAAGCCGCCACCATGTCCGCCGTGCCCGCCGCCGTGGCGAACCTGCGTGACGAGATCGTCGGCTGCAGCCTTCGTCGCGGGCGACGTGGCCGGATTGATCAATGTGAGCGCTTCAGCGCGACGCGCGGTGCCGGCCGACAGCATCAGCGCCGTGGCGGCCGCGATCCCGAGCAAGCGCATCGGGCTTGCCTTGAGACCTGATGTCCTCAGCATGGAATCCTCCCTGAATCTGGACAGCGCAGTTGCGGCGCGACGTCTTGGCTGCGCCAAAGGCTGTTCAATTGCGGTCGCTCCCTGGATTAAACTGAGGAGACCGATGTGAACGCCCCATGAATGAACGACGCTGGGCTTCGCGATGCGACGCAGTGCCGCGACGGAAGGAGTTTTTTGGAAATGACTGTCTACGCGATTGCGCAATTGAAGATGACAGACCGCGCGGCCTATGACCGCTATCAGGCGCGCTTCTTCGACGTGTTCAAGAAGTATGGCGGAAGGCTGCTCGCCGCGGACGAACATCCGCGCGTGCTCGAAGGCGCATGGCCGCATGACAAGATTGTCATGATGTCATTCCCGGATGAGGCTGCGTTCCTCGCCTTCTCGAACGCACCCGACTACGCGGAAATCTCGCGCGACCGCAAAGCGGGTGCGCAAGCGACGGTACTTCTGGTCAAGGGATTTGCGCCAGGCCGCTAACGCGTCACCACCACGGCCCGTAGCCGAACACGAAGGGAGCAGGCACCGCGTAGGGATAGGGACGGTAGTACACCGGCCGCGCGTAATAGCGTGGATCATGGCGCGTAGCTGGCCGCACCATGTCATGGGTGCGCGCGGGTCGTCGCACATCGAAAACCGCGATCCCGGCCGAGGCCTGCGGCATCGTCACTCTTTGCGCAGCCGAAGCGCGCGTCACACCGGCGGCAAGCGCGACGGCAACGGCCAATGCAATCCATCTCGCCATGACGACCCCCACGAGGCCACCGCGCCGCTCGCTGGCGCGGGCAGTGAACCCGGCATCAGCCCCGGCGCCAGTAACAGCTCACACGCGGCACGATCACCGTGCCGCTCGGGCGGTACTCCTGCGCATAGGTGGCGTTGCACACGCGGACTGCGTCGGGACCCGGATTGTAGCGCGGATAGACGCCGTCCGGGCTGTAATAGGGCGTAACGCGCAGGCGCGCCGGGGCCCGCTTGCGCGGCGGGGGAACGTCGTCGGACGAGGCGGCCTGGGCGAGACGGATCTCGGGGCCGGCGGTCTGCGCCTCGGCGCCAACGCAAAACTGCGAAAACAACCCCATGCACAGTAGCGTCAGCGCTGTTTTCGCTCGCATTTTTCCGCCCACCTGAAACGTCCCGTTCGAGGTCCCACGCTCCCCGTTTTGGCGGCGCTCGTCAACCTCGCCGGGCTTATAAAGCCAGATGCATCGCCGCGGAACCCGCGGTAAGAGAAACCCATGTGGACGGAATTGAAAGCGCCCTCGCTGGCCGAGATGGAAGCGACGGCGCACGACATCTTCGAGCGCCTGCCGGCGGAGTTTCGCAAGCTCTGCGAGGGCGTCATCATCCGCGTCGACGACTTCCCGACCGATGAGGTGCTGGACGAGATGCAGTGCGAGAGCGAGTTCGACCTGCTCGGCCTGTTCCAGGGCATCGGCCTGCCGCAGCAGAGTTTTGGCGACGTGGCGCGGCTGCCCAACATGGTCTGGCTCTACCGTCGGCCGATCCTGGATTATTGGGCCGAGCACGACGAGACCCTCGGCCACATCGTCCGCCACGTCCTGATCCACGAGATTGGCCACCATTTCGGTCTGTCGGACGACGATATGGCCGCGATTGAGGCGAAGGCGGATTGAGGGCCGCACAAAGACGGTGCGCTCCCTCGCCCGCTTGCGGGGAGGGCTGGGGGCGAGGGTGTCGCGGCAATGGGACTCCCCCAGTGGAGAGAACCCTCACCCGGCGCGCGGGACGATGCTTCGCATCGCCCGGGCGCGCCGACCTCTCCCGCAGGCGGGAGAGGTAAGGCAGATCTGCCGAATTCGGCCTAGGATTTCCACCCCGATCGCGATAAACACCTGTTCCCCTAGACCCATCCCGGAAGCGCAACCATGGACAAGTTCACCACGCTGGAAGGCGTCGCGGCGCCGCTGAAGATCATCAATGTCGATACCGACATGATCATTCCGAAGCAGTACCTCAAGACCATCAAGCGCACCGGCCTTGGCAAGGGGCTGTTCTCCGAGCAGCGCTACAAGGACGACGGCAGCGAGAATCCCGATTTCGTGCTGAACCAGCCGGCCTATCGCAATGCCAAGGTGCTGGTGGCCGGCGACAATTTCGGCTGCGGGTCAAGCCGCGAGCACGCGCCCTGGGCGCTGCTCGACTTCGGCATCCGCTGCGTGATCTCGACCTCGTTCGGCGACATCTTCTACAACAACTGCTTCAAGAACGGCATTCTGCCGATCCGCGTCTCGCAGGAAGACCTCGACAAGCTGTTCGACGACGCCGAGCGCGGCGCCAACGCGACGCTGACGATCGACCTGCCCAACCAGGAGATCCGCGGTCCCGACGGCGGCAAGGTCAAGTTCGAGATCGATCCGTTCCGCAAGCACTGCCTGATCAACGGCCTCGACGACATCGGCCTGACGATGGAAAAGAAGGCCTCGATCGACAGCTATGAGGAGAAGCTCAAGCGCGAACGCGCCTGGGCCTGAGATCGCGTTTCTGGTTCGAGCCCCGGTGCTGACGGCGCCGGGGCTTTTTCTTTGCTCTGACTATCCTTATAGCTCGCGCATGCTGCCCGACATCGTCACCTTCTGGCATGGTCCGATGGACGCCCTGCGCCAGACCTGTCTGCGCTCGCAGCTGGCTGCCGGCCACAAGGTCACGGTCTATAGCTTCGACACCATTCCGGGCCTGCCTGCAGGCATCGCGAATGCGGATGCCGAAGCGATCCTGCCGCACGCCTTCTCCGAACGATTGCGGCCGCCGCAGCCCGACGGCAGCTGGCGGGACTGGACCACGCTGCAGTTCAGCGACTTCTTCCGCATGAAGCTGATGGCGAAAGGCCTCGGCCTGTGGCTCGATGCCGACGTGCTGCTGCTGAAGCCCGTCGAGCTCGATCCGGCAAAACCCTATTTCGCCTGGGAGCGGCCGCGCCAACTCGGCAATTCCGTGATCTACCTGCCGGCCGGGCACGGCATCGTCGCGGCCTTCGAGGAGCTGATGGAGCAGGAGGAGCTGACGCCGAACTGGCTGTCCGTGCGCCACCGCGTCACCTTCGCGATGCGCCGCCTCCGCGGCGGCTCGAACCGTCTTTCGGACATTCGCGTCGCGATCTACGGACCGGCGGCACTAACCGCGCTCGCGCGTCGCACCGGCGAGCTCGCTTACGCGCTACCCAAACAATCGTTCTACGCCGTGCATGCCGAGCCAAAACTGTTCTTCGATCCATCGAGCTATCTCGAGCTCGTCACCAATCCCGAGATCATCGGCCTGCACATCTCGCCCAAGGGCCGTGGCGGCGAAAAGCCGATTCCGGGCAGCCTGTATGCCTGGGCGGCGGAGCGGTTCGGGTAGCGGCCGCGTAGAAAGTGCGCTCCAAAGCCGGCCTGTACTCTCCCGCAAGCAAGTCCGGGCACTGGCGATAAGGTCTGCATTGCTCTTCGTTTGAAGATCATTTAGCAGCCACGAAATAGAAGTCCTGTCGGCCGGAGATCGAGCCGTAACTGAAGGGTTTTTGCCGACGACCGGTCGCTTCCATGACATCGTCGCGAACGAAGTCGAAGAGCCTGCGGACTTCGAGGCCTGGCGTTGGAACATTCTTGACGAAGGCAGCCGCGAACGGACTATTGATCCCGTCACCGTCGAGCGCGGTCTCGCCATCCTTGGCGGCGTAGACCACCAGCGTTCCCGCCTCTGGCTCGATCGGGGCCAAACCTCGCGACACCGAACGCGACGCCACCGTCATCGTCCGCTTCATCTGGTTTGCGAATGGATTGTCGCGGCAGGCATCGAGAATGACGAGGCGCAGCTTTTTGGCGCGCTCCGCCGCATTGAGAACCTGATCAACCGGAACGGCTTCAAATCCGATTTCGCGATCCGCGGCAATCTTGGCATCCGTCGGAATGAGATAGTTGACGCCGCCGACCTCCATGCCGTGCCCGGCATAATACACGACGGCCCAATCCGCCGTCTCCGCACGTGCTGCGAATTCGCGCAGGGCATTCACCAGCGCATCCTTGCGGAGATTGGTCAGCAGAGTAACTGCTTCGAACCCGGTGAGCTTCAGCACGTCGGCGACGAGGCTTGCATCCCGCACGGGGTTCGCTAGCGCTGCGACGTTTTCATAAGCCGAATTGCCGATCACGAGAGCGATGCGGCGATCGCCGTTCGCAGCCCCGGACGCCACGACAGCCGGCGCGACACTGGCTTTCTCGACCAATATCGTTGCTGGCCGCGGCGAAGGCAGGACAGCAAGCCGCTCGCGAGCCTTGTCCTGGGCCCATCTTGTGGCGCCATGGGCCAATCCGAGCGTGGCATTGAAGTCGGCCCTTGCTTTGGCGAAATCTCCGCGCTTCTCGTAGGCCAGTCCGCGATTGACATACGCGTTCGCGTATGTGGGATCCACGCGTATCGCTTCTGTGTAATCTGCAATGGCGCGGTCCGCGTCGCCCTTGCTGCCGTATGCATTCCCGCGGTTGAAATACGCGTTCGCATTCGTCGGCTGCAGGCGAACCGCTTCGCTATAGTCGGCAATTGCGCGGTCGGTGTTGCCTTTGTTGCTGTAAGCATTGCCTCGATTGTAGTACGCGTTCGCATAGGCCGGATCGAGCCGGATTGTCGCCGTGTAGTCCGCGATCGCACGCTCCGTATCGCCTTTGATGCTGTAGGCGTTGCCGCGATTGTAGTACGCGTGCGCATGCGTCGGATCGAGACGGATCGTTGCCGTGTAGTCCGCTATGGCGCGATCATTGTTGCCATTAGCGCTGTAAGCGTTGCCCCGGTTGTAATAGGCGTTCGCATCCTTGGGATCTCGCCGGATCGCCTCCGAGGCGGCTGCAATGGCAGGGCTCGTGTCGCCCCTGACGCGATCGACAGCCGCTGCCGGGCCAGCGAGGGCAAGAATGACAAAGCAGTAAAATAATTTGCGGAGCATAAGAACCCCACTCGCCATATCGAAAGGATGGAAGCCATATTTAAACGGCGCAAATTTAACGGGGGCAACCAGCCGGGTTGTGTGACCTACATCACAGGAATGTCGGCTTCGCGGCGGCTATCGCCAGTTGGAGCTGAGTATAGATGCCCGTGCACTCGAGCGCTTGCTGAGGAGCATGCCCGGTTGTGAACATGCCGGCGCACCGGCGAAAATTGCCACGGTTATTGCGCCAACGGCTCGACGCTGGAGTCGCTTGACCGTGCTAATCTCGCGCCGCGCCGAGGCAGCTTGCACCGGAGCCTATCGGTTCAGCGTCGATAAAACCGCGCGCGCAAGATCCGCGGGCCACTCTACTAGTTGATCCGCGCCGGCTGTTTCCAGCTCATCCCGAGTGCCATATCCCCAGAGCACGCCGAGGCCGCGCATCTTGACCGCGTGAGCGCCATTGATGTCGTGGCGGCGGTCGCCGACCATGAGGCTGTGCGATGCAGAGATACCGTGCTTGGATAGGATATGGGCGAGCAGCTCAGGCTTGTGATCCAGCACGCCGCCGGGAACTGAGCCGTGAATGCCATCGAAATGCGTCGCTAAGTCCAGATTCTCCAGGATCCGCCGCGCGAAGATTTCGCGCTTCGATGTCGCGAGATAGATTCGCAATCCAGCGCTTCGCATCTCCTCAAGCGCCCCGTTGATTCCGGGATAGAGCTCGCTTCCGAGCAGGCCAATGTCGCCGTAATGCTGGCGATAGGCCGCTACGGCTAACTCGATCCGGTCATCACCGTAGGCGGCGAGCAAAGCCCGTAATATGTCTTCAAGCGGCGGTCCGATGAAGCGCTTGATATCAAGGGTGTCGCCGGGCTCATGACCGAGCGCACGCAACGCAGCCAGGCAGCTCGCGGCAATGCCCGGCTGGGAATCGACCAGCGTTCCGTCGAGATCGAGGAGGACGCAGCGGGCTGCGCCCACCTCTCAGCCCTTCCCCATCGCCGCGATTGCGTCTGCGATCTCGATCGTGCGCCTTGCCATGTCGGCGTGCAGGCGCTCCACCATGGCGCCGTCGAGCCGGATCGCGCCGCGCGCGGCGTTCTCCGGCAATTCGAACGCCGCGATGATTTTTCGCGCCCGAGCGACTTCCTCCTCGGGCGGGGTGAAGATCGCGTTGCAGGCATCGATCTGCGAGGGATGGATCAGCGTCTTGCCGTCGAAGCCGAGATCGCGGCCTTGCGCGCATTCGGTGGCAAAGCCATCGGCATTGGCAATGTCGCTATAGGGGCCGTCGAGGATTTCGAGGCCGTGGGCGCGCGTCGCCAGGATGCAATGGGTGATCATCGGGATCATCGCGGCACGGCCCGGCAGCATCCTGATGCGGGTCTCGCGCGAAATGTCGTTCGGGCCGAACACGAAGCCTGCGAGGCGGCTCGACGGATCGCGGCCGGCGGCGGCCAGCTCCTCGGCATGGAGCACGGCGCGCGCGGTCTCGATCATGGCCCAGACCTTCACGGTCGACGCAGCGCCAAGCTCGGCCAGCTTCCGGCCGACCGTATTGAGGTCTTCGATGCTTGAAACTTTTGGAACCAGGATGCCGTCAGGCGAGGCCTTGGCGGCCATCGCGACGTCGTCGGCCCACCAGGGCGTGTCGAGGCCATTGGTCCGGATCAGGACCTCGCGTTTGCCAAAACCCTTGGCGGCGATTGCGGCGGCGATGCCGTCGCGCGCCACCGCCTTGGCCTCGGGGGCGACGGAATCCTCGAGGTCGAGGATGAGGCCGTCGGCGGGAAGATTGCGCGCCTTTTCCAGCGCGCGGGGGTTGGAGCCGGGCATGAACAGATGGCTGCGGCGCGGGCGGGTCATGCGAGCGTTCCTTCCTCGTCAGTCCTCTGACCGAAGCCGATAGCATCTGCCCTGCCCATTCGAAAGGCTTGTTCGCCCCTGCGGTCTATGATTAGGCATAGTCATGATGACATTCCCGAAGCATTTGCTGGAAGGCTACAAGGCCTTCGCCACCCAGCGGCTGCCAACCGAGCAGAACCGCTACCGCGAACTCTCTGTCAAAGGACAGTCGCCCGAGACGATGGTGATCGGCTGCTGCGACTCGCGGGTCTCCCCCGAGGTGATCTTCGATGCCGGGCCGGGCGAACTCTTCGTCGTCCGCAACATCGCCAACCTGGTGCCGACCTACCAGCCTGACGAGAACGCACACGGCGTCTCGGCGGCGCTGGAATTTGCCGTGACGGTGCTGAAGGTGAAGCACATCGTGGTCCTCGGCCACGCCCAATGCGGCGGCATCCGCGCCTTCATCGACAAGAGCGAGCCGCTCACGCCGGGCGACTTCATCGGCAAATGGATGCAGATGTTCATCAAGCCGGGCGAGGTGGTCGAGCAGCGCGAGCACGAGACCATGGCGCAGTTCGTCGAGCGCATCGAGAAGGCCGCGGTGTTCCGCAGCCTGGAAAACCTGATGACCTTCCCGTTCGTGCGCAAGGCGGTGGAGAGCGGCCAGATGCAGACCCACGGCGCCTATTTCGGCGTGGCCGAGGGCACGCTGTTCGTGCTGGACAAGGCCGCGAAGGAATTCAGGAGCGCGCGCGAGGTGGCGTAGCTCCGTAGGGTGGGTTAGCCGAAGGCGTAACCCACCACTTCTGTCGCCGTGGAGACCAAAGAGGTGGGTTACGCCCAGCGGATTGCGCTTCGCGCATCCGCAAGGCTAACCCGCCCTACAATTCTCACGCCGCCTTCTTCTTCGCGCTGATCAGCTTGCGGTTGATCAGGACTTCCGCGATCTGGATCGCGTTCAGCGCGGCGCCCTTGCGCAAATTGTCGGACACGCACCACAGCACGAGGCCGTTCTCCACCGTCGCGTCCTCGCGGATGCGGCTGATATAGGTGGCGTCCTCGCCGGCCGCTTCGTAAGGTGTGGCGTAGCCGCCGGGCTCCTGCTTGTCGATGACGAGGCAGCCCGGCGCCTTGCGCAGGATCTCGCGGGCTTCGTCCGCACTGATCGGGTTCTCGAACTCGATGTTGACGGCCTCGGAGTGGCCGACGAAGACCGGCACGCGCACGCAGGTCGCGGAGAGCTTGATCTTGGGATCAAGAATCTTCTTGGTCTCCGCCATCATCTTCCACTCTTCCTTGGTGTAACCGTCCTCCATGAAGACGTCGATGTGGGGGATGACGTTGAATGCGATGCGCTTGGGGAATTTCTTCGCGACCAGCTCGTCATTGGTGTAGACGGCCTTGGTCTGCGAGAACAATTCGTCCATCGCGTCCTTGCCGGCACCCGACACGGATTGATAGGTCGAGACCACGACGCGCTTGATGGTCGCCTTGTCGTGCAGCGGCTTGAGCGCGACGACGAGCTGCGCGGTCGAGCAGTTCGGGTTGGCGATGATGTTCTTCTTCTTGAAGCCTTCGGTCGCAGCCGCATTCACTTCCGGCACGATCAGCGGCACGTCCGGATCCATGCGCCAGGCCGAGGAATTGTCGATCACGACCGCGCCGGCGGCCCCGATCTGCGGCGACCATTCCTTCGACACCGAGCCGCCCGCCGACATCAGGCAGATGTCGACGTCGGAGAAGCCGTAATGCTCGAGCGCTTTGACCTTCAGGGTACGGTCGCCATAGGAGACCTCGACGCCGACGCTGCGGCGCGACGCCAGGGCGACGACCTCGTCGGCGGGGAATTTGCGCTCATCCAAGATGTTGAGCATTTCCCGTCCGACATTGCCGGTCGCGCCGACGACTGCGACTTTGTAACCCATCGTTCACTCTCCGATGAAAAAGCCCGTTCCTGAAGCTGACGCTTAAACAGGAAGAGCAGCGCTTCTATGCGAGAACCGGCCTCAAGACAACGTTGGACCATGCCTGAAGGCCGTGGATGCAGTCGCCTGAGGCCAGCACGGCCGTTAGCCCCACCCAGATCCACTTGGCGCTTGCAGCCTTCGCCGACTAGGTCGTCGGCACGCTGGCGCGCCTGATCGCCTATGTGGGGGCGCTCGCCCTGTTTGCCATCCTCGCCCTCGCGGCGCTCGGCCAGCTGCCCGACTTGCAGGGCAATGAGCCGGCGGACAGACCGGGCTGGAGCGTGGCCGACCGCTCGCACCCGGCCTTCGCCATCAGCCGGATCGATTCATCAGAGAAAACAGCCTCTTACACCATCCTTCGGCATCCCGAAGGCGGCCGCAGGGACGTGCTGCGCTGGACAAACGAGGCCGGCCAGCCCGTGGCCGGGCTCGACATCTACCGGGAAGGCGGCGAGTTCGACGTGGCTGGTCCTGCGACTGCCGATCTGGCCGTGGAAATGGGATTGAGCACGACGAGCACGCTGGAGCAGGCCGGCCTGATCGACACGAAATTCGGTCCCGTCGCCCTGTTCCGGCCGGTCGGCGCGGCGGAGGGGACGCGCGCTTGCCTCGGCTATCTCAAGCGCAGCGAGGACCCGGCGCTGCAGATTTCCGGCTTCTCCTGCCAGGGCAACACCCTGCCCGCCCGGCTCGCGGCGATTGCCTGCACGCTGAATCGGCTGACGCTGCTGACCTCCGGCAACGAGCCCAGGCTGGCCGAATTGTTCGCCCGCGCCGAGTTGAAGCGCCGCCCCTGCGATTCCCTGGGATCACCGGACTGGCTGCTGGGCGCCGCCAACGCGCAATTGCGCGGGACGCTTTAGGTTGTTGTTTGAGCATGATCTTTTCGGAAAGCCGCTGCACGCTTCTCCGGATCACGCTCCGGACCGCATCAAGCTCAAGTGGCTGGTATTGATGCAACTTTTGCCGGCACGCGCGATTATTCCGGGCTGGTGTGACCCAATTGACCTAGTTGCGTCTGCCCCGGCCGCGCTAGTATGGGGTGAAATCGACTGGCGGCCTGCCGCCTGAAGGGGACGTGATGAGCTTGAATTTCTCTGCGGCGAACAAATTGGCGACCTTGCTTGCGGCGGGCGCCGTCATTGCCATGTCCTCTGCCATCGGTTTGGCTTCGCCAGCTTCGGCCGACACCAAGACCAAGCGCTATGACGAGCGCGGCCGACACTATTACGGACCGAGCGGCCCCAACGCGGTCTACCAGCAGGGCCGCACCCGCATCTATGTGAGCAAGCGCTCCTGGCTCGACGGCGGCACCGAGGTCAATCCGGGCGACCGCAAGTTCAGCGACTACGCCTTCCCGCCGGCGGTGGGCTATCCGTCCTTCGCCCGCGAGAACCTCAACCGTCCGATCGACCGCCAGCCGCTCTCGCCGCCGCAGGATGTCGGCGGTTACCCGCAGAATTTCCCGCTGTACTGAAGCGACAGGTCTTTCCGAATCAAAATGGCCGGGCTCACGCCCGGCCATTTTGGTTTGGGCCGTCATTCCGGGGCGGCTCGAAGAGCCGAACTCCGGTGCGCAATTGCGCACCTGAGAATCTCGAGATTCCGGGTCTGGTCCTTCGGACCATCCCGGAATGACGGCATCTACGCGTGCAGCTTCTGCAATTCCTTCAAAATCGCTTCGCCCATCTGCGTGGTCGAGGCGGCTTTGGTGCCTTCCGACTTGATGTCGGCGGTGCGCAGCCCGCTGGCCAGCACGGCGGCGATCGCGGCATCGACCTTGTCGGCGAGATCGCCCATGTCGAAGGAGTAGCGCAGCGCCATGCCGAAGGACGAGATCATCGCGATCGGATTGGCGAGGCCCTTGCCGGCGATATCGGGGGCGGAGCCGTGCACCGGCTCGTACAGCGCCTTGCGCTTCTTGCTCTTGACGTCGACCTCGCCGAGCGAGGCCGAGGGCAGCATGCCGAGCGAACCCGTCAGCATCGCCGCGATGTCGGACAGCATGTCGCCAAACAGATTATCGGTGACGATGACGTCGAACTGCTTCGGCCATTTCACCAGCATCATGCCGCCGGAATCGGCGAGCTGATGCTCGAGCGTGACGTCGGGGTATTCGCGCTTGTGAACCTGTGTGACGACCTCGTTCCAGAGCACGCCCGACTTCATGACGTTGCGCTTCTCCATCGACGTCACCTTGTTCTTGCGCTTCTTGGCAAGCTCGAAGGCGACGCGGGCGATGCGCTCGATCTCATAGGTGTCGTAGACCTGGGTATCGACGGCGCGCTTCTGGCCGTTGCCGAGATCGGTGATGGTCTTGGGCTCGCCGAAATAGACCCCGCCGGTGAGCTCGCGCACGATGACGATGTCGAGGCCCTCGACCGCTTCGCGCTTCAGGCTGGATGCATCGGCCAGCGCCGGGTAGCACACGGCGGGACGGAGATTCGCGAACAGAGCGAGATCCTTGCGCAGGCGAAGCAGGCCGGCCTCCGGGCGCACCTCGTAGGGCACGGTATCCCATTTCGGGCCGCCGACCGCGCCGAAGATCACGGCGTCGGCGTCCTTGGCCTTGGCCATGTCGCCTTCCGAAATCGACACCTTGTGCGCGTCATAGGCCGCGCCGCCGACAAGGCCCGTATCGGTCTCGAACTTGGCGATCCCGGCCGAATTGAGCCAATCGATCAGCCGCTTCACCTCGCCTATCACCTCGGGGCCGATACCGTCGCCGGGGAGCAGCAGCAGTTTATGGGTCGCCATGGTCGTGTCCTCAGTTTTTCCTCGTCATTGCCGGGCTTGACCCGGCAATCCAGCCTTCTTGAAAGATGGATGCCGGGGTCAAAGCCCGGACATGACGAAGGGCATGAATTTCGGCCGGAGTGCTAGAGCGGCGTTGCGCGCTTGGCAAGACACCATTGCCGGGGAGCCGGCTGTGCAAAGCGGATGGAGCCTGCCACACTCGCTCGGCCGGAGTACCCCTTGCACGCCCCTGACCGCGCCCCGCCGAACGCGCATCCCGCGCGGCTGATCCTGACCTTGTCGCTGGCAGCGACGGTCGGGCTCGGGATCGGCCGCTTTGCCTATGCACTGGTGCTGCCGGATATGCGGGAGACCCTCGGCTGGCCCTACTCGGCGGCCGGATTCATGAACACCATCAACGCCGTCGGCTATCTCGTTGGCGCGCTGATGGCGTCCCGGCTGATCCAGCGGGTCGGCTGGTCGGCGGCGATCCGCCTGGGAACCCTGGCCTGCGTCGCCGCGCTCGCCACCTGCGCGCTATCAGGCAATTTCGTTGCGCTGAGCCTCGCGCGCCTCGTGCTGGGCTTGGGCGCGGCGGCCGGCTTCGTCGCCGGCGGCGCGCTGGCTGCGACCATCGCCCAGTCCCGCCCGGAGCGCGCCAATTTCCTGCTGAGCCTGTTCTACGCCGGCCCGGGCATCGGCATTCTCGCCTCGGGGCTGATCGCCCCGTTCACGCTGCAATATTTCGGGCCGGGCTCGTGGTGGATCGTCTGGTGGGCGCTAACCCTGCTGTCTGTCGCAATGACGATTCCGCTGTTCCTGATCCGCATCGAAAGCGGTGCGCGCTTCTCGGAAGGCAGCCACGCGTCGTTTGCGATTCTGCCGGTGCTGATCTATCTCGCCGGCTACTTCCTGTTCGGCGCCGGCTACATCGCCTACATGACCTTCATGATCGCCTATGTGCGCGACGGCGGCGGCGGGGCCGCGGCACAGGCCGGATTCTGGAGCCTGATCGGGCTGAGCGCCTTCGTCACGCCATGGGTTTGGCGCGGCGTGCTGGCGCTCGATCGCGGCGGGCTTGCCACCGCTATCATTCTCGGCACCAACGCGTTAGGAGCCGCCTTGCCGATGCTCGGACATTCGCCGGCGTGGCTTGCGGTCTCCGCGGTGGTGTTCGGCGTCGCGTTCTTCGCCGTGGTCGGCTCGACCACCGCCTTCGTGCGCTTCAACTATCCGCCAGAGGTGTGGCCGACCGCGATCGCGGCGATGACGATCTCGTTCGGCGTCGGCCAGACGCTCGGGCCAATCGTGGTCGGCGCGATCACGGATGCGCTGGGGAGCTTGAGTTACGCGTTGAACGTATCGGCGGCGCTGCTGGCGCTGGGGGCGGTGGCGGCGCTGTGCCAGCGCAAGGTGGGGCCGAAGGCGGCGAATGGTGAATAGCGAATTGAGAGCGGGTTGGCTTCACTGCTTCCCTATTCGCTACTCCCGATTCGCCATTCGCCTCTCAGCTCCCACTAAACGAATTATACCCCTGGTCTTCCCAATAACCACCCTTGTAGTCGTTGGTGACCTCCATCGAGACCACGTATTTCGGGTTCTTGAAGCCGAGCTTGGTCGGCACGCGAATCTTCATCGGGAAACCGTAGGCGCGCGGCAGAATCTCGTTCGCGTATTTGAACGTCATCTGGGTCTGCGGATGCAGCGCGCTGCGCATGTCGAGGGGAGAATTGTAGCCGTCCTTGTCGGCGCACTGGAACCAGACATATTTCGCACGCGTGTCGGCGCCGATCAGCTTGAGGAAATCGCGCAGCGGCGTGCCGGTCCAGCTTCCGATCGCGCTCCAGCCCTCGACGCAGATGTGGCGGGTGATTTGCGTGACCTGCGGCAGCTTGTAGAGCTCATCCAGTGTCCAGGACTTCTTGTTGTCGACGAGGCCGCGCACCTCGAGCTTCCAGTCTTTGCCGTCGACGTCGGGCGCGTCGTCGAGATCGTAATAGGCGTTGAACGGGAACGGCTTGGTGATCGCGCTCTCGGGAAACGTCGGCGCCAGCGCATCGGGATTGAAGATGAAGGCCTGCACCGCGTCGTTAAATTTCGAGACCTGCTTCAGCATCTCCTCGGCCGAGGAGGAATCGACGATGTCGCAGCCGGTGAGCAGCGTCAGCGCCCCTAAGCTGGCGCCGCCCGCGATGAAGCGGCGGCGGGTGACATCCGGCATCGCCTTGATGGAGTCTTTGATCAGCAATCGCTTGTCGACGCCGGGGATCAGGAATGAGCGCTTGGCCATGATCTCCTCCCTCTCAACGACCAATGATCATCGCGCGCAGGCTCTTCGGCACCAGCAGCGCGAGAGCAACGTGAATGACCAGGAACGCGCAGATCGCGGCCATGCAGAAGAAGTGCACATAGCGCGCGGTTGGATAATCGCCGAACAGCATCACCAAATAATAGAGCTGCACCGGCTTCCAGATCGCGAGGCCCGAGAGCACGATCAGCACGCCGACCACGATGATGCCGGCATAGAGCAGGCGCTGCACGTAATTGTAGACGGTGAGATCGTCATGGCCGAGCTTGAAGGTCAGCGCCGCCCTGACGTCGTGCAGCACGCCGGACGCCGTGATCGGCAGCAGCTTCTTGCGGAAGCGGCCGGTGGCGAAACCGGTGATGAGATAAGCGAGGCCGTTGATCATCAACAGCCACATCGCCGCAAAATGCCAGAGCAGGCCGCCGCCAAGCCAGCCGCCGAGTGTGTACTCGCGCGGAAAGCTGAAGCCGAACAGCGGCGAGGCGTTGTAGATCTGCCAGCCCGACAGGATCATCAGGATCATGGCAAGCGCATTGATCCAGTGCATGATCCGCACCCAGGCCGGCTGGATCACTTTGGCCGGAGTGGCCCTGACCTGCTCGTCGGTGACTGTGAGGCTCGCCATGATGGTTCCGTCCTGAAGGTCGTGTGTCAGCAATTATACGCCGAAGCGTCCGCTTTCGTTACGCCCTTCCGGCATCGAATCGATACCGGGGGCTATCACGGTCACAATAAAGCGAGCCGGGTACCCCCGGCTCGCGGCCTCAAGGCCTCCTGTTGGGGGGATGAAACAGGACCGCGCGGTGTTACGTCGCCGGCATCAGCACGGTGTCAACCACATGGATGACGCCATTCGACTGGTTGACGTTGGAGATCGTGACCATCGAGGTGCCGCCTTTGGCATCGACGATCCAGGTCTTGCCGTCCATCTTCTTCACTGTCAGTTCCTCGCCCTCGGCGGTCTTCATCTTTTTGCCGTCGGTGAGGTCGGCGGCCACGAGCTTGCCGGGCACGACGTGATAGGTGAGGATCTTGGTCAGCGTCGCCTTGTTCTCGGGCTTGACCAGATTGTCGACGGTGCCGGCTGGCAGCTTGCCGAAGGCGGCGTTGGTCGGCGCGAACACCGTGAACGGGCCTTTGCTTTCCAGCGTCGGCACCAGGCCCGCCGCCTTGACCGCCGCGACCAGCGTGGTGTGATCCTTGGAGTTGACCGCGTTCTGGACGATGTTCTTGGACGGGAACATCGCGGCGCCGCCGACCATGACGGTCCTTTCCTCGGCGCTGACAGGCGCGACGACGGTCGCGGTGATGGCCAGGGCACTGAAGGCGGCGGCAGCGAGACAGGCAATGCGCTTCGACATGAAGAATCTCCCGATTGAATTGAGACCGGCGATGGCCGGCGTTGAGCTGACAACAACGGCGGCTGCGACAGTTCGATCTGGAGCAGCAGCGCGTCGTTGGACCGAACTACGGGAGGGTTTGCGATGCGGTTTCGCAGAAAAATTCTTTGTGATGCGTGAAACTATGCGGGGGGATGTTCGTGTGGTGGCTCCGCCGTCATTGCGAGGAGCGAAGCGACAAAGCAATCCGGGCTATCTGCGCGGATATTTCTGGATTTGCTTCGCTTCGCTCGCAATGACGAACTCGCGGCTACGACCGGGGCTAATCCCTATTGTTCGGCGTCTGGATGAAGCCGCGATTATGCGTGGGGCTGATCAACACTTCGTTGATGCAGACTCTGGCCGGCATGCTTGCGATGAAGGCGATGGTGCGGCCGAGATCTTCGGATTGCAGCATCCTGGCCTGCTCCTCCTCGCTCGGCACCACCGGGCGCAGTTTCAGGATTGGCGTCGCCACCTCGCCCGGCATCAGGCAGCAGGCGCGCAGGCCGTTGACGCATTCGTCCATGTTGAAGGAATGGGTCAGCGCCAGCACCGCATGCTTGGTCGTGGTATAGGCCGGGCCCGGCATCTTCGAGACGTGACGGCCGGCCCAGGACGAGACGTTGATGATCGCGCCGTCCTGCTGCTTGCGCATCGTCGGCAGCACCGCGCGCATGCAATAGAGCACCCCGTTGAGATTGACCTGAACCAGTCTGTCCCAGCCTTCCAGTTCCATATCCTTCCAGCTGCGCTTGGGGACATTGATGCCGGCATTGTTCACCAGCAGATCGATCCGGCCATGTCTGGCGACGATCCGATCGGCCGCCTTCTGCGCTTCAGTGGCGTTGGACACGTCCAACACAATGGCCTCGGCCGTCCCGCCTGCTCCCGTGATCTTCGCGACCACGGCATCCAGGGCTGGCTGACGCCGGCCCGAGACCACCACCGTCCAGCCATCGGCCGCGAGCGCCTCGGCGCCGGCCTCCCCGATGCCGCTGCCGCCGCCGGTGACCCAGGCCACGCGTTTTCCGTTTCTTGTCATGCCAACTGTCTCCGTTGCTTCTGCGGGGCGGTTTTTGCTAATCCAGCCCTCGGTTTTGACCGGCCTTTGCCGGCGAGGAATGTTGCATGAACCAAGCTGCCAACGCCAACCTGTTTTCCCGCCTGTTCGACGGTCTTTCCGATCCCAAACGCCTCGCGATCGAGACGCATGACGGCGCCCATATCAGCTATGGCGATCTGATCGCGCGCGCGGGGCAGATGGCGAATGTGCTGGTCGCACGCGGCGTGAAGCCCGGCGATCGCGTCGCGGTGCAGGTGGAGAAATCGGTCGCCAATATCGTGCTGTATCTTGCCACGGTGCGGGCCGGCGCGGTCTATCTGCCGCTGAACACTGCCTATACGCTGAACGAGCTCGACTACTTCATTGGCGATGCCGAACCGTCGCTGGTGGTCTGCGATCCCTCCAAGGCCGAGGGCCTCGCCCCGATTGCTGCCAAGGTGAAGGCCGGGGTCGAGACGCTCGGCCCTGACGGCAGGGGCTCGCTGACGGACGCCGCCGCCAAGGCGAGCAGCGAGTTCACGACGGTGCCGCGCGAAAACGGCGACCTCGCCGCGATCCTCTACACGTCAGGCACCACGGGCCGCTCCAAGGGCGCGATGCTCACCCACGACAATCTAGCGTCGAACTCGCTCAGCCTCGTCGATTACTGGCGCTTCACCGACAAGGACGTCTTGATCCACGCGCTGCCGATCTACCACACCCACGGCCTGTTCGTTGCGACCAACGTGACGCTGTTCGCGCGCGCGTCGATGATCTTTTTGCCGAAGCTCGATCCGGATCTGATCATCAAGCTGATGGCGCGCGCCACGGTGCTCATGGGCGTTCCGACCTTCTACACACGGCTTCTGCAGAACCCCGCGCTGTCGCGAGAGACGACCAAGCACATGCGGCTGTTCATCTCGGGCTCCGCACCGCTGCTGGCCGAGACCCATCGCGAATGGTCGGCCCGCACCGGCCACGCGGTGCTCGAGCGCTACGGCATGACCGAGACCAACATGAACACGTCGAACCCCTATGACGGCGAGCGCGTGCCCGGCGCGGTCGGCTTCCCGCTGCCGGGCGTCTCGTTGCGCGTGACCGATCCCGAGACAGGCAAAGAGCTTCCGCGCGACGAAGTCGGCATGATCGAGGTGAAGGGCCCAAACGTCTTCAAGGGCTATTGGCGTATGCCGGAGAAGACCAAGGCGGAATTCCGGCCCGACGGGTTCTTCATCACCGGCGATCTCGGTAAGATCGACGCCAAGGGCTACGTCCACATCCTCGGCCGCGGCAAGGACCTCGTCATCTCCGGTGGCTTCAACGTCTATCCGAAGGAAATCGAGAGCGAGATCGACGCCATGCCCGGCGTGGTCGAATCCGCCGTGATCGGCGTGCCGCACGCCGACTTCGGCGAGGGCGTCACCGCGGTGCTGGTGCGCCAGCCCGGCGCGAGCATCGATGAGGCGACCGTGCTGAAGGGCCTGGAAGGACGACTCGCCAAATTCAAGATGCCCAAGCGCGTTTTCGTCGTCGACGAGCTGCCGCGCAACACCATGGGCAAGGTGCAAAAGAACATTTTGCGCGAGACGTATAAGGATATTTACTCGAAGAAATAGGGGCTCAATCGCTCCGGGATGGGGAACGCATGAACCGAGAGCAGGCCGTCCGGATCAACGATCATCTGCTTGATGCTTGCGAAGCCCTCGACCGGGCTCGAATGGCGATTGCAGCACTTGGCAAGACCGAGCGGATCGAGCTCGGGGACTGGCTTGTCGCTATCGTCGGCGCCCTGGAGGACAAGCTGCTCCTGCCGATTTACGAGCAGCATCCGGAGCTGGAGCCGCCAGCGGCCGATTTAGAGGAGCCGACGGTCACCAGCGAGCTCACATGGAATGACGTCCAGCTTCCGCCGTCAGTGACCGAGCAGCGTTTCGACGAGATCATTTTTTCGGTCATGGAGCGGACTTGGCGGAAGACCGCCATGATGGTCTGGCTTGTGGTGAATCGCTGCAAGGAACTTGGATTGTCGATCGACGACGAAATGGTTGCTGCGCGATTGAAGGCGCTTTCCGACTCCGATCGCATCGAAGGCATCGGCGATCTGCGAATGTGGCGCCACAGCGAAGTACGATTGAAGGACTAGACCGCCGATTAGGCCAGATCGGGGCTCAGTCCCGTTCACTTGGTGTAGCGTACGCTCTCAACCCCGCCTTGCGACCAATCCAGACTGCTGTTGTTGAAAGAGTCTTGATTGTTCGCTTCGCACGCAAGGAGTGTGTGGCGGCTACTGCCCGCCTAACAGGCTCAGCACAAACCGGCTGCCCACGATGAACAGATAGCAGCCGAACGCGACCTCCAGCGTTCGCTTCGACATCGCATGGGCGGCTCTTACACCGAGCGGCGCGGTGACGAGGCTCATCGGCATCACCAGCGCGGCGCCGATCAGCGAGACGTAGCCGAGCGCGAACGGAACTTGCAGCGCTACGATGGCCGGATAGGTCGTCGCGGCCGGCCAGCCGGCATAGACGTAGCCGAGCGCGCCGGGGATCGAGATCAGCACGGCGAGCGCCGATGAGGTCGCGACCGCCTGATGGATCGGACGGCCGTAGAACGTCATCAGCAGGTTGGAGAACAGGCCGCCGCCGATGCCCATCAGCGTCGAGAGGATGCCGACGCAGAAGCCGTAGGCGCGCATCAAGAGCCCCTCGGGCATGTCACCTCCGAGCTTCCAGCTCTCGCGCGCGAAGACAAGCCTCGCCGCAGCGGCGTAGGCGACACAGACGAACACGATCTTGAACAGCCGCTCCGGCGCGTAGCGCGCCACCACGCTGCCGGCGACGACGCCAATGACGATCGGCAGCCACCAGAGACGCAGGATCGCCATGTCGACCGCGCCGCGCCGGTAATGCGCCTGGAACGAGCGAAGCGAGGTCGGGATGATGATCGCGAGCGAGGTGCCTATGCAGAGCGGCATCCGCACCTCCAGCGGCACGCCGACGATGCGAAAGCATTCGTAGAGCACCGGCACGAGGATCGCGCCGCCGCCGATGCCGAACACGCCGGCCAGGAATCCCGAGAGTGCGCCGGTTGCAATCAGCAACAGCGCGAGCTCGATGATCTCCTTGATATCAAGACCTGGAATCACCCCTGACCTGCTCCGGCATCGCCCCCGAAACATCTGCTCGGATTCGGCTGCAGGCCCAGCTGTAGAAGATCTGATTTGCCTGGTCGACACGCCGCGCCTGCCGCCTTGGGTGGGATGCAGGACGTGCATATCCGCCATCGCACGGAAAGTCGGTGCGCACGGCAGAATTAGACATGCCCTTGTGGTTCGCCCGAGGTGCTTCCGGCGTCATGAACTGCTGGCTTGAGCGACATTCGAACCACCATCGCTTAGAGGCGTTCCAATAGTGATTTCAATGGACCGCGCCGACGCCAGAAAAGGATGAACCAAGATTCGATATTTCGCTGGTAGGCCTACGCTCTGGTATACCAAGCCTCTGATTGGCCTTGTTTCATCAAGGCTCTAGAGCTGAACTCGCGTTCGATTTATGGCCATTTGGTGATTGCGCAGGTGAAGTCGACTCCGTAAATAGAGCCGACCTTTCCGATCCCCACGCGCCCTTCTGTTGGGCCGCAATACAACATCAAAGCCCATGACCGCACGGATCGAACGACCGCTCTCGCCACACATGCAAGTCTACCGCTGGACACTGACGATGGCGCTGTCCATCGTCCATCGCGCCACCGGTATCGCCCTTTATGTCGGAACCCTGCTGCTGGTCTGGTGGCTGGTTGCCGCAGCCTCCGGTCCGGCCGCCTACGGCCATGTCCAGGCCTTCGCCGGCAGCATCATCGGCCGGCTGATCGTGTTCGGCTACACTTGGGCGCTGATGCATCATATGCTCAGCGGCATCCGGCATTTCGTGTGGGACCTCGGCTACGGCTTCAAGGCCAATGAGCGGGAAGCGCTGACCTGGGGCGCCCTGATCGGCGGCATCGCTCTGACGGTGCTGATCTGGATCATCGCCTATGCGATTGGAGGCGGCCGATGAGTTTTGACGAATCCCACGGCTCGCCGCAGCGTCCCTCGATGCGCACCCCGCTTGGCCGCGTCCGCAATCTCGGCGCCGCGCATTCGGGCACGTCCGATTTCTGGCGCCAGCGCATCACCGGCGTCGCGATGACGCTGCTGATGATCCCGGTGCTGGTGATCATCATGATGCTGCTCGGCCGCAACCAGGTCGGCGCTGCGCAGATTCTCAGTTCCATTCCTGTCGCCGTGATCCTGCTCCTCTTCATCATCGCCAGCGCCTGGCACATGAAGATCGGCATGCAGGTGGTGATCGAGGACTACGTCCATAACGAGAAGCTGAAGCTCACTGCCATCATGCTCAACAACTTCTTCTCGGTCGCCGTGGCGCTCGCCTCGACCTACGCGATCCTGAAACTGTCATCCGGAGTGTAACCCATGGCCACCACAACGAATGGCTCGGGCAAGGGCGCTCCCGCCACCAACGGCAAAGCCTATCCGATCGAAGACCACACCTATGACGTCGTCGTGGTCGGCGCCGGCGGCGCGGGCCTGCGCGCCGTGGTCGGCTGCAGCGAAGCCGGCCTGCGCACCGCCTGCATCACAAAAGTGTTTCCGACCCGCTCGCACACGGTCGCAGCGCAGGGCGGCATCTCCGCCTCGCTCGGCAACATGCACAAGGACGACTGGCGCTGGCACATGTACGACACCGTCAAGGGGTCGGATTGGCTCGGTGACCAGGACGCGATCGAATACATGGTTCGTAACGCGCCCGACGCGGTCTACGAGCTCGAGCATTGGGGCGTGCCGTTCTCACGCACCGAGGACGGCAAGATCTACCAGCGGCCGTTCGGCGGCATGACGACCGAGTTCGGCAAGGCCCAGGCGCAGCGCACCTGCGCCGCCGCCGACCGCACCGGCCACGCCATGCTCCACACGATGTACGGCCAGTCGCTGCGCCACGCAGCCGAGTTCTTCATCGAGTTCTTCGCCATCGACCTGATCATGGACGACCAGGGCACCTGCCGCGGCGTCATCGCGCTCAAGCTCGACGACGGCACGCTGCACCGCTTCCGCGCCCAAACCACGATCCTGGCCACCGGCGGCTACGGCCGCGCCTATGCCTCCTGCACCTCGGCGCATACCTGCACCGGCGATGGCGGCGGCATGGTGCTGCGCGCCGGCCTGCCGATGCAGGACATGGAGTTCGTCCAGTTTCACCCGACCGGCATCTACGGATCGGGCTGTCTCGTCACCGAGGGCGCGCGCGGCGAAGGCGGCTATCTCGTCAACTCCGAGGGCGAGCGCTTCATGGAGCGCTATGCGCCGTCGGCCAAGGATCTCGCCTCGCGTGACGTCGTCTCGCGCGCGATGACCATCGAGATCCGCGAAGGGCGCGGCGTCGGCAAGAAGAAGGATCACATCTTCCTGCACCTCGACCATCTCGATCCCGCGGTGCTGGCCGAACGGCTGCCGGGCATCTCCGAATCCGCGAAGATCTTCGCCAATGTCGACGTGACGCGCGAGCCGATCCCGATCGTGCCGACCGTGCACTACAACATGGGCGGCATCCCCACGAATTATCACGGCGAGGTGCTGACTAAGAAGGATGGCGACGACAACGCCATCATCCCGGGCCTGATGGCGATCGGTGAAGCCGCCTGCGTGTCCGTGCACGGCGCCAACCGCCTCGGCTCCAACTCGCTGATCGATCTCGTCGTGTTCGGCCGCGCCGCGGCGCTCCGCCTCGCCGAGAAGCTCACGCCCAACGCCAAGCAGCCCGAGCTGCCGGCGAACTCGGCTGACCTCGCGCTCGGCCGGCTCGACCATTACCGCTACGCCTCCGGCGGTACGCCGACGGCGAAGTTGCGTGAGGGCATGCAGCACGTGATGCAGAACAATTGCGCGGTGTTCCGCACCGGCGAGGTTTTGAGCGAAGGCCAGAACCTGATCCAGAAGGTCCACAGCGGCATCACCGACATTGCCGTGTCCGACCGCTCGCTGGTGTGGAATTCGGACCTCGTCGAGACGCTCGAATTCGACAATCTGATCTCGCAGGCGGTGGTGACGATGAACTCGGCCGCCAACCGCACCGAGAGCCGCGGCGCTCATGCGCGCGAGGATTTCTCCGAACGCGACGACAAGAACTGGATGAAGCACACGCTGGCCTGGCTGGACGAATCCGGCAAGGTCAAGATCGAGTACCGCCCGGTTCACAACTACACCATGACCAACGACGTGCAGTACATCCCGCCGAAGGCGCGCGTGTATTGATCGAACAATAGCCGTCATTCCGGGGCGATGCGCAGCATCGAGCCCGGAATCTCGAGATTCCGGGTCTGGTCCTTCGGATCATCCCGGAATGACAAAAGGTTAGAGCAATGGTTGAATTCGCACTTCCGAAGAACTCCAAGATCACTGGCGGCAAGACCTGGCCGAAGCCGGCGGGCGCCACCGAGCTCCGCGAGTTCAGGGTCTATCGCTGGAATCCGGACGACGGCAAGAATCCGAGCGTCGACACCTATTACGTCGATACCAATGATTGCGGTCCGATGGTGCTGGACGGCCTGATCTGGATCAAGAACCACATCGATCCGTCGCTGACCTTCCGCCGCTCCTGCCGCGAAGGCGTCTGCGGCTCCTGCGCCATGAACATCGACGGCCAGAACACGCTGGCCTGCACCCGCTCGATGCACGACGTCAAGGACGGCGCGGTGAAGATCAACCCGCTGCCGCATCAGCCGGTCGTCAAGGACCTCGTCCCCGACCTGACCAATTTCTACGCGCAATACGCCTCGGTCGAGCCGTGGCTGAAGACGACCTCGCCGACGCCGCAGAAGGAATGGCGCCAGAGCCACGAGGACCGCGAGAAGCTTGACGGCCTCTATGAATGCATCCTGTGTGCCTGCTGCTCGACCTCCTGCCCGAGCTATTGGTGGAACAGCGAGCGCTATCTCGGCCCCGCCGCGCTGCTTCAGGCCAACCGCTGGGTGTCCGATTCGCGCGATGAAGCGACCGGCGAGCGGCTCGACAATCTCGAGGACCCGTTCCGCCTCTATCGCTGCCACACCATCATGAACTGCGCCAAGGCCTGCCCGAAGGGCCTGAACCCCGCGGAAGCCATCGCCGAGCTCAAGCTCAAGATGGTCGAGCGCCAGATCTGAGTCGAAATTGATGGGCCCGCCCCGGCCGGGCTGGCCCGGGCATGCTGCGATCGCACTCAATTCGAGGAGAATTTTCTCCGGCCCGCTGCGCGCGCAAATTTTGAACCCACAACCAAAGGTTCCAGCAGAAGCTGCTTCCTTCCCTGCGCGTGATTCAGTTAAGCTCCGGCCAGGGACGGAGCGACTGTGCAGAGGGCGCAACGCAATTCGCTGAAACTGTTGCAGTGGATGATGGCGGCATCCCTGGCGCTGCCGATTGCGTTGTTCGCCATCGCCGCCACGATCTCCTACACATCGACGAATGATATCGCCGACCGCGAGATCGAGCGCACCCTCGACGTCGCGCATGAGCATGCGCTCAAGGTGTTCGAAACCATCGACCGCAGCCTTGCCGAGCTCAACGAGGTCGTGCGCAGCCTTCCCGACGAAACCATCCGCGCGCGCGAACCGGCTTTGCACCGTCGCCTGAAGCGGCTGACCGATTCGCTGCCGCAGCTCAAATCGGCCTGGATCTTCGATGCGGACGGAAAAGCGCTGGTCAACAGCCTCGTCTCGCCGCCGCCGGAGCTGAGCTTTGCGGACCGCGATTACTTCTATGCCCACGTCGACCAGAGCATCGGCACCTTCATCGGCACGGCGCTGACGCCACGCCCGCCCTATCAGGGCGCCCGCTTCTTCGGCGTGAGCCGGCGCCGCGATGCCGACGACGGCCGCTTCATCGGCGTGATCCAGGCCTCGGTCCTGCCGGAATATTTCGAGAGCTTTTATGCCAGGATCGGCTCAGATCCCGGCAGCTTCTTCGCGATGGGGCGCACGGACGGCGCACTGCTCGCGCATTTCCCGCGGCTCGACCACGACCTGCGGCTCGATCCGGGCGGCCCGGTGGGCCAAAAGATCGCAACAAGCCCCGAGCACGGCCTCATGACCATCGCCTGGCCGTTGGACGGGATTGAGCGCCGCATCGGCTACCGGCGCATCGCCGAATATCCGATCTATGTCAGCGCCGGGCTCGAAAGCTCGGCCATCCGGGCCCGCTGGTTCGCCACCATGGGCCAGCATCTGGTGTTCGGCATTCCCGCGACCGCGCTGCTGTTCCTGCTGCTCGCCTTCGCGTTCCGCCGCACCCAGCATCTCCAGGCCGAGGCCGCAGCGCGGCGAGAAGCCGAGGACGCGCTCAAGCACAGTCAGCGCCTGGAGGCGCTCGGGCAGCTCACCGGCGGCGTCGCGCACGACTTCAACAATCTGCTGACGGTGATCCGCGCCTCGGTCGACCTGCTGAATCGCCCGCAACTGACCGAAGAGCGGCGGCAGCGCTACATCACGGCCATCGCGGACGCAGTTGCGCGCGCCGCCAAGCTGACGTCCCAGCTCCTCGCCTTCGCGCGGCGCCAGACCCTGAAGCCGGAAGTGTTCGATGTCGGACAGCGGATGCAGTCGCTGCATGACATGCTGGCAACGCTGCTCGGGCCCGCCATCGAGATCGTCACGCGGTTGCCGGCCGAACCCTGCCTCGTCAACGCCGATGCCGGCCAGTTCGAGACGGCGCTGATCAACATGGCGACCAATGCGCGCGATGCCATGCAGGGCAAGGGCAGGATCACCTTCGAGGTCGAGGCCGCGACGACCATTCCGGACACGCTGGCCCCCGGCGCTCATGGCTACATAAGCGTCACCGTCCGTGACACCGGGATCGGCATTCCTGCGGCGCGGCTCGGGCGCATCTTCGAGCCGTTCTTCACCACCAAGCAGGTCGGCCACGGCACCGGTCTCGGCCTGTCCCAGGTGTTCGGTTTCGCCCGGCAATCCGGCGGCGAGGTGACGGTCGCGAGCGAGGTGGGACAAGGCAGCACCTTCTCGCTCTATCTGCCGCGCGTGCCGCTGGAGCTGCGGCCGCAGCGGCAGGCGCCGAGCACAGCGCCCGCGGTGGCCGGCAGCGGCATGTCGGTGCTGGTGGTCGAAGACAACATCGAGCTCGCCAATTTTGCCGCCGACGGGCTGACCGAGCTCGGTTACAGCATCACGCTGGTCGACAATGCGACCGACGCGCTTGCCGAGCTCGTCGTGGACGCCGATCGATTCGACGTCGTGTTCTCCGACGTGGTGATGCCGGGGATGACCGGGCTCGACCTGGCGCAGGCGGTCCGCGACCGCGGCATCGGCGTGCCGGTCGTGCTGACCACGGGCTACAGCCAGGCTCTATCCCAGGATGGCGCCGCCGAGTTCGATCTCGTGCAGAAGCCCTATTCGATCGAAGAATTGTCGGGCGTGCTCCACCGGACCGCCCGGCTGCGGCGCGTCCGGGACGGCGCTGCCGAATGAATCGGTGCTCGGAACCCAAGGGAACCGTTTGATTTCCTTTGCGTTGTCCGCCCATGCACAAGCCGGCCGCGAAGCGCGAACAGGGCAAGAATCCGCCCATTGTCGAGGTCAAAGGCGAGAACGGCGATGACGTGGCGCCGCCGCCGCCCGAGCTGCTCGAACCGGACCCCGAACTGTCGCCCGAAGAAGCCGAGCAGGCCCGCAAGGACTATCTGCTGACGCGTTTCTGGATCAGCGCGCGCGGCTTCTGGGCCGCAACGGCGACCGCATGGCCTGGCCGTTCTCGATCGGCCTCGGCATGCTGATCGTCCTGACCGTCGGCTTCCAATACGGCATCAACGTCTGGAATCGCGCGATCTTCGACGCCATCGAGAAGCGCGATGCGACGAGCGTCTTCCATCTCACGGCGCTGTTCTTCCCGCTCGCAATCGGCAGCATCGTGCTCGGCGTCGCCCAGGTGTTCGCGCGGATGAGCATCCAGCGGCGCTGGCGAGCCTGGCTCACGAGCAGCGTGCTGACGCGCTGGCTCGCCAACGGCCGCTATTATCAGCTTAACCTCGTCGGCGGCGACCACAAGAATCCCGAATACCGCATCGCCGAGGATCTGCGCATTGCGACCGACTCGCCGGTCGATTTCCTCGCCGGCGTCACGTCCGCGCTGCTGTCGGCCGTGACCTTCATCGTCGTGCTCTGGACCATCGGCGGCGCACTCACCGTCAGGCTCGGCGGCTCAAGCCTCACCATTCCCGGCTTCCTGGTGATCGCCGCGATCCTCTACGCCGCGATCGCCTCCA
Organism: Bradyrhizobium sp. 179; assembly: GCF_023073535.1. Classification (NCBI taxonomy): domain Bacteria; kingdom Pseudomonadati; phylum Pseudomonadota; class Alphaproteobacteria; order Hyphomicrobiales; family Nitrobacteraceae; genus Bradyrhizobium; species Bradyrhizobium sp. 179. The sequence continues at coordinate 98,501 of NZ_JADPJR010000058.1, read as the reverse complement.
GCTCGATTTTGGTGATCGGCCGCCGCTTCGTGCAGATCTCCGAGGACAAGAACCAAGCCGAAGCCGATTTCCGCTACACGCTGACGCGCGTGCGCGAACATGGCGAGAGCATCGCGCTGCTCGGCGGCGAAGAGGAGGAGCGCGACGGCATCGACCGCAATTTCACCAGCGTACTTCGGCAATGGGCGCGCCTGGCCGGACAGCACATGCGGACGACGCTTGTCTCGCAGGGCTCCAGCCTCGTCGCGCCCGTGGTCCCTCTCCTGCTCTGTGCGCCAAAATTCCTCGACGGCAGCATGACGCTGGGACAAGTCATGCAGGCGGCCTCCGCCTTCACAATCGTGCAGAGCGCGTTCGGCTGGCTGGTCGACAATTATCCGCGACTCGCCGACTGGAACGCCTGCGCGCGGCGCATCGCCTCACTGATGATGTCGCTCGACGGTCTCGAACGTGCCGAGCAAGGCGATGGGCTTGGCCGCATCAAGCGCGGCGAGACCAGCAATGACGCCATGCTGGAGTTGAAAGACCTTTCTGTCACGCTGGACGACGGCACCGCCGTGGTCGGCGAGACGGAGGTGGTGATAGAGCCGGGCGAGCGGCTTCTGGTCGCCGGCGAATCCGGCACCGGCAAGAGCACGCTGGTGCGCGCTATCGCAGGGTTATGGCCGTGGGGCGGCGGCAGCGTCAATTTCCATCCCGACCGTCGGCTGTTCATGCTGCCGCAGCGGCCCTACGTACCCGCGGGATCGCTGCGCCGCGCGGTAGCCTATCCCGGCGCCGCCGAGGATTGGACGATCGAGGAGATCGGCAAGGCCCTGCGCAAGGTCGGCCTCGATCACCTCAAGGAGAAGATCGAGGAGGAGGCGCCGTGGGACCAGACGCTATCAGGCGGCGAGAAGCAGCGCCTCGCCTTTGCGCGGCTGCTGCTGCACAGCCCCGACATCATCGTGCTCGACGAGGCCACATCCGCGCTCGACGAGAAGAGCCAGGACAAGATGATGAAGATGGTCACCGACGAGCTGCCGAAGGCGACCATCGTCAGCGTCGCACATCGCGCCGAGCTGGAGGCTTTCCACAGCCGCAAGATTGTGCTGGAGCGCCGCAAGGGCGGCGCCAGGCTCGTCAGCGACGTCGAGCTGATCCCGCGCAAGGGCAAGCGCAGGCTGCTCGGCCGCTTCCTGCGCCAGCGCATGGCCCCGCCGAAGCAGGCGGCGTGACTTTCGCTTCGCCGTCCCGGCCGTAATCGTCCGCATCGAGCGTTGGAGTCCCTCGCAAAACCGGCTATGCATGCGCCGCCTGCAATGAGGACCGCCTGCTTGACGACCGACAACGCCCCTTCGTCCGCGCCGTTCGGCGCCTTTGCGCCGAATGCGGCGCAGGCCGCTCTCATTCGCCTGGCCCAACAGTCCGGGCTGAAGCGCGGCGCATTCCGGCCCTGGATGTCGCGGCTGGTCAACCTGCTGCGCGGCGGCCCGGTCGACGTGCAATATCAGGGCGCTTCGTTCCGCTTCTATCACCAGGGCAGCGCGACCGAGCGCGGTGCGCTGTTCAATCCCGACTACAATCTCGACGAGCTCGATTTCCTGCGTGAGCACACCCCGGCGGGCGGCACATTCGTCGACGTCGGCGCCAATGTCGGCACGTTTGCGCTGGTGATGGCGCGGCAGGTCGGCACCACAGGCAAGGTTGTGGCGATCGAGCCGCATCCGACGACGTTTGCGCGGCTCGCGTTCAATCACGCCGCATCGAACGCGACACAGGTGCGCCTGGTGCAGGCCGCTGCCGGTGACAGCAACGGCGAGCTGATGATCGAGAGCGGCGGCGGTAATCTCGGTGCCACGCACGTCGTCACCGGCACGGCGAGCGCTGATGCGATCAGGGTCCCCTCGCTGCGCCTGACCCGTATCCTCGACGAGGCTGGCGTCACGCAGATCGATTCGCTCAAGATCGACGTCGAAGGCTTCGAGGACCGCGTGCTGATCCGCTTCTTCCGCGACGCGCCGCCATCGCTGTGGCCTCGCGCCGTGGTAATCGAACACTTGTCTCAAAACGAATGGCAGCAGGATTGCATTGCCGACATGGTGGCGCGCGGCTTTTCCATCGCGCGCAAGACGCGCAGCAATACGTTCCTGTCGCGCTGACAGGGACGAACAACGGAGGTTGCGATGCTGGATCACATGGGATTCTCGGTCTCCGACTATGAGCGCGCCAAGGCGTTCTACGCCAAGGCGCTGGCCCCGCTCGGTTACAGCCTGATCATGGAAGTGACGGCCGAGCAGACCGGGCACGCCGCAGCCGCAGGGTTCGGCGCCGACGGCAAGCCGGATTTCTGGTTCGGCGGCGAAGGCGCGATGAACAAGCCGGTCCACATCGCGATCGCAGCCAAGGACCGCGCCACGGTGGACGCGTTCTACAAAGCGGCGATAGCGGCGGGCGGACGCGACAACGGGCCGCCCGGCATCCGCCCGCATTATCATGCGAACTATTACGGCGCCTTCGTGCTCGATCCCGACGGGCACAACATCGAGGCGGTCTGCCACGCACCGGAATAAGCCGCGCTGCACACCGGCGAACAGGGAACATCGGCACGGCATCATCGTTATCGTCCTCTGGGCCATTGATCACGAAGGTGCCGATGCCAATCGAGCCGCCAGAGATTCCACCGACAACACCGGGGACTCCAACCGAGCCGCCTCCTGGAATTCCGCCGGGCAATCCGCAACCCGACATCACGCCGCCGATGCGCGAGCCCGGCGAAACACCGCGGCCGGATGAATTGCCCGGCCATGTTCCCGAAGAGATTCCACGACGCGGGCCGAACGGACCGCTCACGCCCAATCCCGCGACGGACGCGCGTTCGCCGCGGGATCACACATGAGGCGAGCGATCACATGCGGGGCGATTGCAACATGCGTCTGAATGCGCAATGAACGTCGTCATAATGAAGTTATTTGCGTGCAGAAATAAATCGGGCCCCGACTGCTTGGCCCGCCACATTCCGGCCTAACGCGTAGCTGTTCATCCCAACACTTCGTCAAAGAACCTTCCGGGGAAGCTCACCACCATGACCAACCTTCGTCTCGTGCTGCTTGCAACGACGGCCCTGACCGCGATGCAATTCGCAAGCTCCGCATCGCATGCGCAAAGTGCGCCGCCGCTCGTCGTCGCGCAGGCCCAGCCACAAGAGACTGGCCCTGACGGAAAACCGAAGCAGCCTCCGAAGGGCCCGCCAGCGGCCGCGCCACCTGCGGCGCCCGCGCGCCCGGCCGCACCGCCGCCCGCGGCTGCACCGCCGCATCCGCCCGCCGCGCCTCCGCCGGCCGCCGCACCGCCGCGCCCGGCAGCGCCGCCCCCGCCTCCGCCTGCGGCCCGTCCGGCGCCGCCGCCACCTCCGCCGCCTGCCGCACCGAAGCAGCCTTCGCCGCCGGCTGCGGCGCCGCAGCAGCATGCGCCGACACCGTCCCCTTCGGCACCGCCTGCAGCACGTCCGGCTCCCACGCCGCCAGCACCTCCTCCCGCCGCAGCTCCGCAGCAGCATGCGCCGACGCCACCGCCACCTGCGGCTCGCCCGACACCGACACCGACGCCGCCTCCTGCCGCGCAGCCGCATACGCCGCCTCCGGCGCCGTCTGGCGCACGCCCGGCTCCGACGCCGCCGGCCCCGCCCGCAGCAGCGCCTCAAGGCCGCCCGGCGCCGACGCCTTCGCCTTCGCCCGCAGCGCCGACGGCACGACCTGGCGCGCCTGCCCCGACCGCCACGCCTGCACCGACTGCGACACCAGCCCCGACGCCTGCGCCGACCGCGACGCCGGCTCCCGGGAGCACGCCCGGCGCGCCGCCGGCTGGACGCCCCGGTGCACCGCTGCCCGGACGCCCGGGCGCGCCACCGGCTGCAGGATCGCCAGCTCCCGGTGCAACGCCCGCTCCAACGGCGACACCGGCACCAAGTCCCGGCACCCCGACGCCGCTGCCCGGACGTCCCGGTGCAGCACCGACGCCTGCTCCCGGCGCAACACCGGCCCCGGGCGCAACACCGACGCCTGGCCCTCAGGGGGGTACGCCGCCTGCGGGTGCGCCCGCTGCCGGAACTCCGCCCGCGTCGCCGCAAGCCGGCGCCCCGGCCCGGCCGCCGGCGCCTCCCGCCGGTGCCGCGGCGCCAACTGTCGTCCCTGGCACGGCGGCCGCAGCACCGCCGCCGAACCGGGCGCAATACGCTCCGCCCACGGTCGCGCCGGCCTTCCGAGCCGCGCCCACCGTTGCAGCACCGTTGCCGCCTCCGCCGCGTCCGCCGCAGCGTGACCTGACGCCGCTCGCGATCGGCGCAGGCGTGGTGGCCGGCGTCGCGATCGGCGCCACCATCGCCGACCTCCACAACCAGCGGCGCGAGGTCGTCGAAGGCGGCCGCACCGTCTACACCGAGCCGGATCGCATCATCATTCGCGATCCGGGCGGGCAGGCCTATGTCCGCGGCAACGATCTCTATCGCTTCCGCTACGGCGCCCGCGACATCCGCACCGACACAGTCGGCGGCGAAACCCGCACCGTCGTGGTCCGCCCTGACGGCAGCGAGGTGATCACCGTGGTCGGTGCGGACGGTTCGCTGCTGCGCCGAATCCGCAGGGACCCCGGCGGGCGCGAGATTGTCATCATCGACAACAGCTACCGGGATCCGCGCGCGATCGGCGGGTTCTATGTCGACGTGCCGCCGCCGGTGGTCAACATTCCCTATGATCGCTACATCGTCGATGCCCAGGAGGCGTCGCCGGACGTGATCTACGCGACCATGCAGGCACCGCCGGTGCAGCGGATCGATCGGCGTTACTCGCTCGACGAGATCCGCTACAGCCCCAATGTTCGCATGCAGATGCCGAGCATCGACGTCAACACGATCAACTTCGAGACCGGATCGTGGACCATCCCGCCGGACCAGGCGGCCCGGTTGCAGGTGATCGCCGACGGCCTCAACCAGGCGATTCAGCGCAACCCGCGCGAGGTGTTCCTGATCGAGGGACATACTGACGCGGTTGGCAACGAGGTCGACAATCTATCGCTGTCGGACCGCCGCGCACAGTCAGCGGCCGAATTGCTGACGCAGCAGTTCGGTGTGCCCGCGGAGAACCTGACGTCGCAAGGCTACGGCGAGCAGTATCTGAAGGAGCAGACGCAAGGGCCGAGCCTGATCAACCGGCGCGTCACCATCCGCCGCATCACACCGCTGCTCAATGGCGGCCAGGCCTCGCTGCCGCCGCCCCCGCCCGGCACCGCGCCGCCGCGCTGAGACGAAGCATTACGAACGCAAATGGCCGGGAGCGATCCCGGCCATTTTTTTCGAACAGCATCGCCGCTACGGCCGAGCAGCCAGCCCAAGCGCGTCGACCATGAGGCGAAAGATCTCGGTATTGTCCATCGAACCGCGCACACCATCACTGCCTGGCCCTGCCGCCGTGAGGATGACGTCCTCACCCGAATGCACACTGGCGCCGATCATCGCCGGCAGATTGCCCGGGCGCAGCACGACGCCTGGAACATCCTTGTATTTGTCGTTGGCCTTGAAGGTCCCATCCTCGCCACCCTTCACGGTAGGCTCGTTGGGATTGTCGAGCTTCGGGCGGAACGTCTCGTAATGGTCCGGCAGACTGGCCGAGAAGATGGCGAGCCGCCGGCTCACGTCGACGCGTGCCGGATAGCCCTCCGCATCCGCAGCCGGATAATTGGGAAATCCGGCCTGCTCGTAGACGCCGACGCGCTCGCGCAGCGGCACGTTGGGCGCAGTGCCCATGTCGTCAATCACCGTACCGACGAGGCTGTTGGGATGATTGTGGTCCGCCACCACCAGAATGAGGGTGTCGTCGCCACGCGCATGCGCCCATTCACGTGTCTGGCGCACAGCATTGTCGAGCATGATCGTGTCGTAGACGGCTCGCTCCATGTCGAGCAAATGCGCGTATTTGTCGATCATCCCGGACTCGACCATCAGGAAGAAACCGGCCTCATTCCGCGACAAGAGTTTCAGCGCCGCCTGCACCTGCTCGGTCAGGTCGGGCTGCTCGGGGAATTTCCTGACGCCGCCGCCCTTCAGGAACTTGCGGTCCAGTGCGCCGTCCATGTTTCCCGTTGCGAACAGGCCGAGCAGCTTGCCCGTCTCCGGCTTGGCCGCGAGAGCGCCGAGCTCACGCGCGGTGGTCGCCACCTGATAGCCTGCATCGCGAAACTTCGCGATGTAATCGGTCTCGTCCTTGCGTTTCGAGCCGGCGGCGGATTTCGGCAGAAAATTTGCGCTGCCGCCGCCCATCAGCACATCCGGCTTCGCCGCGAAGAATTGCTCGACGATCTCGTCATAGGCGGCGCGCCGGCGGGTGTGCGCAAGCATCGCCGCCGGCGTCGCGTCCTCGATCTCGGTATTGGTGACGATACCGATCGCCATGCCGAGCCGCCTCCTGGCGAGGCTCGTGATGGTTTCGACCCGTGGATCGTCGAACGGGCTTGCGGTGCGGTCCGCATAGACGCCCAAAGCGTTGACGGCGCTCTTGTGCCCGGTCGCATAGGCGCTGGCCGAATTCGCAGAGTCCGTGATGATCGAGTCCGAGCCTGCGGTCGCCACCAGTGCCATGTGAGGCATGTCGTCGATGGCGAGCTTGCCGCGGCTCTTGCCCTCCGAAATGCCCTTGGACAGGATGCGGGCTGCGACCCGATGCGCCGGCGACATGCCATCACCGATGAACAGGATGACGTTCTTCGCCTTGCGCGGACCCGTGTCGTAGACCGTCCATGTGACGCTGCGCTGGCGCGTGCCGTCGCTCACGTCCACGGCAACGCTGCCCGGCGTAGTCAGTGTAACGTCGCGCAGGACCAGGGCCGACTGTTCCTTGCCGTCCTCGCGATCGACGAAAATCCCGGAGCGGCCGAACGCGACTGCGTAATCTGTGCCGTTCACCGTCACCTTCAACTTGGCCGGGTCAACCGGCCCGGGGAGTTCGACCTTAAAATCGAATTGAGCTCCGGCCAGGATCTCGGCACGATCAATGGGATAGATCGTCTGTGCCGACACTGACGTTGCCCAAAGAAGGACGATGAGAGAGGCGACGGCCGACTGCTTGACCATGTTCGATGCTCCGCGCTGCCCATTCCGGGGGAAGCTAGGAGCCTAGCGGCCCTCAATGACACCGTCATTATGTCGTGCATCGCCCGATCGCCGCGACAAAGGGCTCAATCCTTGTCGCTCTCCAGCCGGAAGATCTGCGAGCCTTCGCTGCCCGACAGCAGGCCGGTGTCGCTGTAGAGCTTCAGCTTGCTGCGCGTGTCGGCGATGTCGAGATTGCGCATGGTGAGCTGACCGATTCGGTCGGCAGGCGTGAAGGCGGCGTCCTCGACCTTCTCCATGCTGAGCCGCTCGGGCGCGTAGGTGAGATTGGGACTCTCGGTGTTGAGGATCGAGTAGTCGTTGCCGCGGCGCAGCTCCAGCGTGACTTCGCCGGTGACGGCGCGCGCGACCCAGCGCTGCGCGGTCTCGCGCAGCATCAGGGCCTGCGAGTCGAACCAGCGGCCCTGATAGAGCAGCCGGCCGAGACGCATGCCGCTGATGCGGTACTGCTCGATGGTGTCCTCGTTGTGGATGCCGGTGACGAGGCGCTCATAGGCGATGTGCAAGAGCGCCATGCCGGGCGCCTCATAGATGCCGCGGCTCTTGGCTTCGATGATGCGGTTCTCGATCTGGTCGCTCATGCCGAGGCCGTGGCGGCCGCCGATCGCGTTGGCCTCGAGGAACAGCGCGACGGCATCAGAGAAGGTCTGGCCGTTGAGCGCAACCGGCTGGCCTTCTTCGAAACGCACCACGACCTTCTCGGCCTTAACGGCGCAGTCGTCGCGCCAGAACGGCACGCCCATGATCGGGTTGACGATCTTGATGCCGCTGTCGAGGCTCTCGAGATCTTTCGCCTCGTGCGTGGCGCCGAGCAGATTGCTGTCGGTCGAATACGCCTTCTCGGCGCTCATCTTGTAGGCAAAGCCCTGGGCCGTCATGAACGCCGACATCTCGGCGCGGCCGCCGAGCTCGTCGATGAACTGCTGGTCGAGCCAGGGCTTGTAGATCTTCAAAGCGGGATTGGTTAGCAGGCCGTAGCGGTAGAAGCGCTCGATGTCGTTGCCCTTGAAGGTCGAGCCGTCGCCCCAAATGTTGACGCCGTCCTCCTTCATCGCCGCGACCAGCATCGTGCCGGTGACGGCGCGCCCCAGAGGCGTGGTGTTGAAATAGGTGATGCCGCCGGTCGAGATATGGAAGGCGCCCGACTGGATCGCGGCGATGCCTTCGTGGACGAGTTGCGTGCGGCAATCGACCAGCCGGGCCTTCTCGGCGCCGAACTCCATCGCCTTGCGCGGAATCTCGTTGTAGTCGGCCTCATCAGGCTGGCCGAGATTGGCGGTGTAGGCGTAGCAGCGTGCGCCCTTCTGCTTCATCCAGAGCAGCGCCGCAGAGGTGTCGAGGCCGCCCGAAAAAGCGATGCCGACTTTCTCACCCTTGGGCAGGCTTTTCAGGATTGTGGTCATGGGGCTTCCAATCGGGTCACAAGGGCTGATGTCGGGCCGGGTTTGACCCGCGCGAATATCAAATTTCGCACGCCTCGGCACCTCTTTAATGGCTCAAATCGACGGCTCTGGACCTGTCTTGCGGCCGAACAGGCGCTGGCGGAGCCGGTAGGCGGGCCAGTTCAGCCGCGTCAGGGCCGCGTCGACCGCCTCGTCCGAAAACCGCGTTCGAGGCCAGCGGTAAATCAGCGCGTAGGCGAACCAGATCACCACGAAGGTGACGAGGCCGGCAATCGAGACATCGGTGAAGAAGTGGCCGCCGAAGGCCATACGCAGCCCGCTGGTCACAGCGCCGAACACCACGGCGGCCGTATAGGCGAGCGGCCGCCACGCCGGCGGAGCGAGAGCGGCCGGTGCCAGCGTCCAGAACGCGGTCGCGCCTTCCCCGGAGAAGAACGAGCAGTTGCGCCCGCAGCCGCCGCGCGGATCCCACCACGGCACGAACTGCTGATCGCCAGCAAACTCGGTCACCACGACCGGACGCGGCCGGCCCCAATAATTCTTGAACGTCAGGTTGGTCAGAATGCCGGCCGACATCGTCAGCGTTACCAGCAGGAAGACGACCGTGCGCCCCGGCACCAGCAGCGGCCGGTCAGGCCGGATCATCTTGACGACGAGCGCGACGATCGAGGGAAGCGCGAATGCCCAGGCGATCCACATCGCCGCATCGCGCGCAAAGCCGGCCCAGCCGTTCAGCTTGAGCGGGAATGTCTTGGTCGCGGGGTCGAAGAACAGCGACGCGAGCTTGAGGTCGAGCTCGGGATAGAGGCCGAAGACAAGGCCGATCACGAGCCACAGCGAAAGGGCGATGAAGAGTCCAGTCCGGTTCATGGCGCGCGGTTTAGCGGAGCAGGGCGGAGATGAAAACCCCAACGGCGGTCCCCATCCTCCCCTGGAGGAGGATAAGAAGTCACCGCGCATCGGGCCTGGAATTCGACGGCAGCGGAGGTGGGGGCAGGTGCGAAGGCGGCGGGATGCGCCAGGCGCCTGCATTGCGGCCGGCGATCAGCCAGTAGACCACGCCGGCGACGATGCCCGCGCCCGTCATGATCTCCAGGTGGCGCCGCACGATACCCTCGAATTGGAACGTGTCGCCGTGGAAGGGGACGAGACCGAGATAGCAGGCGAGCCCGACAAGGCCGCCGCCTGCGGCATAAGCGAGCGCGCTGCGGATATAGAGCGCCTCGGTGATGGCAACGATCACCGCGGCCGGCACCAGGGCGAAGCCGGAGACGAAGATGAAGCCGAAGCCGAACAGGATGTCGATCGTGCCCTGATCGACGGGACCCGCGCCGAGGTCAGCGAATTCCGGAAACAGCAGCGCGACGACGACGATTATGCCGCCGACGAAGCAGGCGGCGAGGAAGCCGATGAAGATGACGACAAGGCGGCCGATCAGGGACATGACGTCACCTTCACCGTCGTTGCGAGGAGCCAGCCGGTCCCGCCTTCGGCGGGCCGGATGACAGGCTCCGCGACGAGGCAATCCAGACTGCCTCCGCGGAAAGATTCTGGATTTGCTTCGCTGCGCTCGCAATGACAAGGATGCGAAGGCGCAGGCATTACGTATCAATCCGTCATCGCCATCGCGCGCAGCGCCTGGCGTTCACGCGCCGAGAGCTTCTCCGTCTCTGATTTGAGCTGGCCGCAGGCAGCGAGGATGTCGCGGCCGCGCGGGGTGCGCACCGGCGAGGAATAGCCAGCGTTGAAGATGTATTCGGAGAACTTTTCGATCTGGTCCCAGTCCGAGCATTCATAGGCGGTGCCGGGCCAGGGATTGAACGGAATGAGGTTGATCTTGGCCGGAATGCCCTTGAGCAGCTTCACCAGCAATTTCGCATCGTCGAGCGAATCGTTGACGCCCTTGAGCATCACATATTCGAACGTGATGCGGCGCGCATTCGAGGCGCCGGGATAGTCGCGGCAGGCCTGCAGCAGTTCCTTGATCGGATATTTGCGGTTGAGCGGCACGAGCTCGTTGCGCAATTCGTCGCGCACCGCATGCAGCGAGATCGCGAGCATCACGCCGATCTCCTCGCCGGCGCGCACGATGTTCGGCACCACGCCCGAGGTCGACAGCGTGATGCGGCGGCGGGAGATGCCGATGCCTTCATTGTCGCCGACGATCAGCAGCGCATCGCGCACCGCATCGAAATTGTAGAGCGGCTCGCCCATGCCCATCATCACGATGTTGGTGACGCGGCGCGTGCCGTCTTCGCGATCGGCCCAGTCGTTGAGGCGATCGCGCGCCACCATCACCTGTCCCACGATCTCGCCGGCGGTGAGGTTGCGCACCAGGCGCTGGGTGCCGGTATGGCAGAACGAGCAGTTCAGGGTGCAGCCGACCTGCGAGGAGACGCAGAGCGTGCCGCGATCGGTCTCGGGGATGTAGACGCACTCGACCTCATGCGCCTTCTGGATGTTGTCGCCGCTCGGCAGACGCAGCAGCCATTTGCGGGTGCCATCGTTGGAGATCTGCTCGGCCACGACCTCGGGCCGGTCGACGGTGAAATGCTGCGCGAGCTCGGCGCGAATGCCCTTCGAAATCGAGGTCATCTCGTCAAAGCTCTGGGCGCCGCGGAAATAGAGCCAGTGCCACAGCTGCTGCACCCGCATCTTGCGTTGCGCCGGTGCGACACCGATCTCGCCGAGGCGATCGGCGAGCTCGGCACGCGACAGGCCGATCAGCGAGGGCCTCGCCGGCGGCACATAAGTTTCGAGCGGAGTCTTCTCCACCAGGATTGCGTTGTGCGGCTCGGTCGTCGGTTGCATTGAATGGACCTGATGGGTTTTGTCGTTCCGGGATTGGTCCGGAGGACCAGACCCGGAACCTCGAGATTCCGGGTTCGATGCTGCGCATCGCTCCGGAATGACGGTAAATCTGGAACAGCCCCTATATAGCAACCGGATCTGCCGATTGCGACCGCGGCTATGACTTAGCCTTACCGCCTGCAATCCTATCTTTTGCAGTCCTGGGCGATCTTATCGAGCGCCTGGGCGAGGCCCTTCAGCGAAAACGTGTCGGTCGTCTCGGTGCCCTTGGCCGAGACCCCCTTGACCACGAGATCGGCGGATTTGCGCATGGCTTCGACCATCCGCTCCTCCTCGGCCGCGTTCTTGATCCAGAGGCCATCGCCCTGCGTATACATCGCGAAAGCAGCGCCGCCGACCTCGGCCGTCGATTCCGAACCCGGTTTCAGCGCATAGCCGATCATGACCGAGACTTCGTTGTTGACCTTCTCGGCCGGCCGGGTCGACACGAACGCATAAGCAGGATCGCGCGGCCGGTTCGGCGGGTTGGTCTTCGACGACGAGGGCTTGGCCAGCGCGAAGCAGACCTTCTTGCCGTTCGGCGTGGCTGAATAGGCGCCCCAGGTGCCGAACTGGCCGATCAGGGTCGGCTCCGCGCCGCCCGCAACCGCCGCGGGCGCTGCCGCCGGTTTGCTCTCTGGCTTTGCCGCCGTCTTGGCAGTCGGATGGGCCGCTGGGGGCGCCGGCTTTGGTGCCGCCTTCGGCGCCGGTTGCGGCGTCTGCGCCCCAGCGAGATCGGCGATCCCGCACGTCATCATGCCGATCATCAAAATGAAAGATAGCACCCGCCACATGCTGGAGTGGTTCCCTCAATATTGTGACTGGAAGATGGCCCGGCCGTGTTTTGTCCCCCGGCAGGGATAGCCGGGAAAGTCCAATTTGGGAAGGCAGTTAGCGGGTTGTCAGCACTAGCCTCGAGATCGCGCGGCGCGCTGCTCGGCCCATTGCGCCTCGGTCCAGCCGAGCAGGTCCTCGGCCCCGGAACTGCGCAAATGCGCGCCTCCGTCGATCACCACCATCTCGCCATTGATATAGCCGGCGCGGTCCGAGACCATGAAGCTGGCGAGGTCAGCAAGTTCGCCGTGCTCGCCGGTGCGGCCCAGCGGGTTGCGGGCGGTCCAGCCTTCGTCGCGACCTTCAGGGCGGAGCTGCCCCGACGCGCCGGCGGTCGGGAACGGTCCCGGCGCGATGGCAACGGTTCGGATGCCCTTCGGACCCCATTCCACGGCGAGACTTTTGGTCATCGCCAGCAGCGCCGACTTCGCCATCGCCGAAGGCACGGTGAAGGCGCGGCCGGTGATGGTCGAGGTCGAGAGGATCGAGAGCACGACGCCGCCATGCTTACTCTCGATCCAGCGCTTGCCGGCGGCGAGCGTGCAATACATCGCGCCATGCAGGGTCGGCGCGAGGATCGCGTCCGCGGCGCGAAACGAGAGATGCTCGCTCTGCGCGATGAAGGTCGCCGCAGCATTGTTGACGAGGATATCGAGCGGCGCCTCGCGCCAGATCTGATCCATCATGTTGTCGACGGCCGCACCGTCGCGAACGTCGCAGGCGATGGTCGTGACTTTGCCACTGCTCTCTTTGCGCATCTCGCTCGCCGTTGCCTCGAGCCGGTCGAGCTTGCGGCCACAGATCACGAGCTCGGCGCCGAGTGCGAGGAAGCGACGGCCCATCGCCGCGCCAAGGCCGGAGCCGCCGCCGGTGACGAGGATGCGCTTGTCGTTGAGCAGGTTCGTTTCAAACATCGTTTGAATCCTTATCTCCGCGGATTTCGTCATTGCAAGGAGCGAAGCGACGAAGCAATTCAGATTATTTCCGCAGGGCGGACTCTGGATTGCCTCGCGGAGCCTGTCATCGGGCCGCGCTTTGCGCGGACCCGTTGGCTCGCAATGACGTGATGATAGGCCGAACAGAACGACCAACAAAGAATCCGGATTGTCCGGCTGCTCTAAATCCGGCAAAACCGGGCCAATCATAATTCCACTCGAAACGCTCCAGGTGCCCGCCATGAAAGCCATCCTCTGCTCGCAATATTGCCAGCCCGACGATCTCGTTCTGGCTGACGTGCCGGATCCGGTAGCAGGACCCGGCGAGGCCGTGATCGCGATCAAAGCGGCGGCGCTGAACTTCTTCGACATCCTGATGATTCAGGGCAAGTATCAGATCAAGCCGCCGTTCCCGTTCTCGCCGGCCGCTGAAGTCGCGGGTGTGATCGAGAGCATCGGCGCTGGCGTCACTGATCTGAAGGTCGGCGATCGCGTTGTCGCCTCGTGCGGCCACAATGGCGCACGCGAGAAGATCGCGCTGCCGGCGGCCTCGATTGTCAAGATCCCGGACAATCTCGACTATGATCGCGCGGCCGGCATCATCATCATCTACGGCACCGCGCTGCATGCGCTGGAGGATCGCGCCAGTCCGAAGCCGGGCGAGACGCTCGCGGTACTGGGCGCAGCCGGCGGCACGGGCCTTGCTGCCTGCGAGCTCGGCAAGCTGATGGGCCTGAAGGTGATCGCCTGCGCCTCATCGGACGAGAAGCTCGCATTCGCCAGGGCGCACGGCGCCGAGCTGACGCTCAATTACGCCAAGGAGGATTTGAAGGAAGGTTTGCGCAAGCTCACCGACGGCAAGGGCGTCGACATCATCTTCGATCCCGTGGGCGGTGCTTACGCCGAGCAGGCGCTGCGCTCGATCGCCTGGGAGGGTCGCTTCCTTGTGATCGGCTTCGCCGCCGGCGACATTCCGAAGATGCCGCTGAACCTCGCACTGCTGAAGGGCTGCGACATCCGCGGCGTGTTCTGGGGCGCCTGGACCCGGCTCAACCCGGCCAAGAATCGCGCCAATCTGGAGAAGCTCGTGAAGTGGACGGCGGAAGGCAAGATCTCCTCGCATGTCGACCGGACCTTCCCGCTGGCCCAGACCGCGGACGCGTTGAAGGTGCTCGCGGGACGTCAGGCGATGGGAAAGGTGATCTTGCACCCGTGATTGCGACTGCGCTGGCTGTCGCGAAGATATGCGCATGACAGCTGAGTTCATGGCACCCCATTCCTAGACCGCCACCTGGTAAGGTCTCCTCAACCAGCGCGGGCAAAATTGAGGTGCATTCCACAACCTCGCCCGAATCAAACCCAAATATTTCCCGATTCGTCCCCATCGCCGTCGCTTTTTGGGCTGATTCAGATTGCGATTTACCGGCTCCAGTTTGCTGGGCGCTCCTGGACAACAACAAAAAAACTGAAACCGGTATGCCCCGCGTCGTGTCAGTCTTGGGGAGCATCACCATGGAGACGACGGCGTTCCGTCCGTCCAGGGAATCGAGGGCATTCGATTCCGATCAAGCCGCATCACATCCGTCCACCGCATCGTACATCCGTGCGCGCGCCGCACGGATCGATCTGTCACCCGACGATCCAATTCCACTATTCCTGTCCGATCCGCGCGGTGCCCCGAACCCGGACGAATATACCTCGCTGGAGTTGCGTCCCCGGGTCAGAATTGTGCCGCGTGTTCTTGCGGGCGGTCTCGCAGCCGTTCTCGTGGCGTCCATTCTGGCAATTCTGGCCGCGCTGTTTCAGTCCGACCTTCGCGGCATCTTCGATGCCGGTGGCTCGGCAGTCGTCGCGCTGGAGCAGGCGGTGGCCTCGGCCAACCCGTCGGTCATACCGCAGAGCCCGCGCAAGGATTCGGCGCGCGTGACCGATCCACGCCTGGCGAGCGCTGACACGCAGGATCTTCCTGCACCGCCGAGCCGCGAGGAGATCGCGACCGCCTATCAGACCGCGCTGCAAGCCCAGACGCCTGTGCCTCAGCCCGCGGCGGCACCGCCTGCGCCCCCTCCGCCCGCCAGCACGCTCGACGCCGACACGCTGGCCGGGCTGATGACGCGCGCGAAGAGCCTGTTGGGAATTGGTGACATTGTTGCGGCCCGCCTGCTGCTCGAACGCGCCGCCAATGCACAGGATGCGGCAGCGGCGTTTCTGCTGGCCCAGACCTATGACCCGGCCGTGCTGGGCACTAGCGACGCGCGGCGCATCGCCGCTGACGCGACCGCCGCGCGCGACTGGTATCAAAAGGCCGCGGCACTCGGATCGGCCGAGGCGCGGCAGCGCCTCGCCCAGCTTCAGAACTAGATCGTTTCAGGGGGACATCATGCGTAACGCTTTGGGAATGGCGCTTGCCGCCATTATGACGATCTGTGCCTTCGCGGCGCGCGCCGATCAGACCGAATACGATCCCGCCAAGGTCTCTGACGGCCTGAAGGCCATCTTCCAGTTCGGCTCGACCTCGACCAAGCAGGCGCTGAACGCAAACACGGTCACGCTGATCACCGGCACGATCGGCGGCACCTATGTGCAATTCGGCGCCGACCTCGCTTCCGTGCTCGACGACGGCAACAAGATCCGCGTGCTGCCGATCGTCGGCCGCGGCTCGGTGCAAAGCGTCGCCGATATCCTGTTCCTGCAAGGTGTCGATCTCGGAATCGTGCGCGCCGACACGCTCGACTATCTCGAGCGCAAGGATTTTGCCACGGGCATCAAGAAGCAGTTCACCTATGTCACCAAGCTCTACAATGAGGAGATGCAGGTGATCGCGCCAAGATCGGTCGCGACGCTCAAAGACCTCGAAGACAAGACGGTGAGCGTGGACCTGCCGAACGGCGGCACCTTCGTCACGGCGCTCACCGTGTTCGAGCGGCTCGGGATCAAGGCGAAATTCGTCTATGTCGAGCAGCGCATCGCGATGGAGAAACTGAAGGCCGGCGAGATCGACGCCGTCATCGTGGTCGGCGGCAAGCCGTACAAGTCGGTCTCGACCTTCGGCAATGACGGCCGCTTCCATCTTGCGAAGGTCGACTATGCAAAGCCCCTGCAGAGCGATTATCTGCCGGCAACGCTGACCGCCAAGGACTATCCGAACCTGATCAAGGAGGGCGAGAGCGTGGACACGATCGCGGTGCCTGCGGTGCTCGCGGCCTACAACTGGACGCCCAACACCGAGCGCTATCGCAAGCTCGCGCTGTTCGTTGACGCGTTCTTCACCAAGTTCCCCGCGCTCCAGAACCCGCCCTTCCATCCCAAGTGGAAGGAGGTCTCGCTCGCGGCGCCTCTGTCGGGCTGGAGCAGATTGCCGGTGGCGCAGCAATGGCTCGACCGGCACGGCGTCGAGCCGGTGACGCGCCAGCGCTTCGAAGCGTTCCTGAAGCAGAGCCCGGCGGCCGCGCAGGTGTCCGATGCGGACAAGGAGACGCTGTTCAAGCAATTCCAGGCATGGGACGCGGAGAAGGCGCGTGCGGGGGAAAAGAAGTAGTGGCGCCGTCACTCCTCCGCCTTATCCACCCCGCGCTTCAGCGCGGCACGGGCGGCCTCGCGGTGCTCGTTCGTGATGTGGCCGGCCACCATGCGGATCGCGGTGGCGAGCACGGCGGCGTCATCGGCGAAACCGAGGATCGGCATCACATCAGCGACGAAGTCGAATGGCAGGATGAAATAGGCGATCGCCCCCAGCAGCGAGGCCTGAACATGGCGCGGCGTCTGCCGGTCGAAGGCGCAGTAATAGGCCGCGAGCAGGTCTTCGGCGAACGGCAGTTGCGCGGCAACGCGCTTCAGCTTGCGCCAGAAGCGGCGGCGAACGCCCTCGCGGTCTTCCGCGAGCCGATCGGCGGGCTCAAAGCCGACGCTGTGTTCGGCAGCCATGCTCAAACTCCCCTTTCAGCCGGAGCGGCGGATCGCCGCGTCGCCTGCTGATCACAAGATGGGGATAAGGCCAGGAGCCGCAAGACGTCAGCCGGCAATGGCGTTCATCGCCTTGGCCAGCTCGATATCGAGCGCAGTAACGCCGCCGGCGTCATGGGTCGACAGCACCACCTCGACCGTCTTGTAGACGTTGCGCCATTCGGGGTGGTGATCCACCTTCTCGGCGACCAGCGCCGCGCGGGTCATGAAGCCGAAGGCCTGGTTGAAATCCTTGAAGACGAAGGTCTTCCCGATGGCGTCGCGGCCGGACATCTCACCCCAGCCCGGTAGTCCGCCGAGCGCCTGCTTGCGCGCCTCCGCCGATAGCCGCTCTGCCATGATCGCCTCCGTCGTTCAGGGGAACTTTACCCTAACGCCGTGTCGATGCCCGGGTTCATACGGGATTTCGTCCATCCGCTAACCATGAAGGAGATGTAACCCCGCCGGACAAGAAATTTGCTACAATTGCGGGCGTAAATCGCCGGCGAAGATGAAACTGAGCCTCAAGCGCCTGTTTGGGAGATCGATGACCGGGGGACTGAACCTGGCCGAAACGCCCTCTCCGCCTTCGCCGCGATCCGCGGCGCGGAAGACCGCGCTCGTGTCTCTGGCCCTCGTGCTTGCGATCGTCGGTGCGCTCGCCGGCGGTTACTACTTCGCGATGCGGCCGGTGACGCTGAAGATCGCGGTTGGTCCCGCCAGCAGCGATGACGTCAAGGTGGTGCAGGCGCTGACTCAGGCTTTCACGCAGAACAAGAGTCAGGTGCGGCTGCGCCCGATCCAGACCGACGGCGCCACCGCCAGCGCCAATGCCCTCGCGGAAGGCAAGGTCGATCTTGCCATCGTGCGCGGCGACCTCGATGTGCCGAAGAACGCGCAGGCGGTCGCGACGCTGCGCAAGAATGTCGTGGTGCTGTGGGCCGTAGCGGGCAAGGGCAAGAAGAAGGGCGCGAAGATCACCAAGGTGGCACAACTCGCCGGCCATCGCGTCGGTGTCGTCGGCCGCACCCAGGCCAACGTCAACCTGCTCAAGGTGATCCTCCAGCAATACGGCGTCGATCCCGCCAAGGTCGAGATCGTGCAATTCCCGGCCAACGAGGTTGCCGAGGCGATCAAGGCCCAGAAGGCCGACGTCTACCTCGCGGCCGGCCCGGTCAACAGCAAGATCACGGCGGACGCGATCTCTGCATCGGTCAAAGAGGGCGGCACGCCGACTTTCCTCGCGATCGATTCCGCCGACGCGATCGCGCAGAACCACCCGGTCTACGAATCCGCGGAGATTCCAGCCGGCGCCTATGGCGGTTCACCCGACCGCCCGGACGACGAGGTCAAGACCATCAGCTTTGCGCACCACATCGTGGCGCGCAAAGCTGTGTCCGAAACCACCATCGCGGCATTCACGCGCCAGCTGTTCGCCGTGCGCCAGCAATTGGTGACGGAATTCCCACTGGCGGCGAAGATCGAGACGCCCGACACCGACAAGGATGCGGTGATCCCCGTGCATCCCGGCGCCGCCGCCTTCGTCGACGGCGAGGAAAAAACCTTTCTCGACAAATACAGCGACTACATCTGGTGGAGCCTGATGGCGCTCTCCGCCATGGGCTCGATCGGCGCCTGGTTTGCCGGCTATCTGAAGAAGGACGAGCGCGACAACAACAGCCATTTGCGCGAACGCCTGCTCGACATGATCACGGCGGCCCGCAAGAGCGAGACGACCGAAGAGCTCGACCAGATGCAGGCCGAAGCCGACGTGATTTTGCGCGACACGCTGCGCTGCTTCGATCACGGTGCGATCGAGGAGGCCGCGCTCACCGCCTTCAACATCGCACTCGACCAATTCCATGCCGCCGTCGCCGACCGTAAGGCGGTGCTGTTCAGCCTGCCGCAGACGCCGCCCCGCACGGGCACGCAATTCAGAGCCGCCGGCAACGCGTAGCGCCTGCGCGTTATTGCTGCGTCACATTGTCTCAATATAGGGTCTGATCTCATCGTGGCGGCTGCCGCAAGGCACCCGTCCCTGGCGAAATCGGGACCGTCCCATGACCATCACATTCTCACGCCGCCGTTTCCTCACCACCAGCGCGGGCGCGCTTGGCACGATCGCGATGCCTTATCTGTCGCGAGCGGCTGACCGGCCTGCAGTCACCCATGGCGTACAATCAGGTGACGTCACGGTCGACGGCGGCGTGGTGTGGGCACGCACCGACCGGCCGGCTCAAATGCTGGTCGAGGTGGCGACGACGGAGTCGTTCAGGGACGCTCGCGCGCTGCCGCCGATCGCAGCGCTGCCCGAGAGCGACTTCACGGCCAAAATGCTGATCGAGAACCTGCCGGGCGGACAGGACATCTTCTATCGCGTGCGCTTCCGCGATCTCTCGCATAGCGCGGTCGAGGGCGAGCCGGTGACCGGCCGCTTCCGCACCGCGCCGGCCGACCGCCGCGATGTCAGCTTCGTCTGGGGTGGCGACGTCGCCGGCCAGGGCTGGGGCATCAACCCTGACGACGGCGGCATGTTCACCTTCGCCGCGATGCGCAAGCATCGTCCGGATTTCTTCCTGCACTCGGGCGATACGATCTACGCCGACAGCCTCATCCAATCCGAGGTGAAGCTCGCCGACGGCAAGATCTGGAAGAACGTCACAATCCCCGAGAAGGCCAAGGTCGCGGAGACGCTGGACGAGTACCGCGCCGCGCACAAATACAATCTGATCGACGACAACCTCCGCGCCTTCAATGCCGACGTGCCGATCTTCGTGCAGTGGGACGACCACGAGGTCACCAACAACTGGTCGCTATCGAAGGAGTTGCCGGCGTCATACAAAGTACGCGACATCACGCTGCTCGCCGCGCGCGCAACGCGCGCCTTTCACGAGATGTATCCGATGCGCGAGAGCATCACTGAACCGGGCCGGATTTATCGCCAGATCTCCTACGGCCCGCATCTCGACGTGTTCGTGCTCGACGAGCGCAGCTATCGCGGCGCGAACGGCGCCAATCTGGAAACGGAATACGGACCGGCCAGCCACTTCCTCGGACCCGACCAGATCGCCTGGCTCAAGCGCGGCCTGTTGAATTCGCGCGCGACCTGGAAGGTGATCGCCTCCGACATGCCGCTCAGTCTCATCGTCGCGGACACGCCGAAAGGCGGATCGGAAGCGATTGCGCAAGGCGACGGCCCGGTACGCGGCCGCGAGTTCGAGATCGCGGACATCCTTCGCTTCATCAAGATGGCGTCGATCAGCAACACGGTGTGGCTGACCGCGGACGTACACTATGCCGCCGCGCATTATTACGATCCGAACAAGGCACAATTCCAGGATTTCGAGCCGTTCTGGGAGTTCGTCTCGGGTCCGCTGCATGCGGGCACTTTCGGTCCGAACGCGCTCGACAACACCTTTGGGCCGGAGGTGCGCTTCGTCAAGGCACCGGGCAAGGACAGCCAGAACCTGCCGCCGTCTGCCGGGATGCAGTTCTTCGGCCACGTCAAGATCGACGGCGCCTCCGGCCAGATGACGGTGAGCTTGCGCGACCGCGCCGACGTGGCGCTGTGGTCGACCACGCTCGACCCGAAATCTGCCTGAACCTCAGCGACCGCGCGTCCGCAGCGCAGCCTCCAGCGCCTCGCTCGAGCACGGCTTTTGCAGCCGCGGCCGCGCCGCAAATTCGGGCGGAATCCACGTTTCGGCACCATAACCGGTGACGAAGACAAATGGGACGTTCAGCGCCACCAGTCGCTCGGCGATCGCAAAGCTCTTCTCGCGGTTCAGCTCGACGTCGAGCAGGGCGAAATCGGGAGCACCTTTCGCGATCGCGTCCAGCGCCTGCGTCACCGACCCGGCGGTGCGCACCTGCCTCACGCCAAACCCGAGCAGACGGTCCTCGAAATCGATTGCAATGATCGGATCGTCCTCGACGACGAGGACGTCGGCAGGACATGGGAAGCCATCGAGAAGTGCGGGTGCCATGATCGCATCTTGGAGCGAGAGGTTTTTCTGATCAGGACAGCCGCGCCACGACGCCTGCGCCCAGCGCATCGGAGGGTTCCCGGAACGAAACCACCACATCACAGTTCTTCAGTCTGTCCACTTGTGCACACAGGAAACGGACGGAACCCGGTATTGTGGAAAAGAGCACGGGGGGTTCACGATGGATGCGCGTATCGGCAGTACAAGCGAGGTCGACAGCCGGCCGATCAACAATCTGTTGCGGCGCCTGAGCCCGGCGGATTACGCACTGCTCGCGCCGCACGTCATCATCGAGGACTGCGCGGCCGGCGAACTGCTCTACAATCCCGGCGATGACGTCCAGGTCGTCCACTTCCCCTGCGGACCCTCGCTTGCGACCTTTCTCGTCCCTAACGAGGATGGCCGCGACGTCGAGACCATCCTGGTCGGTCGTGAAGGCGCGGTGGGCGGCATCGTCAGCGAGGGATTTCTGCCGGCCTATACCCGCATCTGCGTGAAGTTCGGCGGCCCATTTTCGCGCATTCACGTCGGCAAACTGGAAGCAGCCAAGACACGTTCGCCGTCACTGCGCAACATCTTCGCCCGCTATGCCGATTGCATGCTGGCGCAAATCTTCCAGTCGACCGCCTGCAACGCCATCCACTCGATCGAGCAGCGCACCGCCAAATGGATCTTGGCAGCAATGGAGCGTACCGGCGACGAAAGCAGCGTGCCGCTGACGCATGAGCAGCTTGCGACATTGCTCGGAGTGGGGCGCAGCTATGCGAGCCGCGTGCTCCAATCGTTCAAAGCCGAAGGCGTGCTCGACACGAGGCGCGGTTCAATCCTCGTCCGCAGCCGCGACGGCCTTCGCCTGCGCGCCTGCCTCTGCAACGATGCTGTCAAGCTGCACTTCGAGGAAGTGCTGCGAGGCGTCTATCCAACGGAGGAGCGGGAGGCCGGATAGCGAACCTAGTCTCGCCTCTTCTCCCTTGTGAAGGCAGTGCACATGGGAGAGGACATGAGCGCTCCGCTGGCGTGATCGTGCTATGCTCTCCGCCGCATGAGCGGGGCTTTCCTTCATACGGTCTTCGATATTGCAGCATGGCTGGCGGCGGCAGCTGCCGTCTACTGGCTGTCGCGACAGGGCTTGCGGTTTCCTGTGCAATCCTTCGAAATGTCCTACATCGCCGCCCTGGTGTTCGGCGCAGGCGTCGGCGCCTACCTGTTCGGGTCGGTCAATCTGTGGCTGTCGGGCCAGAGCGGCGTTGCGCGCTCGGTCGAGGGTGCGCTCGCCGGCGGCATCGTGGCGATCGAGCTCTACAAATGGTCCGCAGGCATCACGGCGCGAACCGGCGCCCGTTTTGCCCTGCCGCTGGCGCTCGGCATCGCGGTCGGCCGGATCGGCTGCTACTTCGCGGGCCTCGACGATTTCACCTATGGCACGCCCACGGCGCTGCCCTTTGGCCATGATTTCGGCGACGGCCTTCTTCGCCACCCGGTGCAGCTCTATGAGAGCACCGCCATGGGCGTGTTCGCGCTTCTCTATGTGCTGGCGGTCTTGAACCGAAACGGGTTTGTGGTCACCAATGGTTTCTACCTGGTGCTCGTCTACTATGGAGCGCAGCGCTTCCTGTGGGAATTCCTCAAGCCCTATGGCACGCTGATCGGCCCCTTCACGCTGTTTCACCTGCTGTCGCTGTCCATCCTACTCTACGCCGCATTCATGCTGGCGATGGCGCCCAAAGCGAGATCCCTGCATGAACGCGCCGTTGCGTAAGTCGCGCCCCTATATCTTCTGGGGCCAGACCCAGTCGCTGTGCGAGACCTGCCTGAAGCTGGTGCCGACCAAGATCCAGATTCTCGGCAACGAGGTCTGGTACGAAAAACGCTGCCAGCAGCATGGCGTCCAATCAACGCTGGTGTCGACGGACACGGCCTATTGGCATCTGTGCAAGGATTTCATCAAGCCTGGCGATCGGCCGCTGCAATTCCAGCAGCGGACGGAATTCGGCTGTCCCTATGATTGCGGTCTGTGCGCCGACCACGAGCAGCATTCCTGCCTGGCGCTGATCGAGATCACCGAGCACTGCAATCTCACCTGCCCGGTGTGCTTCGCCGAATCCTCACCGGCGCGGACGCGGTTCACGCCACTCGCAACGGTCGAGAGGATGCTGGATGCGCTGGTCGCGAGCGAGGGCGAGGCCGACCTGGTGCAGATTTCCGGCGGCGAGCCGACGCTGCATCCGGATTTCTTCGAGATCCTGGACGCCGTGCGCGCCCCACCCGATCCGCCACGTCATGATCAACACCAACGGCCTGCGCATCGCCCGCGAGAAGGATTTCGTGGCGCGGCTCGCCGAGAACAAGCGCGGGCTGGAGGTCTATCTCCAGTTCGATTCGCTGCAGCGCGAGCCACTGATCAATCTGCGCGGCGCGGACCTTCGAAAAATCCGCCAGCAGGCGCTGGAGAATCTTGAGCATTACGGCGTGTCGACCACGCTGGTCGCAACCATCAAGCGCGGCGTCAACGATGCCGAGATCGGCGACATCGTCCGCCACGCGCTCACCTGGAAATGCGTGCGTGGGGTCACGCTGCAGCCGGTGCAGGACGCCGGCCGTAACGAGAACTTCGACAAGAACACCGACCGCATCATGCTGTCGGAGATCCGCAAGCGCGTGATCGAGACCGACGTGTTCGGCGACAAGGACATGATCCCGCTGCCCTGCAATCCCGAAAGCATCTCGATCGGCTACGGCCTGCGCAACGGCGAGAACGTGCTGCCGCTGACCTCGCTGATCCCGCAGGAGCAGCTCGTCGCGGTGATGCCGAACACGATCAGCCCGGAGAAATATCCGGTGCTGAAGGAGAAGTTTATTGACCTCTTCTCGCTGTCGTCGGGCCCGCTCAACACCCCCGAACGCGTCTGCGAACTGCTATGTTGCCTGCCGAGCTTTCAGGTGCCGCAAGGGCTCACTTACGAGAACGTGTTCCGCGTCACCATCGTGCAGTTTCTCGATCGCTTCAATTTCTGCGTCGGCAACGTCAAGCGCAGCTGCATCCATTTCGTGACGGAGCAAGGCTCGATCATTCCGTTTGACACCTACAATCTGTTCTACCGCAACGGAAACATCGACGGCGTTCGCGCGGCCCTCGCTGCACAGACGACCGACGGAGTCTTGCAAGCATGAGCATCAGCAACATACCGCCGCCGGGACTGCCTCCTGCCCCGGCGAACAAACGCGGCGGCTGCCTGACCGCCCTCATGGCGATCTTCGGGCTGATCATGCTGCTGCCGGGTGTCTGCGCCTTGCTCTTTGGCGGAATGTCGGTCGTCGAGGACGGCCGGATCGCCTCCGACATCGCACCGCTGGTCTTCCTGGGCCTAGTCGTGGGAATCGGCGGGATTGCCCTGATCTGGGCGGCGATCAAGGGGCGGCGCGCTTAACGCCGCTATTCGCCTAACCCCCGGAGATTCCCGGACAAAATTCAGTCAACCAACGGCCAAAGTACACATTGTTTTTTGGCTGTTTTTGCATATATTGCGCCGCAACGCGTAGGGCGCCCGGTCTGATATGGCCGGGCTTCCTTTTTGGGCGGCGAGCGCCCGTTTCCAGTCTTTCAGCGTTGTTTCGAGAAGAGGTCCCGGTCCGACCGGCGAGATCGCGCTTAACCCATTGTTCGAACGCAAAGAAGCTCACTCATGAACCTCCGCAACGTTGCCATTATCGCCCACGTCGACCACGGCAAGACGACCCTGGTCGACCGCCTCCTCCAGCAGTCCGGCACGTTCCGCGAGAACCAGAAGGTGACCGAACGCGCCATGGACTCCAACGATCTGGAGCGCGAGCGCGGCATCACCATTCTGGCCAAGGCGGCCTCGGTGCAGTGGAAGGACACCCGCGTCAACATCGTCGACACCCCCGGCCACGCCGATTTCGGCGGTGAGGTCGAGCGCATCCTGAACATGGTGGACGGCGCGCTGGTGCTGGTGGACGCCGCCGAAGGCCCGCTGCCGCAGACCAAGTTCGTGGTGTCCAAGGCACTCAAGGTCGGCCTGAAGCCGATCGTCGTCATCAACAAGGTCGACCGTCCCGACGCGCGCCCGACCGAGGTCATCAACGAGGTGTTCGACCTGTTCGCAGCGCTCGATGCCAGCGAAGAGCAGCTCGACTTCCCGATCCTCTACGGGTCGGCCAAGCAGGGCTGGATGGCCGAAAGCCCGGAGGGTCCGAAGGACAAGGGCATGGAGCCGCTGTTCGACCTGATCCTGCGCCACGTCGCGGCGCCGAAGGTCGAGGAAGGTCCGTTCAAGATGATCGGCACCATCCTGGAAGCCAACCCCTATCTCGGCCGTATCATCACCGGCCGCATCTCCTCCGGCGTGCTCAAGCCGAACCAACAGGTCAAGGTGCTCAACGCCGACGGCAAGCTGGTCGAGTCGGGGCGCATCACCAAGATCCTGGCGTTCCGCGGCCTCGAGCGCACGCCGCTCGATGAAGCGGAAGCCGGCGACATCGTTGCGATTGCGGGCCTGACCAAGGGCACCGTCGCCGATACGTTCTGCGATCCGACCGTGGAAGTGCCGCTGCCGGCCCAGCCGATCGACCCGCCGACCGTGTCGATGTCGTTCATCGTCAACAACTCCCCGCTCGCCGGCACCGAAGGCGACAAGGTGACGAGCCGCATGATCCGCGACCGTCTCTTGCGCGAGGCCGAAGGCAACGTTGCGCTGCGCGTCGTCGAAGCCGCCGACAAGGACGCGATGGAAGTCTCGGGCCGCGGCGAATTGCAGCTCGCCATCCTGATCGAGACCATGCGCCGCGAGGGCTTTGAGCTCTCGGTGTCGCGCCCGCGCGTCGTGTTCCAGAAGGACGAAGCCACCGGTGCCACGATGGAGCCGATCGAGGAGGTCGTGATCGACGTCGACGAGGAGCATTCCGGCGTCGTCGTGCAGAAGATGAGCGAGCGCAAGGCCGAGCTGATCGAGATGAAGCCGTCCGGCGGCAACCGCCTGCGTCTGGTGTTCTACGCGCCGACCCGCGGCCTGATCGGCTACCAGGGCGAACTTCTGACCGACACCCGCGGCACCGCGATCATGAACCGCCTGTTCCACGGCTATGCCCCTTACAAGGGCGAGATCCAGGGCCGCCGCAACGGCGTCCTGATCTCCAACGACCAGGGCGAGGCGGTCGCCTACGCCATGTTCAAGCTGGAAGACCGCGGGCCGATGATGATCGAGCCGGGCTGGAAGGTCTATCGCGGCATGATCGTCGGCGAGCATACCCGCGACAACGATCTCGAGATTAACGTGCTCAAGGGCAAGCAGCTCACCAACATCCGCACGACCTCCAAGGACGAAGCGGTGCGCCTGACCCCGCCGATCCGCATGACCCTGGAAAAGGCGCTCGCTTATATCGAGGACGACGAGCTCGTCGAGGTCACCCCGAAGTCGATCCGCCTGCGTAAGAAGCATCTCGACCCGAACGAGCGCAAGCGTGCGGAAAAGGCCAAGGAAGCGGTGGCGTAGGCCAAGCGAATGGGGAATGGCGAGTAGCGAATAGGGTTATTTGGCGAGAGGCGGCATTTCTTATACTCTATTCGCCATTCGCCACTCACTATTCGCCCTTCCATGTCCTTCCCCTCCTCCGTCGACGTCGCGATCATCGGCGCAGGTGCCGCCGGCCTTGGCGCCGCGCATGCGCTGCATGGCTCCGGCCTCTCCGTGATCGTTCTGGAGGCGCGTAATCGGCTCGGCGGCCGCGCCTGGACCGTGCAGGCCTCGCCTGACGTGACCTTCGACGTCGGCTGCGGCTGGCTGCACTCGGCTGACAAGAATTCCTTCGTTGCGATTGCCCGCCAGCTCGGCTTCGAGATCAACACGGATCTGCCGCCTTGGGGCGATCGCGCCTATGGCGACGCCTTTCCGGAAGCCGAGCGCATCGCCTTTGCGGACGCGA
The DNA here is from genome assembly GCF_023073535.1 of Bradyrhizobium sp. 179. Taxonomy (NCBI): domain Bacteria; kingdom Pseudomonadati; phylum Pseudomonadota; class Alphaproteobacteria; order Hyphomicrobiales; family Nitrobacteraceae; genus Bradyrhizobium; species Bradyrhizobium sp. 179. The sequence continues at coordinate 71,470 of NZ_JADPJR010000058.1, read as the reverse complement.
TCGACGAATTCTACGAACGCGCCTGGGAGGCCGCGGAAAGCGGCGAGGACGCGCCCGCCTCCTGCTACCTCGAGCCTGGCAACCGCTGGAATCCGATGATCGACGCGGTCTCGACTTATGTGAACGGGTGCGAACTCGATCAAGTCTCGATCCTCGACATGGAGCGCTACGAGGACACGTATTTCAATTGGCGTGTGCGAGCCGGGTATGGAACGCTGATCGCGGCCTATGGTGTGCCCTGTCCGGTCGCGCTGAACTGCAACGTTACGCTGGTCGATCACTCCGGTCAGCGCATCCGGCTCCAGACCTCGCAGGGCACGATGATCGTGAACAAGGTGATCGTCACCGTCCCGACCAATCTGATTGCCGATGAGGCGATCCGCTTTTCTCCGCCGCTTCCCGCCAAGCTCGATGCCGCACGCGGCCTGCCGCTCGGTGTCAACGACAAGGTGACACTGGCGCTCGCGGATGCTGAAGCCTTTCCGAAGGACGGAAACCTGCGCGGCGCCACCATGCGCACCGCGATGGGCACCTATCACATCCGCCCATTCGGGCAGCCCTGCATCGATGGCTTCTTCGGCGGCAGCTTTGCGCGTCAATTGGAAGACGCCGGCGAGGGCGCCTTCGCCGCCCATAGCATCGACGAGATTGCAGGCTTTCTCGGCAACGACATCCGCCGCAAGCTAAAACCCCTGCGCGAGTCGCGCTGGGCGCACGATCCTTTCGCCCGCGGCTCCTATTCGCACGCGCTGCCGGGTCACGCCGACGATCGCGCCGTGCTGGCCGCACCGGTTGATGGCCGGCTGTTCTTCGCCGGCGAGGCAACCTCGCCAAATTTCTTCTCGACAGCGCATGGCGCGCGCGACAGCGGCGAGCGAGCGGCCAGGGAAGTGCTGGCGGCCCTAGGCAGGCCATGACCGCAAGCTCCGTGTTGCGAGCGCAGCGAAGCAAATCCAGGGTCTTTCTCCGGAGAGATTCTGGATCGCTTCGTCGCTTCGCTCCTCGCAAGACGAGGATACTATTCGATCACCCGCGCCCATAAATCGGCATCGGGCACGAAACAGGGATCGTACTTGCCGAAGATGCGATAGCGATTGCGTGCGACGAGGCTGTACACGGGATCCCGCAGCGGCCTCGGCACGGCGAACAGCCGGCGCACCCATTCCCAGCCGGGGAGCTGAGACAGCACCATGAGCGCGGCATCGGACTTCATGAACACCTCGCCGCCGTGGATCACTGCATTGGTATCGGGATCGTGCGGATCGATCCCGAACGTGCGCGCGAGCCGCGCCCCATAATCCGACTGGACCGGCGTGAAGCGAAACCCCTTCGCCGTATCGCGGGCGGCGACGAAACGGACCCAGCGCGAGCAGAAGATGCACACGCCATCGAACAGGATCACATCGTCGTCGGGCCATTCAGGCATCAGCGATTGTCCCACGGCTTCTTGGCCGCCACCGGCCTGCCCTGGTTCAGCGCGCGCGCGAGCTCGCCGCTTGCGGCTTTGACGCCGGCCTCGGTTTCGATCATCCAATGACCCTCGCTGCCGACGGCCGGCAGGATGCGAAAGTCGAGCTTGTCGCCACCGCCGCCAAACGCCTCGGCCAATCTTTGAGAAAATGCCGGTGCGAAGTAACTGTCGTTGGCGGCAACGAGCCACGTGACGGGGATGCGCGCGGTCTTGCCGAATTCGGCGGCGGCCGCAAGGAGCGTATGCGGCGCGCAGATCCTGTTCGGCTCATCATTGGCATGGCCGCCGCGCCCCGGCGCGAATGCAACGATGGCGGAGATCGCCTTCGGCTCGGCGCTGGCGAGCGCCAGCGCGCCCCAACCGCCGGCGGAATGGCCGATGACCGTTGCAGCCTCCTTGCGGATGAATTCCTGTTTTCGCAAATAGTCCAGCGCGAGCGAGATTTCGTCGGCCGTTGCACGGGCCGATCGCGCGTAGTCCGCCTCGTCGCAGCCGCCCTGGTCTTCGACATAGTGGCCGCCGGTCGCGCCGTGACCGAGCCGTTCCGGCACCAGCACGGCAAACCCGTGCGCGACGAGATACGCCGTGAGCGCGCGATATTCCGGTCGCGGCATTTGCGCGCGACGCAAGCCATTCTGCGTCGAGGCGTGGGCAATGACCGCGAACCGGAACGGGCCGGCGCCGACGGGGCGAAACAGCAGCGCATGCGCGGCAATGCCGGTATCCGGCGACGGCACGCGCCACTGTTGCCGGCGAAACGGTTCGCCCTCCTCTCCGGAGGGGCCAAACGTGGTCTGAGCGCACAGAGGTGACGCAGTCAGCACGGCCAGCCAAGACAGAAACGCAGGGGTGATGAGGAGCCGCATGAATTGCCAGAGGAGGCGGACACCGACAGCGATGTCACACGAAAGCGCGATGAGATGAAGACGAATGGTCACCGCGCTTTAGACTATTGTTTGAGCATAATCTTTTCGGAAAACCGCTCCTCACTTTTCCGGATCATGCTCCAGTAGGAACGAATCACTCCGGCCAGACTTTTTGCGCAGCCATCGCATTCATTGGGTGCCGCAGCGAGTTTTGCACCGACGCACGGCAGGGCGATCCCGTTCTGAACGGCGGCTTGTCCTCTTTCGGTACAACATGGTTAAAAACTGATGCAGAAAGTCCACAGGTTAACCGATAATTAACGATAGGTCTTGCCGCCGGCGCGGCGACTTGGTTTGATCGCGTCCATGAGCACAACCCTGATCGAAGTCCGGCCGGCCAAAGCCGCAGATGCAACTGCGGTGGCGTCGACCCATGACGAAGCCTGGCGCTCGGCCTATCAGGGCATCATTCCCGGCGCCGAGCTGGAGAAGCTGATCAACCGCCGCGGTCCGCAATGGTGGGACAGTGCGATCCGCAAGGGCAGCCGCGTCAGCGTGCTGGTGTTCGGCGACAAGATCGCAGGCTACGCCAATTATGGCCGCAACCGCGCCCGCAGCCTGCATTTCGACGGCGAGATCTACGAGCTCTATCTGCGTCCTGAATTCCAGGGCCTCGGCTTCGGCCGCCGCCTGTTCGCCGCCGCCCGCCGCGACCTGATGCAGAGCGGCCTGAAAAGCATGGTGGTGTGGGCGCTGTCGGACAACGATCCGGCCACCGAGTTCTACCGTGCCCTGGGCGGCCGCATGGTGGCACGCTCCTCGGAGCGGTTCGGGCCGAAGTCGCTCGACAAGGTTGCCTTCGCCTGGACCAATTGAGCTGCTGAAACCTGAATCGGCAGCGTTTCCATCCGTCGATACCGTTGCCACTTGGGCCGGTGATCGCCGGATTCATTATTTCACAAAAACGCGATGGATCAGCGGGCGAAGCCCGCGTATGACAGCGCCAAAATCGCTGCCGGGCGCGATGTCACCTCGGCAACAACGGAGCCTTGAATGCGTATCGATGCGGTCTCGATCGGGAAAAACGTACCACATGACGTCAATGTCATCATCGAGGTCCCCGTGGGTGGCGAACCGATCAAATACGAGATGGACAAGGAGGCTGGCACGCTCGTGGTCGACCGCTTCCTCTACACGCCGATGCGTTACCCCGGGAATTACGGCTTCATCCCGCACACCTTGTCGGATGACGGCGATCCCTGTGACGTCCTGATCATCAACACCCGCGCCATCATTCCCGGCGCCGTCATGAGCGTGCGCCCGGTCGGCGTGCTGTTCATGGAAGATGAGGCCGGCGGCGACGAAAAGATTTTGGCGGTGCCGTCGTCGAAGCTGACGCAGCGGTACGATAAGGTGAAGAGCTACTCTGACCTGCCTGACATCACGCTCCAGCAGATCCAGCACTTCTTCGAGCACTACAAGGACCTTGAGAAGGGCAAGTGGGTGAAAATCCTGCGCTGGGGCGGCCCCGAGGACGCGCACAAGCTGATCCTCGAAGGCATTGAGCGCGAGAAGAAAAAGAAGGGCTAACGGTCATTCCGGGGCGCGCGAAGCGCGAACCCGGAATCCAGGAGTTTGTGTCCCGAGATTCCGGGTTCGATGCTGCGCATCGCCCGGAATGACGACAAACCTACACCGCCGGCTTCGGCAGCCTTGTGATCGCGCAGGCGGCACGGAGCGTATTCACCAGCAGACAGGCGACCGTCATCTGGCCGACGCCGCCCGGCACCGGCGTAATCGCGCCGGCAACCCCAAGCGCTTCCTGATAGGCAACGTCGCCGACGAGGCGGGTCTTGCCGTCTTGTTTGGGGATGCGATTGATGCCGACGTCGATCACGGTTGCGCCCGGCTTTAGCCAGTCGCCGCGCACCATCTCCGGCTTGCCGACAGCGGCGTAGACGAGGTCGGCGCGCTTCACGAGGCCAGGCAGGTCGCGCGAGCGCGAATGCGCGATCGTGACCGTGGCGTTCTCGTTCAGCAGCAACTGCACCAGCGGACGGCCGACCAGGTTGGAGCGGCCGATGACGATGGCGTTCATGCCTTCGAGCGAAGCGTGCACGCTTTTGGTCAGGATGATGCAGCCCAGCGGCGTGCAGGGCGACAGCGCCTCAAAACCGGCGGCGAGCCGGCCGGCATTGCTCGGATGCAGGCCATCGACATCCTTGGCGGGATCGATGGCATTGATCACGGCCTCGGTGTTCAGCCCCTTCGGCAGCGGCAGTTGCACCAGAATGCCGTGCACGGCCGGATCGCGGTTGAGCTTTGCGACGAGCGCCAGGAGATCTGCTTGCGCAACGTCGGCCGGCAGCTTGTGCTCGAACGAGGCCATGCCGGCGCCTTGCGTCTGAGTGTGCTTGGAGCGGACATAGACCTCACTGGCAGGGTCGTTGCCGACCAGCACCACCGCAAGGCCCGGCACCAGATTGTGCTCGCGCTTGACGCGGGCGACCTCCTCGGCGACGCGGCCGCGAAGTTCCGCGGCAATGACTTTTCCATCGATGATTTTCGCGGTCATGTCAGTTCCTATGGTCTATCGATTTGGCGAAAGCGAGCTGACGCAAGGCTTCGCCGAGCCGTGCCGAATCGCCTTCGATCGCGATCTGCTTCAGCCGCGAGGTCGCCCCGGATAAAAGCCTGACGTTGGCCTTGGGCACACCAAGCGATTTCGCCAGCAGGACCAAGACCGACTTGTTGGCCTCGCCACCATCGGCAATGGCGCGTACCCGCACCTTGAGCACGCTGCGGCCGTCGGAGAGCTGCTCGATCCCGTCGATGTCGTCGCGGCCGCCGCGCGGCGTCACCCGCAGCGCGATGCTGATTCCTGTGGCGGAGGGACGCCAGGGTTCTTTGACAACCAAGGCGCTCCAGCTTGCCTAGATCACGTTCGGGTAGATGTAATACAGGATCACCCGCTCGATGAACATGATCAGCAGGATCAGGATGATCGGCGAGATGTCGAGGCCGCCGAGACTGGGCAGGAAATTGCGAATAGGTGCCAGCAGGGGCTCGGTGATCCGGTACAGGAACTCCGCCACCGCCGAGACGAACTGGTTGCGGGTGTTCACCACGTTGAAGGCGATCAGCCAGGACAGGATCGCGGACGCGATCAGCAGCCAGACGTAGAGATCGAGCACGATGATGACGATATCGAGAACGGCACGCATGGTTTTTGAAAACTCTGGCTCCGGTCGGGATTGACGCCGCTGGCTTGATATCGGTTCCCCCCGACCCAAACAAGGGAAGTCGGCGCCCGGATGGCTAAAACCGGGTTATACCCGTCCTTGACTTGACCTTGGCGGGGACTTAAATGGCGCCCGGTTGTCGGCCGCATTCACCAGAGCGGCCAGCAAAGGGGCCATAGCTCAGCTGGGAGAGCGCGTCGTTCGCAATGACGAGGTCGGCGGTTCGATCCCGCCTGGCTCCACCACGCTTCGCCCTTCGGGCTACGCGTGGCGCAGCCACGAGGAGTCCGAAGAGCGAAGCGTGGTGTCCGGCGAAGCCCGAAGGGCGAAGACGGACCGTATCCGCAAATCGAAACAGCACTTAGCCAAGGCCCTTCGGGCTACGCGTGGCGCAGCCACGAGGAGTCCGAAGAGCGAAGCGTGGTGTCCGGCGAAGCCCGAAGGGCGAAGACGGACCGTATCCGCAAATCGAAACAGCACTTAGCCAAGGCCCTTCGGGCTACGCGTGGCGCAGCCACGAGGAGTCCGAAGAGCGAAGCGTGGTGTCCGGCGAAGCCCGAAGGGCGAAGACGGACCGTATCCGCAAATCGAAACAGCAATTAGCCAAGGCCCTTCGGGCTACGCGTGGCGCAGCCACGAGGAGTCCGAAGAGCGAAGCGTGGTGTCCGGCGAAGCCCAAAGGGCGAAGACGGACCGGAAGCGTGGTGTCCGGCGAAGCCCAAAGGGCGAAGACGGACCGTATCCGCATCGAAACAGCAATTAGCCAAGGCCTCCGGGCTCCGCGTGGCGCAGCCACGAGGAGTCCGAAGAGCGAAACGTGGTGTCCGGCGAAGCCCAAAGGGCGAAGACGGACCGTATCCGCAAATCGAAACAGCAATTAGCCAAGGCCCTTCGGGCTACGCGTGGCGCGAAGCGTGGTGTCCGGCGAAGCCCAAAGGGCGAAGACGGACTGTTCGAAGCTCCTGCCCCTATTTCCCCATAAACCGCGGTGGCCGCTTCTCCATGAAGCTTGCGACTCCTTCCCGGAAATCGCTGCCGTTCAGCGCCACCATCATCTCTCGGTTGGCTTCGATCGTCGCCTCGGCCAGCGTCTGGAACGGCACCTCGTAAAGCTGCCGCTTGATCACCGCCATCGCGCTCGGTGAGACCAAATCGGCGAGGTCGCGGGCATAGGCATAGGTCTCCTCGCGGAGTTTTTCCGGCGAGCAGAGCCGGTTCACCAGCCCGATCCGCAGCGCTTCCGCGCTCGGCACGCGCCGGGCCGAAAGCAACAGGTCCAGCGCATTGGCATGACCGACGATGCGCGGCAGCATCCAGGATATGCCGTGCTCGGCGATCAGACCGCGCCGCGCGAAGGCGGTCGTGAACACCGTGTTGTCGGCGGCAAAGCGCAGATCGCAATAGAGCGCGTGGACGAGGCCGATGCCCGCGGTCGCGCCGTTGAGCATGGCAATGATCGGCTTCTTGATCGATGGGTAATAGCCGTAGCGCGTCTGCCAATCCGGCCGGCGGTTCATGTCAAAGGGCGGCAGGTTCGAGGCGCGTCTGACGTCATCGGGATCGAGCCCCTTCAGCGCATCCATGTCGGCGCCGGCGCAGAAGGCGCGGCCCGCACCGGTGAGCACGATGACGCGGACATTGTCGTCGATGCTCGACGCTTCCATCGCGTGACGCACGTCGCGCTCCATGATCGGCGTCCAAGCGTTCATACGATCCGGGCGATTGAGCGTGATGGTTGCGATCTTATCGCTCACTTCATAGAGAATGTGCTCGTAGGCCATGGCGCTCTCCCTTTGCCGGCGCGTTCGTGCGCGCACGTTGACAGAGAGCCTAGCATATTCAGGGGAGAGGCAAGGGCTTCGCGCGAAGGCGCGATCACTCGGCGGCTTGCGCCAGCGCCGGCCGGCGCGCCAGCCAGCCATCGATGAAGTGATCGAGCCAGGCGCGTTCCGCGGCATCGTAGACGGCACGATCTGCAAAATGATGATGCCGCTGCCGCGCACCCGGCGCGCTGAAGCCATCATAGCCGCGCGTGGTCCAGCGACACATCATCGCGTAGGTCACGTCTGGATGAAACTGCACACCGAAGGCATTGCCCGTACGGAACGCCTGCACCGGAAAATCATCGCCCTCGGCAAGCAGCTCGGCGCCGACCGGAAGATCAAATCCTTCGCGATGCCAGTGGTAGACTTGCTCCGGCCAGTGCGGGCAGAGCGCATGTCCCGCGGCAGTGGGCCTGATCGGGTAGTATCCGATCTGGGCCAGCGCCTCCGCATGAGGCGCGACCCGGGCCCCGAGCTGCATCGCCAGCATCTGTGCACCTAAGCAGACGCCGAGGAACGGCCGCTGCTCGCGGAGCGGAATTTCGATCCAGTCGATCTCACGGCGGATGTAGTCGTCGGGATCGTTGACGCTCATGGGGCCGCCGAAGATCACGACGCCGGCATGCTGATCGAGCGTCTCGGGCAGGGCATCGCCGAAGCGCGGTCGCCGGATGTCGAGACGATGACCGAGCGCGCGCAGAGCGTTGCCTATTCGGCCGGGGCTCGAGGATTCCTGATGCAGGACGATCAGAACCGGGAGCCGGGCTTCGGAGGCGAAGGCGGCCGCGCCAGGCGTCCTCTTTCGGAGGGGCACCAATTCTGCGCGACGAAACCTGTCCGTCCGGAACGACATGGCCTCTGCGAGTGCTATCGGTTCAGACCGCCAGCATAGCTAATCGATGGTTAACATCGTGTGAGTTCGCGCACACACCGGGATCAAAGCAAGCTCCGGGCCACTACGGGGCGCCTCAGGCTTTCTCTTAGTATCTGCGCCTCTGGAATCGGCTGGTCGCGGCCAGGATGAAGCCGCGCGGGAAGAAACGCAGCGCCAACGGCACAATCTTGATGCCCAGACCAGGCAGCACTGCCCGTTTGTTGGCCATCAGACCGCGATACGCATCGCGGGCCACCTCGGCGGCAGAGACGTTGAGAACCGCCGTATCATGTTGGGATCCGACACCGGCGCGAGCCTGGAATTCGGTTGGCACCGGGCCCGGGCAAAGCACGGTGACGCGGACGCCGCGCGGTGCAAGCTCCGCCCGCAGCGCTTCGGTGAAGGAGATGACATAGGCCTTTGAGGCGTAGTAGACGGCCATGCCGGGGCCAGGCAGAAAGCCGGCGACAGATCCGACATTGAGAAGACCGCCCCTGTTCTTGATGAGCTGATCGGCAAAGCGCAGCGACAGATCCGTCAGGGCCCGGACATTGACATCGACGACGCCGAGCTGCTCAACGCGATCGCGCTCGATCGCATCACCGAACACGCCGAAGCCGGCATTGTTGACGAGATGATCGAGCTCGACACCTTCAGCGGCAAGCGCTGCCGCGATCTTGTCGCCGGCATCCGCTTCCTCGAGATCGCAGGCGATCACGATCGGTTTCTTGCCGCCCTTGGCGGCCAGCTCAGCGGCGAGCGCTTCCAATCGGTCTGCCCGGCGCGCGGTCAATGCGAGGCGATGCCCGTTGGCGGCAAACACGCGCGCCAGCTCCATGCCGATACCCGCCGAGGCACCGGTAATCAGCGTCACCCGCTCAGTCACGATCGAAGTCTCTTGAATTCAAGTTTTTGGCCCCGCAATGGTGGAACGAGAGCATAGGCCACGCGCGACATGCAAGCTGCGCCGCCAGCATGGCCGCTTGAGCAGAACGACAGGCCGCGCTGAAAAACCTTTGATTTGCAGGCGAATTCGGCGCAGGCGGCGAATAAATTAAAGTTTCGTCATGTCTCCGCGCAGGCCGCGATCAGTCGAGGCCAGAGCCGTCAGCCGCGACCGCGGTGTCCTTGACCTGACCACCGGCTCGGTCCGCGACCGCGTGCTTCAAGTCGATCCGGTCGCGCTGCGAAATCCCGAGCAGATCGGAGGCGCGCCAGACGACGTTGTCCTCGAACTCGCTGACCTGGCCGTCTGCATAGACCAGCTCCCACATCATCCGCACGATGCGCTTGCGACCCTCTTCGTCGAGCGAGCGCATGATGACGCTGGTGAAATGATAGAGATCGACCGCCTCGCCCTCGACCTGGGTGGCGTCGGCGATCAGCCGGTCCGCAGTGCCGCGATCCAACCCAAAGTGGCTTTCGATCAGGCTATGTAGTTTACGTTGCTCGGCTGCGCTCGGCTGACCGTCCAGCGAGACCACGTGAATCAGCAGCGCCGTGGCTGCCAGCCGATAGTCGCTATCGCCAAATGCGCGAGTCTGGTCGTGGGGAGCAACAATGTCGGCGATGAATTGGCGCAGGCCGTCGAGCATAAAGTCCTACCGAGATCGATGAAGCCGCGAGGGGCGGATGTTACCAGCATTATATGAGGCGCAAATTCAACCGGCGCAATGTGCGTCAGTTCCGCGCGCTGCATTACGTTTCGGCAATCTGCCGGTTGGCGTTATGCCCGGTCCGATCGGCGCTGGAGGATGTAGCGCGCATCCGCCGCCACGCCCTCATTGCGACGGAGCGCATGTCGGACGCATCCCTCACGGTATCTCGTACACCACCATCTTGTCGGCAATGCCGCGCAGAGCCGCCTGCTTCTGGATCGGCTTGATCTCGCGCTGCTGAAGGATTTCGGCAACCGCCGGCACGTCGAGCACTGGACCGGTGATGTGGATCTCCTGCGCGGTCGACAGGCTTTGCACGCGCGCGGCGATGTTGACGGTCTGGCCGAAATAATCCTGGCGCTCGTTGAGCATCACCGCGAGGCAAGGCCCCTCATGAATACCGATCTTGAGAATGAGATCGTTGGCGCCGCGCTCCTTGTTCAATTCATCCATGGCGGCGCGCATGCGCAGCCCCGCGGTAATTGCGTGCTCAGGTCTGACGAAGGTCGCCATGACAGCGTCGCCGATTGTCTTCACCACCGCCCCCTTCTCGGCGGCAATGATCTCCAGCAGCGCACGAAAATGCGCGCGCACGAGGTCAAAAGCACTGAGATCACCGACTCGCTCGTATAGCGCCGTCGACCCCTTCAGGTCAGTGAACAGGAAGGTCAGCGACGTGATCTTCAATCGCTGGTCGACATTGAGGTTGTCGGCCTTGAAGACGTCGCGGAACGTCTGATTGGACAGCATCCGCTTGGCCGTCAGAATGGGCTTGCGCTTGCCGATCATCTCATGCAGCGCATCGGCGGCAATCCACACCGAGGGCAACACGCGATTGCCTGATTGATTCTCGAGCGTGAGGCGCAACGGTCCGGGGCGCATCACAGTGGTCCCCGTAGGCGCCTCTAATTTGTTGAACATGATCGAAAGCTGCTGACGTTCGCTCGTCGGCTCACCCTGAACATCCAGGAAATGGGCGGAATGCGTCACCGGCTCGAAGACGATGACGAACTGGCTAGGAAGCTTCAGCGAGAGGATCGCCTTTTCGCCGGCAGGCAATTCGAGCGCTTCCAGCGTCACTTCGTTGATCAGGCGCGAGAACGATTCATCGTTGATGTCGACCCCAGAGCTCCAGAACATCTGCCGCACATATTCCCAGATCGGCAATGTGTCGGGATCGTGGGCACCGATTCGGCGGACGCGCGGACTGACGGTAAAAGCCACCTCGACCATCTCATCGACTGACGCCTCGTACCCAGCTGCACAGAGCGCACAGTTGTAGTCTTCATGCTTCAGGGATTTCAACGTCGTATGCGCACCCAGAACTCCTCCGCAGCCGGGACACAGCACGTTCCAGCTCATGTCGAACAGGCCGAGCCGCGATGCGTGCAGGAATCCAGAAATGACCTTCTCCTGATCGAGCCCGGCACGATCGGCAAAATCCAGCACGTTGATGCGGTTGAGGTCTCGATCCTGACCATTGGCGATCAGTTGCGCAATCGCGTCGACCACCTTGGCGTCGGCGGTCTGCTTCAGAACGGAAAACTGGGCCTGGATGTCGCTCATGGCGGGGGCTCTGTCTAAGGTGGATCACGCCATCGGCCAGCCGAGCGTCCGTTACCGACGCGTGATGCGGAACATGGGTGAGTGGTCTGGCTGCGTCGTGACGACGCCATGCGGAATCACGGGAACGGTATCGGCAAGCTCGACGCGGAACGCGCCGATCAGCCGGGCCAGCGCCAGCACCGATTCGGCTTGCGCAAACGGCGCGCCGATGCAGACGCGGGGGCCCGCGCCGAACGGCAGATATGCGAAGCGATCAGGCGGCTCTTTCGCCATGAAGCGCTTTGGAATGAACGCGTTCGGCTGATCCCACAATTTCTCGTGCCGGTGCAAAAGCCACGGCGCGATCATGATGATGTCGCCCTTGCCGATCTCGATGCCGGCCGCGTTGTCCTTCTCGCGCGCGGCACGCGCGACCAGGAAGGCGGGCGGATAGAGCCGCATGGTCTCCTCGATCACGGCACGGGTGAATTTCTGCCGCTCGATGTCGGCCATGCTGTCGAGATGTTCGCCGCGGGTCTCGGAGGCGACCTCCTCCTGCGTGCCAGGGTCGAGCGACAGCAGATAGAGCGCCCAGAACAGCGCCGTCGCCGTTGTCTCGTGACCCGCCAGGATCATGGTTGCGACCTCGTCGACGAGCTGTCCGTCGGAAAAGCCCTTGCCCGTTTCAGGATCGCGGGCCTCGTCCATGAGGTCGAACAGGTCACGCGGCGGCGCGCCGTCCTTCTTGCCCGCCGCGCGCCGTTCGGCGACCAGCATGGCAACGAATTCGGTCCAGCGCTTGCGAAAGCGCGCTCGTGCAAGATCCATCGGGCTCGGCCAGGACACCGGCAGCGCCATGTCGAGGAAATAGGGCCGTCCCAGCCGCGCGGCATATTCCATGATGAAATTGCGCAAGCTCGTGCCATGGCGGTCCATACCGAACGAGAACATCGTGCGTCCGGCGATCTCGAGCGTCATGCGCTGCATGACCTCGCGCAGATCGACCGGCTCGCCGGTTCGCGCGTCGAGCTTCGCAATCGCTTCGTCGAGCACCGCGGTCATGTGCGGGACGAGATTTGCGGTAGCGCGCGGCGTGAAGGCCGGGGCTAGCGTGCGGCGCTGAAACGTCCAGGAATGACCTTCCGCAATCAGGAGGCCGTCACCGAGCACCGGGCGCAGCATGCGGATGCCCGCCGGCGTGCGCGTATAGTTCTCGTAATTGCTGAGCAGGACGTGCCGGATCGCGTCCGGCTGGTTCAGGATGAAACTGTTGCGGAAAAAAAAGCGGCCCGGGATGACGTCTTCCTCATAGGCGCGCTGCCCCCAGGACGCGATCATGTTCTGGCGGATCACCGCGAGCTTGCCAAAGAACGACATATCGTCCGGCGCACGCGGCGGGGTCGGAGGGATGATGGGCCGACGCACGCTGGCGATGTTCATGGCTCTCTCCCGCGGAAGTGACGCAAGCAAACAGCTAATAAGTCAGCTCGGCAATCGCAATCCTGTTCTCAGAGGCGGGCCAGGCGCGTGCCACAATCCGTTCTTCGCCAAACTGGGCCACGATGTTACGCCCGACCTCGCTCGCCGGAAGCCGCAGGGTTGCTGCCGCATCCGTGGGCACGCCCGATTTGACGTCGGCCGGCTCCTTGCCGTCGAGCAGCACCACGTCGCGTGGCAGACCGAAATAGCCGCGCGGCCGAGACATGATCACGACAGCTCCTGCGTCCTTGTCAGCCGGCCCGAGCGGGCGCGCGGGCCGCAGGTGCACGACGTCCGACGAGCGCGGGAATGGCGAGCGGTAGATGTGCGTCGTCGGCGCGTCGGGCGATGCCAGGACGAATTCGAGCGACCAGGTGGGATCGACCTGGACCGGTCCCCAGCGGCCATCGGCACCGGTTTTTGAGCTGTGCAGCGCACCGCCCTTGCGCTCTCCCGTCTCGGGATCGACGCGGAAGACCTCGACGGTTGCGCCGGCCACCGGACGGTTGGTCGGCACGCCGCCCGGCGTGCCCGTGACCAAACCGCTCAACTTCACGCTTGGCTCCGGCACAATCGCGATGCGCATCGGCTCGCGGCCGGCGACGAACTTGTAGATCTCGCGAAATGCGCGCGGATGAAACGCAACCTCGCGATGATCGAGCGCACCGAGCACGAGGTTGGTGGCGCCCTTCAGCTCCGGCCCCTCCGCGGTAACACCGGTCGGGACGCCGGGGTTTCCGATGAAACGGCCGTCGGCTTGGGCATATTTGTCCAGGCCGTCACTGCGCAAGGTGAGAAAAGCTGTGCCCGCCGTCACCTCGCTCTCGCCCTCGTTCAAGCCGCGCAGGAATGCGCCGCGGCCATTGAACTCGTTGTTGGGCTGGTCGTCGGTCGCGAACACGCCGTGATTGGGCGTGCCACACAACACGGCGTGGCTGACATCGCCGGCACCGCCATTTTTGATGACGTTACGGATCGCATAGCCACCGCGGGAGCTGCCGACCAGCGCCACGCGCGGCGCGCCGGTACGGCGCTTCAGGTCAGCGATGGCGGCGGTGAGCTCGCGGCGCTGGTCTTCGGTCGAGGACCGGTTCGCCTGCTCGACCTTGTCGTCGCTGCGCGCCAGCGGATCGGTGAAATTGATCGCCGCCATGCGATCGCGTGCGACGCCGTTCGATTCCATCCGCCACAAAGTCGTCATCCAGAGCGCGTCGTAGTCGCCGTTGCCGTGGACCAACAGGATCGGCGGCAGCTCAGTGCTTGGCGTGGCGGCCGGTGCGGTTTGGGCCATCGCGCCCGCCCGCAAGCTCGCAACTGCGAAAGGCAAGCTGCTGACCCCTTGCAGGATCGTCCGTCGCGACAGCTTCATCTGTTCCTCCCCGGCAAACGCCTCTTTGCACCGCTTATACCGGCCTAACCACTGGACAGCGAAGGACTTTCGCGGGCATCACTGAATTTGCCGGAATCGCCAGGACCATTTCTGCCAGACCGTTTGGAAGGGATATGACCGAGCAGAGCAACCGCCAGAAAATTGTCGCCGAACGCATCACCGCGCCGCTGCGGTACACCGTATTCCGGCGCATCTGGCTTGCCAGCCTGCTCTCCAATCTCGGCCTCCTGATCCAAGGCGTTGGTGCCGCCTGGGCGATGACGCAGATGGCGGCCTCGGCCGATAAGGTGGCGCTGGTGCAAACCGCGCTCATGTTGCCGATCATGCTGATCTCGATGCCGGCGGGCGCCATCGCAGACATGTATGATCGACGCATCGTCACTCTGGTCTCGCTGTCGATCGCGCTGGTCGGCGCGAGCGCGCTCACTGTGCTGGCCGGCCTTAATCTGATCACGCCAGAATTGCTGCTCGCCTTTTGCTTCGTCGTCGGCAGCGGCAATGCGCTGTTCGGCCCCGCCTGGCAGTCCTCGGTGAGCGAACAGGTGCCGCCCGACGCACTGCCCTCGGCCGTCGCGCTCAACGGCATCAGCTACAACATTGCGCGCAGCTTCGGTCCCGCAGTTGGCGGCGTGATCGTCGCTGCGCTCGGCGCGGTGGCGGCGTTCGCCTGCAACGCGATTCTCTATCTGCCGCTGCTGGTGGTGCTGCTGCTCTGGCGCCGCAACACCGAACCCTCGCGCCTGCCGCGAGAGAAGCTCAACCGCGCGATGGTATCGGGCTTCCGGTACATCACCAATTCACCGCCGATCAAGATCGTGCTGTTGCGCACGCTGGTGATGGGCCTGATCGGCGGGGCCGTGATGGCGCTGATGCCGCTGGTCGCGCGCGACCTCTTGCATGGCGGCGCGCAGACCTACGGCATCATGCTCGGCGCCTTCGGCATGGGGGCCGTGATCGGCGCGCTCAACATCCATGAATTGCGCAAGCGCATGAGCGGCGAAGCCGCGATCCGCGCCTGCACCATCTCGATGGCGTTTGCGATGGCCGCGCTCGGCTTGAGCACGGAGCCGGTGCTGACGGCAACCGCGCTGGTGCTGGCCGGCGCGGTCTGGATGGCCGCGATCGCGCTGTTCAATATCGGCGTGCAGCTCTCGGCGCCGCGCTGGGTCGCGGGCCGCTCGCTCGCGGCGTTCCAGGCCTCGATCTCGGGTGGTATCGCGATCGGCGCCTGGGGCTGGGGCCATCTCACCGACTATGCCGGGGTCGAGGTCGCACTCCTGGTCGCGGCCGGCCTGATGCTGATCTCGCCGCTGCTCGGCGTCTGGCTAGCGATGCCGCGCGTCGGCGCGCGCAATGAGGATGCCGAGGTGCTGGCCGATCCTGAGGTGAAGCTGTCGCTGACCGGCCGCAGCGGGCCCCTGGTGGTTGAGATCGAATACCGCGTAAGCCAAGAGAATGCCCGCGCCTTCCACAATGTGATGCAGGACGTACAGCTCTCCCGGCAGCGCAACGGCGCCTATGGCTGGTCGATCGCACGCGACATCGCCGATCCGGAATTGTGGACCGAGCGCTATCATTGTCCGACTTGGCTCGACTACTTACGCCAGCGCAACCGTTCGACTCAGTCCGAACGCGCGCTGCATCAGGAAGCCATGGCCTTCCACATCGGCCCCGAGCCGGTGCGGATCCGGCGCATGCTGGAGCGTCCGTTCGGCTCGGTGCGCTGGAAGGAGGACACGCCGGACCGCGCCAATAGCGAAGTGCTGCCGGTGGTCGCGACCGCGGCGGGGAGCAGCACGTAAGCCTCACGTTCGTCATTCCGCAGCGCGCCGTCAGGCGCGAGGCCGGAATGACAGCTTACTGCCCGTGATCCGTCAGCACCTTGTCGCAGCCTTTGCTCAGCCGGGTGCGGTTCTGCTTCAGGCAGGCGAGCACGGCGCCATCGCCATTGTTCATCACGGCGCGGCAGAAGCGACTGACATCACGCGCGCAGGCATCGTGGCCGGGCTGCTGCTGCGCGGACGCGGCCGATGCGCACAGGAGCAAAGAAATAACGAAAAGAAATCTAGCCATCGCGTAATGCCTCTTACCCGGAAGAAATGTGCGGGCGAAGCTAGTGCGATGGTCCTAAGGCCGCAACGGCTTTGTTGAGTGGCTGCAACGTGCCGCCGCATGGCCCCGGCTTGACGCCGGGGCACATCGCGAGGGGAGCTATCCGACGCAACGATCGCCGTGTTGCTTACTGCTTGTCCTGCGTGTCAGCGACCTTGCGCGACGCGCCCTTGGCGAGGTCCTTGTCCATCACCGCGCGGCAGCCGGCGCTTAAGTCAGAACGATGCTTGATCATGCACGCCGTGATCTTCGGGATATTGGGAATGTCCGCGGAGCAGAGTCGGAAGGCATCGCCAGTGCACATCTGCTGCGCTTCGGCCGAGAAGGCGAAGCCCGAGGTCGTCGAGACGGTCGACACGATGGCGGCAAAGCACAGGGCCAGGTTGGTGTCGCGGATCCTGCTGGAAAACGACTTGGTCATTTGAAGCTCCCATTGGCACCGTCGGAACGGCGCCGGTTGTTGATGGGAACTACGATGCTCCGGCCAAACCGTTTCCACCGTGATGATGGTCACGGGAGGCACAGCCTCTGTGACCTCAGTCACTTTGGCGCACTTCCACTTTGGCGCACCTCGCTGAAATTCCTGCGCGACCGGCGTCGCGTTGGTGTCACGTTAACTGTTCCTTCGCATTAATGGCTCGTCGCGCGGGAAATTCCGCCGGTTTGGTTGCGTAATTGGAAAGAATAGCGATGCGTAATGCGTTGGGCCTGATGCTGGCCAGTGTAGTTGCGGCGGTCGTGATCGCCGCCGGCGGTTGGTTTTATTATTCCGCGCGCGCCGATCAGGGCGCCCCCAAGACAGTTGCAGCCCGTGCCGCCGATCCATTGCCGGCACCGGCGAAGCTCGCCGCCAAGGATGACGTCGAGACCACCGCGGCGATCGCGGCCAAGCCGGCGGCAGCTGCCCCATCGCCCGCCCCGGCCATGCCGGTGCAGCAGAAACAAGCCTGCGCCAATCCGAATGCGCTGGGTGTTGCCCGCGTGGTCGAGATCGACACCACAGGCGGTCCCGGCTTCGGCTTCGAGCACTTCAAGCAGTTCGACTTTCTGACCGAGAAGGAGGTCGTGCTGACCTTCGACGACGGTCCGTGGCCGGTCAATACGCCCGCGGTACTCAAGGCGCTCGCGGATGAATGCACCAAGGGCCTGTTTTTCTCGGTCGGCAAGCACGCAACCTATCATCCGGAGATCCTGCGCCAGGTGCTGGCCCAGGGCCACACGGTCGGCACGCACACCTGGTCGCATGTCAACCTCAACAGCAAGAAGATGACGGAGCAGCAGGTCAAGGACGAGGTCGAGAAGGGCTTCAGCGCAGTGAGATTCGCGCTCGGCACCAATCCGGCGCCGTTCTTCCGCTTCCCGCAGCTTCAGCACAATCCGGCGATGGTGACCTATTTCGGCACCCGCAATGTCGCGATGTTCTCGACCGACATCGACTCCTTCGACTTCAGGAAGGGCGCCACGCCGGAGAAGATCGTCGAGACCGTGATGACCAGGCTGGACAAGCTCGGCAAGGGCATCATCCTGATGCACGACTTCCAGAAGCACACCGGCGAAGCCATGCCGGGGCTGCTCGCGCGGCTCAAGGCCGGCGGCTACAAGATCGTGCAGATGAAGGCCAAGACGAGCCTCCAGACGCTGCCGGAATATGACGAGGCGTTGCTGAAGGACCTGAAGGTGCCGACCTCAGGCACGAACTCCCGCCCGATATCGAGTGTGGTGCAGACGGTCTCGCAGTAGGCGATCACCCGCTCAGATAGCTTCAACTTGCGCTGTGGCCGGGCTCGTCCCGGCCATCCACGTTCTTGGGCTCTCGTCAACAGCTCGGGACATGGCGGCGAGAGCGCGGGCCGAGCAACAATGGGGTGTGCCATCAATGCGTGAAGAACCCTGCAACCCTCGACACCCGAACGGCACGAGGTTGTCACCCATGTCTCAGGTACGACCTGTTACCCATGTGTCCGGGCCGGACACAGGGGCGCTGGTGCCGCAAGAGGGATTCGAACCCCCGACCCCGTCATTACGAATGACGTGCTCTACCGACTGAGCTATTGCGGCGAACCCAGCCGGAGCCAGGACGATGCCGGCCCCGATACGCGCGCCCCTGATATCGGGCATGGCCCGAATTGGCAAGGACAAGCGTTCGAAATGGGCCTCATGCGCCCCAGCGAGACCAGAATCCGCGCCACCCGCCGGCCTGGGCCTTTGGCGTGCCGATTTGTTCCGTAAATTCGTCGCTCGGGCCCTCGTCGTCGACCCCGGGATCATCCGGCGCGCGCACGATCGGGATCACGGCGGGGATGGGGGCCGGTCCGGGTTTGCCAATATCGGCACGGCTCCGGAAGACCGGCGTTGCCGCCGGCGGCGATGATTCGGCAGGCGCGGGAGCCGGATCAAGCGGCTCGGAAGGCGCGATCGTTGGCTCTTCCTTGGCAGCCTCCTTGGGGGCTTCCTCGGGAGCTTTCTCGGAACCTTCCTTGGCCTGAGGAGGGGAATTGTCCTGGGCGGCGAGGGCGGGGGCCGTCTCCAGCGGTTCCACCGGCGCCTCGCTGGCCACGGTCACTCGCTTCGGCGGGGGCGCCGCCAGCATGGCCTCCTCGAAGGCCGAGGATTCGATCGTGGTGCCCTTGTCGGAAGGCAGGCTCGCGACCGGCGTCTGCCATTGGAAGGCGTCGAGACGGCCGGTGACCGGAGAGACCGGGCGCCAGCGGTCGCTGACATAGCCGTCCGCAGTCCAGGCTGGATCGAGGCGGGCCCGCACCGCACGCAAGGTCCACGCGCGCGCACGGCCGCCATCGCCATGCTCGGTACGCTCGATCTCGGCCATCAGCAGCGCGACGCGCTGGGTCGGATCGTTGAGATACGGTGCGAGCACCTCGCGCGCGCGGGCGAACTCGGCGGCATCGATCGCAGCGCGCGCGATCGCGAGCTGGCCCTCGACATGGCCGGGCTTGTCGGCAGGCGTCTTGGCCGCGAGCGTCTCGACCCGCTGCAAGCGCTGCCGGGCGGAATCGCCGAGCTTCACATGGGCATAGGCTTCCGCAAGATCGGGATGCGGATTGGCGAGCCAGGCGGCCTCGATCAGCTTCATGGCGCGGCGCACCTGATGCGCCTCGCTCTCGAACCTTGCGGCGAGCACCGCGGCCGGCACCAGGGTCGGCGCGAGCTTGATCGCCTCCATCACGCTCTCGCGCGCGACGTCGCGATCCATGGTTTCCAATTCCAGCGCGCGGGCGGTGAGCAGGACGCCGCGCTGCCGGCGATAGGTACCCTTGTCGATCAGACCCGCGGACAGATTCGAATCGAGGATCGCGAGCGCGCCGCCCCAGTCGCCGCGCGCGCAGCGGAAGCCAAGCACGGCATGGGAGGCCCAGGTCGAGGACGGCGACAGCTTGATGGCTTCCTCCGCGATCGTCACGGCGCCGAGCGCATCGTCGGCGCGCTGCGCCTCGATGAACAGGCCCCGCAGGCCGAGCAGCCGCGTGTCCTCACGCTCGGTCATGGCGCGGAAGACGCGCTGCGCTTCGTCGCGATTGCCTTCGAGCTGCGCCGACTGCGCGTGCAAGAGCAGCGCGAGCGGATCGTCCGGCGCATGCCGTCGCGCCGCTGCCGCATGTCGACGGGCAAGCGCGGTGTCGCCATGACCGATCGCGAGCAGGCCGTGAGTGATAGCGTG
The DNA here is from genome assembly GCF_023073535.1 of Bradyrhizobium sp. 179. NCBI lineage: Bacteria > Pseudomonadati > Pseudomonadota > Alphaproteobacteria > Hyphomicrobiales > Nitrobacteraceae > Bradyrhizobium > Bradyrhizobium sp. 179. Next base: position 51,334 of record NZ_JADPJR010000058.1, on the reverse strand, counting down.
GCGACCGCGGGCATGGCGCTTCTCATGACGACGGCGGCGCAGACGCCCCGGCATGCGCCACATCATGGTCAAGACGCTCCAGACCAGCACGATCGCGGCTGCGAAGATGCCGAGCCCGAGCACGAACCCGGGAAAGGTCGTCGTGGCACGGAGACCGCCCCAGGTCAGGACCAGATCGCCGGGCTGATCGGCAACCCAGGCTCCGCCGGCCGCCGCCAATGCGATCAGAATGAGAAAGAGGACGATGCGAAGCATGGCGATCCCTATACGCGCCGATCGTTGCGCGAATCTTTATTGAGCAGGCTTGGCTGGATCAGATTTGGCGAGATCCGCCATGGCATCGTCGGCGAATTTGCGGGAGGCGGCGAGCGCGGCGTCGCGAGCATCGGCCTTGTCGAGCCAGGCTTGCGCGGCAGTGCGATCAGTCTCCGGAAGCGACTTCAGCTCGCGACGCGCCTCCGCCACATCGTTGCGCAGCGCCGCCGAGGTGATGCGCGCCACGATCGCACCGCGGTCATTGCCGATGCCGTCGGTGCGTTCGATGCGGACGAGCTTCGACGCGCCCGCCTGGAGACGCTCGACGATACCGGTACCGCCGGTCTGGGTTTCCGCCGGCGGCGACAGCTTCGGCACGATATTGAGAAGCTCGCGGCTCAGCGCGACCGGCGTCGGGATGCCGGACGATGCAAAGGCGTCGAGCGGCTTCAGCATATCCGGCTTTGCCGCCAGCGATCGCGCCGCTGCCAATTGCTGTTGATAGGGATCGCCATGGCGAACGGCGACGTCGAGCAGGGCCGCCGCCACCACATGGCGCAGCGGCTTGTCGTCCATCGTCCTGGCGTCGGCGATCTTCTCGCCTTGCTGCGCGAGCTCGGCCCGTTCGGTCCTGCTGGCGCGCTCGAGCTGCGCGATGCGGTCGTTGAGCGTGGCAAAATCGGGCGCGGCAGCACCTGGAGCGGATTTCACGTCGTTCAGTGCGCTCGCAGTCTTGTCGGATTGTGCGCGCAGATTGGCGATATCGCTGCGCAGACTGCTGACGGACTTCTCCAGCGCGTCGATCCGCGCCGTCATCGCCGGATCGGCGACGGGCTTGCCGGCCTTGGCTTCGACTGCGCTCACACGCCCGCTGAGCGCATCAACCGTCGCGCTCGTGACTTGCGGTGCGGCAGGCGGCGCCTGCACCGCGGGCCAGCCCAGCATCCAACCGACCGCAATCACGATTGCCGCTGCGACAGCGCCGGAGAGCGGGGCAACGACCCAGGGCGAAATCGGCTGCGATACGGGCGCGGATGCCACAGCGGCCGGCGCCTCGTCACGTTCCGGCTCAGCGTCAGCAAGTTCGGACTTTGCCGGCTCGGATTGTGCCGGCTCGGGCTCGGCGTGCTCCGGCGTCGGCTGAGCCTCGGGCTCGCCCGCCGCCTGCTGCGGCTGGGTCGAGACTTCGCTCGCCTCGAGGTCGATGGTGGGCGGGGCACGCTTGGCACGACGGCTGTCGGGGGCCAATCCTGCGTCTTCAGGCTTGTCGTCGACCATCGTGACGGTTCCTCACATCCATACCTTGCACAGATCCTTCGGATCCGATTGCGTCGGATTCGGCTCGACCTCTTACGCCAAACGGGTGCGCAAAGCACGCTCCAAGGTGTCGAATAAGGCATTTTCGTCCGGCGTCGCCGCCACCAGAACCTGCGACGCGCCGGCCTCTCGCAGCACGCCGGCAACCGTCTCGGACAGGCAGCATTGCGGTATAGCCAGCGCCGAGATTTCGACACCTTCGTCCCGCGCCGCCTCCAGGAACGCCCGCGCGCTGCGCCGGGAGTAGTGCAGCACCGCCTCGATCCCATGGGTGGCAAAGCCCTCGCAAACTTCTCGCGGCAGCAACTTGACCGGAGCCATGCGATAAGTGGTCTGCGTGACCACATTGAATCCTTCGGCGCTGAGCTCGGCGCCGAGATCACGCGACAGATCCGCACCCGCCAGATAAAGCAGCGTGCTCCTTTTCTTCAGCACCTTGTCGCGTGCACTCTGCACCACCTTGTCGCGCAAGGCCGCGGCGTCGCCACCGGCAACGATCACCTCGGCAAAGCCGGCGTCGCGTGCCGCAATAGCCGTGTGCTCGCCGACCGCAAACAGCGGCAAGTGCAACAGACCAAGGCCCGGCAATTGCGGCGCGACGCCGCGGATCGCATTGGCCGATGTAACGATGATGCCGTTATAGCTCGTCTCACTCTCGTCATGAAAGGCGACCGGCTCGAACTTGAGCACCGGCGCAAGCAGCACCACATGCCCTCGCGCGCGCAAACTCGCCGCCGTCGCCTCATTGTCGGGATGTGGTCGTGTGACGAGAATGGACATCGCTTGGTGTTCCCGAGCCATTTGACGGTGGCCATTTGCGAGGGCGGCCGCGCGTGACGATTGCGCAAGCCGTGCCCGGAATGCTACCGGACGTACCAGAACTCTGCTTTACGGATGAGCGCAAGGGCGCAAGTTGGATAACAATTCGCCAATGCTGGTATTGGGCATCGAAACCACGTGCGACGAAACCGCCGCAGCCGTGGTCGAGCGCGCGCATGACGGTAGCGGCAAGATCCTGTCCAACATCGTACGGTCGCAGGTCGAGGAGCACGCCCGCTTCGGCGGCGTGGTACCGGAGATCGCCGCCCGCGCCCATGTCGATCTGCTCGATGACATCATCGGCCGCGCCATGAGTGAGGCCGGCGTCGGCTTCGCCCAGCTGGGAGGGGTCGCGGCGGCCGCGGGTCCGGGGCTGATCGGCGGCGTCATCGTTGGGCTCACCACCGCCAAGGCGATCGCGATGGTGCACGACACCCCGCTCATCGCCGTGAACCACCTGGAGGCGCACGCGCTGACGCCACGTCTCACCGACGGGATCGAATTTCCCTATTGCCTATTTCTCGCCTCGGGCGGACATACCCAGATCGTTGCGGTCACCGGCGTCGGCAAGTATGTGCGGCTCGGCACCACAGTCGACGACGCCATTGGCGAGGCCTTTGACAAGGTCGCGAAGATGCTGGGCCTGCCTTATCCCGGCGGTCCGCAGGTCGAGCGCGCGGCGGCAAGCGGCGATGCGATCCGCTTCGCCTTTCCACGCCCGATGCAAGGGCGCCCCGACGCCAATTTCTCGCTATCCGGTTTGAAGACGGCCGTCCGCAACGAAGCAAGTCGCATCGCCGAGCTCACACTGCAGGACATCAGCGACCTCTGCGCGAGTTTTCAAGCCGCCGTGCTGGAGTCGACGGCCGACCGGTTGAGCGTCGGTCTAAGACATTTCCGCGAGCGGTTCGGCGCGCCGCGCGCGCTCGTGGCCGCCGGCGGCGTGGCCGCCAATCAGGCGATCCGCGGGGCCCTGCACGACGTCGCGCAGCAGGCCGGGACCCAGCTGATCATGCCGCCGCCCGAGCTCTGCACCGACAATGGCGCGATGATCGCCTGGGCCGGCGCCGAACGCCTCGCGCTCGGCATGACCGATACGATGGACGCGCAGCCCCGCGCACGCTGGCTGCTCGATGCCAACGCGACGGCACCGGCGGGCTACGGCAACACGCGAGCGGGATTCTAGTGATGACCGCGTTCGATTCCGTCGCCGTGGTCGGGGCAGGTGCCTGGGGCACGGCTCTCGCAATTGTGGCGGCGCGGGCAGGACGGAACGTGATGCTGTGGGCGCGCAATGCCGAACATGCGACGCGGATTGCCTCGACGCGCGACAATCCGCGGCTGCCCGGCGTGCGGATCGCTGCGGAAATCGTCGTGACGAGCGATCTGGCGCTCGCCGCGCGCGCCGACATGCTGCTGATCGCAACGCCCGCGCAGCACCTGCGCGGCGCGGTCAACCTGCTGGCTTCGCACATTGCAAGGCCGGTACCCGTCGTCGCCTGCGCCAAGGGCATCGAGCACGGCACCCACAAATTCATGACCGATGTGATCACCGAAGCTGCACCGGGCGCGCAGCCGGCGATCCTGTCAGGCCCGAGCTTCGCCGACGATGTCGCGCGCGGCCTGCCGACCGCGGTAACGCTGGCGGCGAAGGAAGAAGCGCTGGCTACCAGGCTCGTGCAGGCGCTGGGCTCGCCGACATTCCGGCCCTATCATTCCACCGACATCCGCGGCGTCGAGATCGGCGGCGCGGCCAAGAACGTGCTGGCGATCGCGGTCGGCATTGCGGTCGGACGCGAGCTTGGCGCCTCGGCCCAGGCCGCGCTCACGACCCGCGGCTTTGCCGAACTGACACGCCTCGGTCGCGCCCTTGGTGCGCGCAGCGAGACCCTCACGGGCCTGTCCGGCCTCGGTGATCTCATTCTGACCTGTTCGAGCCCGCAATCACGGAATTTCGCGCTTGGCCTCGCACTGGGCCGCGGTGAGAACCCGCCCGCAGGCAAGCTTGCCGAGGGCGAGTCCACCGCGCCGGTGCTGATCGAGCTTGCGGCTTCGCAAAACATCGAGATGCCGGTATCGGAAGCGGTCGCTTCGATCCTGAGCGGCCGGAGCACAATCGACGCCGCGATCTCGGGGCTGTTGACGCGCCCCTTCAAGGCAGAGGAATGAACATGGCTTATTGGCTGGTGAAATCCGAACCGTCGGTGTGGTCCTGGGACCAGCAGGTGGCGAAGGGCGCCAAGGGCGAGGCCTGGACCGGCGTGCGCAACTTCACCGCGCGCCAGAACCTCGTCGCCATGAAGAGGGGCGACAAGGCGTTCTTCTATCATTCCAACGAGGGCAAGGAGATCGTCGGCATCGCGGAGGTCATCAAGGAAGCCTATCCGGATCCGACCGACAAGACCGGCAAGTTCGTCTGCGTCGACATCAAGGCCGACAAGCCCCTGAAGACACCGGTGACGATGGCGGCGATCAAGGCCGAGAGGAAGCTCGCCGACATGGCGCTTGTGAAATATTCGCGCCTGTCGGTGCAGCCGGTGACGGCGGAGGAGTGGAAGCTCGTCTGCAAGATGGGTGGGATGTCGTCCTAGGTACGTAGCCCGAATAAGCGAAACTCGACCCTACGTCTCCGGCAGCGCAAACACCTCGCACGGCGCGGCGATCCCACGCAGCGAATGCGATCCGAGCGCGATCAGAGGCATGTCCGTCTCTGCAGCGAGCGCGCCCGACACCAGCACGGTCCGCCCCAACGGCTTGCATAACCCTTCGAGCCGGCTGACGAGATTGACGGCGGGGCCGATCGCCGTGAAATCGAGCCGGTTGGCAGCGCCGATATTGCCCCAGAGCATCTCGCCGAGATGGAGGGCGGCACCGAACGCGAGCGGCGGCGAGCCGTTGCCGCGGCGCTCCTCGTTGAGATAGGCCATCCCGGCTTCGGCCGCGCTCGCGGCGCGCAGAGCGGCCTCGCAGGCACGCCGCGGTGACGCTTCGACCACCGGAAAGATCGCCAGCACGCCGTCGCCGATGAATTTCAGCACCTCGCCGCCGAAGGCGTGAACGGCGCCGGCGATGCGGTCGAACCAGGCATCGAGCGCTGCGATGACATCGCCCGGCGGACTTGTCTCCGACAAGCCGGTGAAGTTGCGCAAGTCGGCATAGAGCAACGCGGCCTGAATGGTGTCGCCAAGATCGCGCCGCAGCGGCGCCGCCAGCACCCGCTCCGCACTGCGCTTGCCGAGATAGGCGTCGAGCGTCGCCCGCAACGTGGCACGCGCGGCGAGCACGGCGAGCGGCGTCGCGGCAAAACGTGCAGCCTGACGCAATCGTTCGATCTCGTCCGAGGTGAACGGACGCGGCCCGATCCACCCGAGCAAAGGCCCATCGGCCCGTCCGACGATGTCTTCCTGCACCTCACCGCCCGCGATATCGCGCAGCCAGCGGCGGCCGGCATCGTTCGGCGGGTCCGGCGCCAGGCCGCCCGGCGCAAAGCCGAGCGCTTCGATCACCCGGCCGGTATCGGCGCGCCACAACCAGGTCCGCTTCGCGATCAGCGGGTGAGGCACTTCCAGGGTCAGCGCGCCCGCTGCAAGCGGCACGCCATCAGCGACCAAATGTGCGCCGAGTTCCGCAAGCAGGCGGTCCGCCCCAACACTATCTGCGGCGGCATCGACAAGCCAGGCGAGGGTCGGGGAGAGGTGCATGGCTCAATCATGACGAAAGCGCGCCGTCTTTGTCACGGGCAATCCTTGACGGGCCGCTCCGGCCCCGCCATGTCCGAGTGTGAGCCCAGGGATGATCGCCAATGACCGAACCGTTCATAGTGCGACGCGAGACCCAGATCGCCGCCCCGCGCGCGACTGTTTTCGCCTATCTGACCGACCCCGAGAAGATTTTGAGCTGGATGGGTTCCGACGCGACCACGGAGCCGCATCCCGGCGGGCTCTATCTTCTGAAGGGCGTCGGCCCGCGCGGCGGCGTCGCCCGCGGCGCTTTCCGCGAGGTCGTGCCGGTGCATCGTCTCGCCTACACGTTCGGCTGGGAGGGCGGCCAGGAAGTGCCGCCCGGCTCGAGCCTGGTCGAGATCGATCTGATTGAGCAGGACGGCGGCACGTTGCTGCGGATGACCCACAGCGGCTTGCCGACCGCAGAACAGGCCGCCGCACATGCGACGGGGTGGGCACACTATCTGGAACGGCTCACCACGGCCGCTGCGGGCGGCGATCCCGGTCCGGACCGCGGCGTTTCGAACAAAGCGTAGCCGACAGGCGGATCAGACCGCCGCGGTCGCCACCACTTGCGCCAGAAGCTGCTCGCGCCTCGCCTGCGAGCGCTGGCCCTTCATGGTCGCGGCAAAGCGTTCGAGGATGCCGTCCTCGAAGGCGGTGACGATGGTGTCGTGGACGTAGCTCTTGCGGCAGATCGCCGGCGTGTTGGAGAGCTGGTCGGCGGCGGCGCGGATTGCGTCAAGCACCTGCTTCTTGCGGCCACGCTGGCTGGTCGCCGGCGTGATCCGCGACAGCGATTCCACGACCACGGCGGACGCCATCAGCGTGCGAAAATCCTTCAGCGAGATCTTGATGCCGGCGATCTCGCGCAGAAACGCATTCACCTGCGTGGTATTGACCGCGCGCACGATGCCGTAGGCATCGCGATACTGGAACATGCGCTTGCCCGGAACGCGCTGCAAAATGCCGATGGCGCGGACTAGCTTGGCTGCGTCGCACTCCTTCCGCACCGCCTTGCCGCCCTTCGCCTTGAAGGTCATCACAAAGCAATCGTCTTCCAGCGTGACGTTGGACTTGAGCAGCGTGGTGGCGCCGCGAGTGCCGTTGAGACGGGCGTAGGATTCGTTGCCCGGACGGATCGCGGTGCGGGCGATCAGTTCGATGACGGCCGAGAGCGCGAATTCGCGCGTCGGCTCGTCGCCCGACAGGAACGCCGAGACCTTGCGCCGGATTTTGGGCAGCGCGCCGACAAGCTTCTCCAGGCGATGCGCCTTGCGGTGCTCGCGGACCTTCTCCCAATCGGCGTGATAGCGATATTGCAGCCGACCCGCGGCATCGCGTCCCACGGCCTGGAGATGCGAGCTCGGATCGGCGGAGTAGCGCACCTCCCGGTAAGCTGGCGGCACTGCCATGGCGTGCAGCCGGCGGATGGTGCGGGCGTCGCGGATATGGGCCCCGTTCGGGCGGACGAAGGAATAGCCCTTGCCGCGCTTGATGCGCCGGATGGTCAGCTCGTTTTGGTCGCTGAGCCGTAGGCCGAGTTCCCTTGCGAGCGCCTCGACGGTTGCCGCCGGCCTCGTGTCGAAGGTCTTTTTGGGGCTGGAACGCCTGAAACCAGCTGGTTTCGGCCATTGTCCAAGGGCTTTGGCGAGGGCAATGGCCGCAGGATCGGCTGAAGCGGGCCGCATCGTCCCGAGATTCTGCTGATCCATCATAGTGTTAAGCCTTGGCCCTGTGTCTTACCGTTCAATGCCGCTGTTCTGATTTTTGTTCCTGGGGTCTCTTTGGACCCGGGTTGGCCATTTAGGGTGTTCCGAACCGTATTGCGAGTCCTGAATCAGTGATAGGCGGTTGCCAAATACCTCCAGACGGCGCATGCGGCTCTGCACGCCGCTATTTCGGCGATCTGGGTAAAGAGCCGAAAGGCGCCCTTGGCCGGCTTCAGATTTGCGCCAGCCGCCATCGCGGACCTTGATCCTCCGCATGGTCGGCCGCCCGCCGAAGGTCCAGCTTGTGCTCCTTGTCGGGTCCGGTTAGCCCGACGCATAATCGTTCAGCGATCAAGTCGGCTTGCCAATCGCATGCGTTCGGCTTGCCGTATGTGGAGGGAAACATGTCCGAGAAGATCTACGACGTACCCGCAGAGTGGGCGAAGCGGGCCTGGGTCGACCAGGCCAAGTACAGGGACATGTATGCGCGCTCGATCTCGGACCCGAACGGTTTTTGGGCGGAGCAGGCCAAGCGCATCGACTGGATGAAGGCGCCGACGAAAATCGAGAACGTCTCGTTCGCGCCCGGCAACATCTCGATCAAATGGTTCGAGGACGGCGTTCTTAACGTCGCCCATAATTGCATCGACCGGCATCTGGCCAAGCGTGGCAACCAGACCGCGATCATCTGGGAAGGTGATGATCCCTCCCAATCCCGTCACATCACCTACAAGGAGCTGCACGACGAGGTCTGCCGGATGGCGAACATCCTGCGCACCCGCAACGTTGGGAAGGGCGACCGCGTCACCATCTATCTGCCGATGATCCCGGAAGCGGCCTATGCGATGCTGGCCTGCGCGCGAATCGGCGCGATCCACTCCGTGGTGTTCGCCGGCTTCTCGCCCGACAGCCTCGCCCAGCGCATCAATGACTGCCAATCCAAGGTGATAATCACCGCGGACGAAGGCCTGCGCGGCGGCAAGAAGGTGCCGCTGAAGGCCAATGTCGACGCGGCGCTCGCCAAAACCGACGGCGTCGACTGGGTCGTCGTGGTCAAACGCACCGGCGGCAAGATCGACATGAACCCGACGCGCGACCTCTGGTACCACGAGGCGGCGGCGATGGTGACGACGGAATGCCCGCTTGAGCACATGCATGCCGAGGATCCGCTGTTCATCCTCTATACCTCGGGCTCGACCGGCCAGCCCAAGGGCGTGCTGCACACCTCGGGCGGCTATCTCGTGTTCGCCTCAATGACGCATCAATACGTCTTCGACTATCACGACGGCGACATCTACTGGTGCACCGCCGACGTCGGCTGGGTCACCGGTCACAGCTACATCCTCTACGGGCCGCTCGCCAACGGCGCGACCACGCTGATGTTCGAAGGCGTGCCGAACTATCCCGATAATTCCAGGTTCTGGAACGTCATCGACAAGCACAAGGTCAACATCTTCTACACCGCGCCGACCGCGATCCGCGCGCTGATGCAGTCCGGCGACGAGCCGGTGAAGAAGACCTCGCGCGCCTCGCTTCGTCTGCTCGGTTCGGTCGGCGAGCCGATCAATCCGGAAGCCTGGGAGTGGTATCACCGTGTCGTTGGCGACGACCGCTGCCCGATCGTCGACACCTGGTGGCAGACCGAGACCGGCGGCATCCTGATCACGCCGCTGCCGGGCGCAACAAAACTCAAGCCGGGCTCGGCGACGCAACCGTTCTTCGGCGTTGTGCCGGAGATCGTCGATGCCGACGGTAGGGTGCTCGAGGGCGAGGCCACCGGCAATCTGTGCCTGACGCGATCCTGGCCGGGCCAGATGCGCACGGTCTATGGCGACCATGCCCGCTTCGAACAGACCTATTTTTCGACCTACAAGGGCAAATACTTTACCGGGGATGGCTGCCGGCGTGACGCCGACGGCTATTACTGGATCACCGGCCGCGTCGACGACGTCATCAACGTCTCCGGCCATCGCATGGGCACCGCGGAAGTCGAGAGTGCGCTGGTCGCGCACGAGAAGGTGTCGGAGGCGGCCGTGGTCGGCTTCCCGCACGACATCAAGGGCCAGGGCATCTACGCCTATGTCACGCTGATGGCCGGCGTCGAGCCGACCGACGATCTGCGCAAGGAGCTCGTGACCTGGGTGCGCAAGGAGATCGGCCCGATCGCCTCGCCCGACCAAATCCAGTTCGCCCCGAGCCTGCCCAAAACCCGCTCCGGCAAGATCATGCGCCGCATCCTGCGGAAGATCGCTGAGGACGAGCCGGGCAGCTTAGGGGACACCTCGACGCTGGCCGATCCCGCCGTGGTCGACGACCTCGTCAAGAACCGGCAGAACCGGAAACAAGCATAGGCTCAACCCATCGTCATTCCGGGGCGGTCCGCAGGACCGAACCCGGAATCTCGAGATTCCGGGTCACGCTGTCGCGCGCCCGGAATGACGCGGCTCACATCCTCACGCACTCGTCAGCATGCGCGACGCACGTCCGCCTCTTTCCCGCCGAGTGTTGTTTTCAAGTCATTTACTTTATTTCGAACATTTCCTTTGTTCCCCCCGCTGGCTGGCACTTGGCGGCCGTGCGTGGAAACCATCCGGTTAACAAGCGCGGTTAGGAATGTCTGGGCAAGCCGCAATTGCCGGGTTTGCGTGGTTTGGACGATCCTTTCGGGGCAAGGGAAAATGATATCGATGAGGATTGCGGTGGCGCTGGCCGCCACCATCGGGGTCGGGGTCTTGATGTCGACGGCGGCCGAGGCGCGGCCGGAAATGGTCGGGACGAACCTGGCCGATTATTCGCCGGGCACGATCGTGGTCAAGACCAGCGAGCGGCGGCTCTATCTCATTCTCGATAGCGGCCATGCCGTGCGCTATCCGGTTGGCGTCGGCAAGGCCGGCAAGCAATGGGCCGGCACGACCAAGATCGACGGCAAGTATCTCAATCCGGCCTGGGCACCGCCTGCCGAGGTGAAGCGCGACAAGCCGAACATTCCCGACGTCATCCCGGGCGGCTCGCCTCGCAACCCGATGGGCGTTGCGGCGATGACGCTGTCCGGCGGCGAATATGCGATCCACGGCACCAACGTGCCGGGCTCGATCGGCGGCTTCGTCTCCTATGGCTGTATCCGCATGCTCAACGACGACATCACCGATCTCTATGGCCGCGTCCCCGTGGGCACGACGGTGGTCGTCACGCACTGATCGAAGAGACCGGGAGAGGATTGCGAAAGCCGCGTCTTGCGACGCGGCTTTTTTGTTACCAGAAACGCCAGCCCCGCGCGCACCAGCCGTCGCGATGGCCGCCATTGTAACTGCGCACGTAACCGCCCGCGAGCAGCGTGGCCGCGACGTTGGCAGTCCGCCGGGTCGCGACATCAGCGAGAATGCGTCCGTATTTGTCGGGTCCGAGATTGGAAATCGTCACGTCCCCCTGACCGAGCAGATTGCGCAGCGCATCGGTGGCGGCTTCGGCCTTGTTCAGCTCATCCTGGCAGGATGCCTTCAGTTCCGGCGCATCGATGCCGCGCAGGCGAACCCGCACAACGAGATGGCCGCCGCTGCGCTGATGCACGCGCGCCAGAAACGTGTCGCCGTCGACAGTGCGGATGACCTCGACCGGCTGGCGAGCGCCAGCATCTCCCGCCTGCTGGAGGACGACTTCGGTGGTCTGGCGTTCGGGCCCATGCGGGACGGGCCAGTTCGTGCCGTGCCGGAAGGCAAGCACGACAGCCGTCACGACGCCGACCACGAACATCCAGGGCAACAGTCCGGAGAATCGGCGATGGAACGGAGAGCCGCCGAACTGCGGCCGATAGGCACTAGGGCGATTGGGCAGGCGCATCCAGCCAAGCTAGGGCTGAGTCGGGGAAACGGACAAGTGCGACGCTCCAGATGCGACAATTCCGATCGACAGACGAGCCCTGCAGGAAAGTTCCACTTTCATGGATTGTCGACTCGATGGGCGAGGCAAACGAATTCGCGGTGCGGCGGGAGCGGATCGTGTCGCCAACTTCGCGCTCGTCGGCGGCGCATTCGTCTTCTCGGTGCTGAACATCGCCGGCCCGATCGTCGCACCGCGAGGTGCTGTTACAGCTCGCGGTGGCAAGAAGACAATCGAGATTCCCTGTTTCGGTCGTGGTGACGGGATCGGCGACGACGCGCATGCGGCCAAAACATTCAAGGAAGCCTGATCGGCATCGAGCAGATGGAATCCGAGCAGAGAATAAGCAAGCCGCGCGGGCAAGTTCATCGAGATCATGTCGCCTGTCGCTCACCGAGCGCGAGCATCGCGATCTGTGATGGCCACGGCGGACATCCCGCTGGACCAGCAAGGGCTCAAAAGTCGGAAGCGATGCCCTTGCTCTCCCAATCGCCGTAGCGAGTGGGCTCTGGTCCCTTGGGTCCCTGAAGCTCCTTCGGCCGCGCTTTGGCTTCGGCTGCCGCGGCCTGCCGTCGCGCCTCGGCTTCAGCCAGCGCGCGCTGGGCTGCGGGCGGCAGCGGCTTGCGATCGGGAACGGAAGGCTGGTCACTCATCGTGCGGCTCTTCTAGCGCAGGACGGCCCGCAGCGCGACGTCCAATAACGCATCCCTGAAATGGGGCCCAAGGGCTGAAAAAGCCGGAAGCGATTCTTACATTTGGCATATTCGCGTGCCACAAACGAGCCGGTTAAGGCATGCGCCCATCGCGGCGGAACTGCCGCTCGCTCAGAACCTTGCTTCCGCATGCCATCTCAACGTTTCGCCCCTCCGTCCGAAGTGCCAGGTCTTGCGGCACGGCGGATTGCCGCCGACATCGTCGACGGCGTGCTGCACAAGCACCGCACGCTCGACGACCAACTCGACGGAAGCGGCGCTCATCCCGGACTGAAGTCGCTGGCCGACCGCGACCGCGCGCTGATGCGGCGCCTGGTCGCCACCGTGCTGCGCCGCCTCGGCACGCTTGGCCACGTGCTCTCCCGCCTGCTCGACAAGGGCATTCCCTCCGACGCACCGCGTGCGCAGAGCGCGCTCCTGATCGGCGCGGCGCAGATCCTCTGGATGGACGTGCCCGACCACGCCGCCGTCGATCTCTCCGTTCGCCTCGTGCAATCCGACCGGCGCGCCGCGCGTTATGCCGGGCTCGTCAATGCCGTGCTGCGCCGCTGCGCGCGCGAGGGCAAGGCTCTGGTCGAGGAAGTTGCCACGCAATCGCTGGACCTGCCGCCATGGCTGCTCGCGCGCTGGAGCGCGCATTATGGCGAGGCGACAGCGAGAGACATGGCGCTCGCGCTCGGCCACGAGCCGTCGCTCGATCTGACGGTGAAGTCGGATGCCGCGCAATGGGCAAGCCGCCTGCATGGCGAGACGCTGCCGACCGGGACCGTGCGGATGCTGCTGCATGGCGCGGTGACCATGCTGCCGGGCTTTGCCGAGGGACAATGGTGGGTGCAGGACGCCGCGGCCGCGCTGCCCGCTCGGCTGTTCGGTGATATCAACGGCAAGTCCATCGCCGATCTCTGCGCTGCCCCCGGCGGCAAGACCGCGCAGCTGGCACATGCCGGCGCGCATGTCACGGCCGTCGACCGCTCGCCCGCCCGGGTGGCGCGGCTGCGCGAAAACCTGCGGCGATTGTCGCTCCAGGCCGAGACGGTCGTCGCTGACGCCGTTGAATGGGCCGGCCCTGCCGAAGCCTTCGACGGTATTTTAATCGATGCGCCCTGCACCTCGACCGGTACGATCCGCCGTCATCCCGACGTGGCATGGCTCCGGCAGCAATCCGACATCGCCGCCCTGACCGCGCTCCAGCAGCGGCTGCTGCGCAAATCCCTGTCGCTGCTTAAATCCGGCGGGACGCTGGTCTACTGCACCTGTTCGCTGGAACCCGAAGAGGGTGAGCAGGCCATCGCTGCGCTGCTGGCCGCAGAGCCCGCGCTTCGCCGCGTTCCAATCGAGGCGTCCGAGGTCGCAGGTCTCGACGAAATCCTCACCGCGGAAGGCGATCTGCGCACCCTGCCCAGTCATCTTCCAAACGCCGATCCCAAGCTCGGCGGGCTCGACGGATTCTACGCGGCTCGGCTCGTTAAATCCTGATTTTGCACTGGATTTTGCACCCCCGACGCTAATTCGCACCCTTTCAAGGTGGTGTCAGCCGTGCGATTTTGGGATTAATAAGGATTCGTCGGAATCCTCCTCTCCCCTTCAAGGCAAGGCGTGTCGGTCGCTCAACGCAGACGTATCTCGACGCTGGTGATGAACCGCTTCGCGCGGAACATGCTCGCGCGCGCGAGCGGCGGACCTGTGGCGGTGTCGCGGGTCTGGCCCAGCCGCACCGACCGGCTGATCATCGCGCCGCATGACCTGCGTACCGCGGATGCGACCCGCGCCGCCGAGATCTATGCCGGCCGCTTCGTCTTCGCCGGCAAGATCGTCAATTGCCATGGCCGCTCGATCTTCGATCTCGAACCGCCGTCGGAGGATTGGGAGGTCGCGCTGCTCGGCTTCGGTTGGCTGCGGCACTTACGCGCCGCCGACACCGCGCTGACGCGGGCGAATGCGCGCGCACTGGTCGAGGACTGGATCTCGAACCCTGCCAACAAGCGCCGACCGGTCGCGCGGCGCGCCGACGTGCTGGCGCGGCGCGTGATCTCGCTGCTGTCACAGGCACCCTTGGTGCTCAACGACACCGACAACAAGTTTTACCGCCGTTACTTGCGCGCCCTCGCGCGCGAGATCCGCTTGCTGCGCTACGCCATGCTCGACATTCCCGACGGGGTGCCGAAGCTCCAGGTGCTGATCGCGCTGTGCTACGCGGCGTTATGCCTCGCCAACCAGGCACGCCACATCCGCACCGCCTCGAAAAAGCTCTCCGACGAATTGCAGCGGCAGATCCTGCCCGACGGCGGACACATCTCCCGTAACCCGGGCGCCCTGATCGATCTCCTGATCGACCTGTTGCCGCTGCGACAGACCTTCGCGGCGCGTAACATCGCGCCGCCGCCGGCGCTGCTCAACGCGATCGACCGCATGATGCCGATGCTGCGCTTCTTTCGCCATGGGGACGGCAATTTCGCGCTGTTCAACGGCATGAGTGCGACGCCGTCCGACCTGCTCGCCACGCTGCTCGCCTATGACGATACCCACGGCGCACCGATGGCGAACATGCCGCATACAGGCTTCCAGCGGCTCGACGCCGGCCAGACCACGCTGATCATCGATACCGGACCCCCGCCACCGGCGGGCGTCAGCCACGACGCCCATGCCGGCTGCCTGTCGTTCGAACTGTCCTCCGGCATCAGCCGCATCGTCACCAATTGCGGAATGCCGACCACGGGCCGCGACAATTGGCGGCCGTTCGCACGGGGCACCGCAGCGCATTCGACGCTGGCCTATCACGACACCTCATCCTGCCAGTTCGTCGAGATGTCGGCGATGAAGCGCCTCCTGCACGGCGCGCCCGTCACCAGCGGCCCGGTCGAGGTCGAGAGCTATCGCGAAATTGTCCAGAACGGCACCCTGCTTACAACCTCGCATGACGGCTATTTCGCCAAATTCGGCGCGATTCATCGCCGCGTGCTGATGATCGCCAATGACGGTGCGCGGATCGACGGCGAGGACACGCTGTCGCCGCCGCAAGGCGGACGCTTCAAGGGCGCCGATGCCGATTTCGCGCTGCGCTTCCATCTGCATCCGGCAGTGAAGGCGAGCCGGTTGTCGGATGCGCGCGGCGTCATGCTGGTGCTGCCGAACCGCGACGTCTGGACCTTTGAGGCGCTCGACGACAAGGTCGATCTCGAAGACAGTGTGTTCCTGGCCGGCAATGACGGGCCGCGCCGCACCGCGCAGATCGTGATCCGGCAGGATGCGCGGCAGGCTCCCTCGATCCGCTGGAGTTTTGTGCGTTCCACTGCCTCGCCAGCGGTGACCAATGCGCGCCGTAATGCCCGTCGCGAGCCGGAACTTCCCTTGTAAACAGGCGCGATCCGGCGCTATCTAGCCGTTGAGAGCGACTCCGAAAGCTGCTATCGAGCGCTCGTTCGCGCGACTGGCGACCTTGGATGGAGCACCATCGGGAAGCGCGACACATATCCGCCGCGCGCCTGGGCATAGACACTCCCTGAACAGAGGATCTTGCTCATGACTGACCATCTCCGTCGCGCCACCCGCGCCCTGCTCTCCGTTTCCGACAAGACAGGCCTGATCGAGTTCGCAAAGGCGCTTGCCGTGCACGATGTCGAACTGGTCTCGACCGGCGGCACCGCCAAGGCGATCGCCGCCGCCGGCCTCAAGGTGAAGGACGTCTCCGAGCTGACCGGCTTCCCCGAGATGATGGACGGTCGCGTCAAGACGCTGCATCCGAAGGTGCATGGCGGCCTGCTCGCGATCCGCGACAACAAGGACCATACCGACGCGATGAAGACCCACGGCATCGCGCCGATCGACCTCCTCGTCGTCAACCTCTATCCGTTCGAAGCGACCGTCGACAAACGCGCCGGTTTCGAGGATTGCATCGAGAACATCGACATCGGCGGCCCCGCCATGATCCGCGCCGCCGCGAAGAACCATGACGACGTCGCCGTCGTGGTCGAGGCAGAGGACTACAAGGCCGTGCTCGACGAGCTCGTCGCCAACAACGGCGCAACCACGCTGAAGCTGCGTCGGCGCCTTGCGGCAAAGGCCTATGCCCGCACCGCGGCCTATGACGCCGCGATCTCGAACTGGTTCAACCGGCAGCTCGAAGTCGACGCGCCGGACTTCCGCGCCTTCGGCGGCAGGCTGATCCAGTCGCTGCGCTATGGCGAGAACCCGCACCAGACCGCTGCGTTCTACGCAACCCCCGAGAAGCGCCCGGGCGTCTCGACCGCGCGGCAGCTCCAGGGCAAGGAACTCTCCTACAACAATATCAACGACACCGACGCGGCCTATGAATGCATCGGCGAGTTCGATGCAAAACGCACCGCGGCCTGCGTCATCGTCAAGCACGCCAATCCCTGCGGCGTCGCGGAAGGGCCGAACCTCGTCGAGGCCTATCGCAGGGCGCTGGCCTGCGATTCCACCTCGGCGTTCGGCGGCATCATCGCGATGAATCGTCCGCTCGATGCCGAGACCGCGCGCGAGATCACCAAGATCTTCACCGAGGTCATCATAGCGCCCGATGCCAGCGAAGAGGCGATCGCCATCATCGGCGGTAAGAAGAACCTCCGCCTGTTGCTCGCCGGCAGCCTGCCCGATCCGCGCGCGCCCGGCCTCACCGCCAAAACGGTGGCGGGCGGCCTGCTGGTGCAGAGCCGCGATAATGCCGTGGTCGACGACATGACGTTCAAGGTCGTGACCAAGCGTGCGCCTGATGATGCCGAGATGCGCGACCTGAAATTCGCGTTCCGTGTGGCAAAACACGTGAAGTCCAACACCATTATCTATGCCAAGGACCTCGCCACCGTCGGCATCGGCGCGGGCCAGATGAGCCGGGTGGATTCAGCGCGGATCGCAGCGCGCAAGGCCCAGGACGCGGCGAGTGAGCTGAAGCTCGCCGAGCCGCTCACCAAGGGCTCGGTGGTGGCGTCGGATGCGTTCTTCCCGTTCGCCGACGGCATGCTCGCCTGCATCGAAGCCGGCGCCACCGCCGTGGTGCAACCCGGCGGCTCGATGCGCGACGACGAGGTGATCAAGGCCGCCGACGAGCACGGCATCGCGATGGTCTTCACGGGGACGCGGCACTTCAGGCATTGAATTCGCTGTCATTCCGGGGCGCGCCATTTGGCGCGAGCCCGGAATCCATTTCTCCGCGCGACACGCTGCACGATAGATTCCGGGCTCGCGCTCCGCGCGCCCCGGAATGACGGCAGGAATGCTAATCCCGCACCCGCATCAACAGCCCCAATCCCGCGACGAAGAACACCACCAGCACGGCCATGCCGGCTTTCTGGCTCGCCGTCGCAGCGGTGATCATGCCGATCAACAGCGGACCGATGAAGGACGTCACCTTCCCGGTCAATGCGAACAGGCCGAAATACTGCGCGATGCGGTCCTTCGGCGCCAGACGGATCAGCAGCGTGCGCGAAGCGGCTTGCAACGGGCCGCCGGCGGCGCCGATCAGGCAGCCCAGCACCAGATAGGCACGCTCCGCCGCGCTCGAGAACAGGGCCGCACCCGGCTGCGGCGGCGCGACCTTGACGAACAACACACTGTCCTTGTCGACCAGCAGGATCGCCGCCACGGACAGCAGGAGGATCAGCAGGCTGCCGGCAATCACGCGCTTCGGCCCGAGACGATCGTCGAGCTTGCCGCCAAGCCACGCACCGAGGGCACCGGCGATCGCGAGCATGATGCCGAACGTGCCGATCTGGATCGTGTGCCAGCCGAAGGTGCCGGCGGCATAAATGCCGCCGAACGCGAACAGCGACACCAGACCGTCGGTGTAGATCATGTTGGCGAGCAGGAACGCCGCGAGCGATTTCTGCTTCGGCAGACCTTTGATCGATTGCTTCAGCTCAGACAGTCCTTCGCGCAGTGCCTCGCGCACCGGGCGCTTCGCCGGATAATCCGGCGTGAACAGGAACATCGGCGTCACGAAGATGATGAACCACAGCCCGGTCAACGGCCCGGCGGCACGGTCGCCCTGATGCGTGATCGGGTCGAGCCCGAATAGCGGCATCAAGCCGAGCAGCGTGCGGCCGGTCTCGGGATTGGCGGCGAGCAGGCCGAGCACGATGATCAGGCTGACGATGCCGCCAATGTATCCTGTCGCCCAGCCGGTGCCGGACAGCCGCCCGATCCGCTCCGGCGGCACCAGGGTCGGCATCATCGCGTTGTTGAAGAGGGTAGCGAATTCCGCGCCGACGCTGGCGAGCGCGACGGCGGTGAGCAGCGGCGGAATGATGGCGTCATCGCCGGGCTTGCCGATCCACAGCGTGCAGGACGCCAACACCAGCACCGCGCCGAAACCTGCGATCCATGGTTTCCTGCGGCCCGAAGCATCCGCGATGGCCCCGAGCACCGGCGACAGCAATGCGATCGCAAGGCCCGCGGCCGCCATCGCAAAGCCCCACAGCGATTGACCGGTGGCAGGATTTGGCGCGATGCCGGTCGCGAAATAGGGCGCGAACACGAAGGTGGTGATCAGGGTGAAATAAGGCTGCGCGGCCCAATCGAAGAAGATCCAGCTGACGACGGCGGCGCGCCGCGGATAGGTCCGCGGCACGCCGGCCATGCGCACATCCTGGGCGATCGTCGTCATCACGCAGTCCTCATCACGAACAGTTTTGCCTGTCTCGGGGCAAACCGTATAGCATTGCCGTGACGCGTGTGAACTGGCCGAAAAGCGCGACGGGAATTTTGATGATGTCGTCATATTCGACACGGCGGACATTTTTCGCCGTCATAGCCACGCTGGCGTTCGGTCTTGTCCCTCTGACGGCCCAGGATGCGCGGCGGGGCTATGTCCCGCCCGCGCGCGATATGGTGCGCGCCGCTGCTGCCGAACACGGCATGGTGGTGGCGCAGGAGAAGATATCTGCGCAGGTCGGCGCCGACATCCTGCGGCGTGGCGGCAATGCCGTCGATGCCGCGGTCGCCACCGGCTTTGCGATGGCCGTGACCTATCCGCGCGCAGGAAATATCGGCGGCGGCGGCTTCATGGTGATCCATTCCGCCGATCGCAATGAAGACATCACTATCGACTATCGCGAGACCGCGCCAGCTGCGACCACGCCGCAAGTTTTCCTCGGGCCCGACGGCAAGCCTGACCCGACGAGGTCACGGGATTCCGTGCTTGGCGTCGGCGTGCCCGGCACCGTTGCAGGTCTCGCGCTCGCATTGGAAAAATATGGCTCCGGTCAGTTCACGCTGGCGCAATTGCTCGAGCCGGCGATCGCGCTCGCTCGCGATGGCTTTGTCGTCAGCGACGACATGGCCGATACGCTGCCGGCCTGGCACCGGCGGCTGGCGCGCTGGCCTTCCTCGGCCAAGATCTTCTCGCGCCCCGACGGCACGCCACTTGGCGAAGGCGACAGGCTGGCGCAGGGCGATCTCGCCGAAACGCTATCGGCCGTGGCCGCACAGGGGCCGCGCGGCTTCTATGAGGGGCCAGTTGCGGAGAAACTCGCCAAGGCCGTGGCTGACGCCGGCGGCATCATGACACCTGCCGATCTGAAGTCCTATCAGGCGGTGATCCGCGCGCCGGTGCGCGGCACCTATCGCGGCTACGACATCGTGTCGATGCCGCTGCCATCGTCCGGCGGCGTGGTGCTGGTGGAAACGCTCAACATTCTCGAAGGCTTCCGGCTCGCCGATCTGAAGCAGGGATCGTCGGCATCGCTGCATCTCCTGATCGAAGCCATGAAGCGTGCCTATGCGGACCGCGCGCGCTATCTCGGCGATCCCGCCTTCGTCAACGCACCGATCGAGACGCTGACCGCGAAGGACTACGCTGCCAAGCTGCGCGCGGGCATCTCCGCCGAGCGCGCCACGCCTTCGAAAGAGCTCGTTTCCGCTGCTGTCTCGCCGCGCGAGGGCAGCAACACCACGCATTTCTCCGTCGTCGACGGCCGCGGCAATGCCGTCAGCAACACCTACACATTGAACTTCAGCTATGGCGTCGGCCTCGTTGCCGACGGCACCGGCGTGCTGCTCAATAACGAGCTCGACGACTTCACCGCGGCGGTCGGCGCCTCGAATGCCTACGGCCTCGTCGGCTTCGAGGCCAATCTGCCAGGGCCTGGAAAACGCCCGCTGTCCTCGATGTCACCGACCATCGTGCTCAAAGACGGCAAGCCAGTGCTGGTGACGGGCTCGCCTGGTGGCAGCCGCATCATCTCGACCGTGCTCCAGGTGATCGTGAACGTCCTCGACTACAAGATGGATGTGGCTGCCGCCGTCTCCGTACCGCGGCTGCATCACCAATGGCTGCCGGACGAGGTGCGCGTCGAGAGCGGGTTTCCTGCCGATGTTCTGCTGGAGCTGAAGGCGATGGGCCACTTCGTTGTGGAGCCGATGGGACAGACATCGGCCAATTCGATTCTGGTGACGTCGAATGGGCCGCTCGGCGCGCCCGATCCGCGCACGCGTGGGGCGGAAGCTGCGGGACAGTAACCCTGTCACTGCGCCGAGATGATTTACCGCCCGACCTGATAAGGCCCGCCCTTTTCGAGCGCGCGGTTATACGCCGGCCGCGCGTGGATGCGCTCCAGGAACGCCATCGCCTTCGGATGACCCTGCTCCAGCCCGCCGCGCGCTTGCGCTGCTTCCAGCGGAAAGCTCATCTGGATGTCGGCTGCGGTGAACTCGTTGCCGGCGAACCACTCGCTGTTGCCGAGTTCGCTTTCCCAAAAATCCATGTGCTGCTTGAGCTGCGGATTGACCAGCGCGGTGAGCGCCTGGTTCGAAACCTTGCGCACCAAAGGGCGCAGCAACGCCGGCGCGCGCTTCGGCATCAGCGTGAACAGCAGCTTGAGCAGCAGCGGCTGCATCGCCGACCCTTCCGCATAATGCAGCCAATAGGTGAAGCGCAGCCGTTCCGGCGTGTTCGGTGGCGGGATCAGTTGGCCGTTGCCATAGGTAGCGATGAGATACTCGATGATCGCGCCCGATTCGGCGATGGTGTTGCCGTTGTCTGTAATGACCGGCGATTTGCCGAGCGGATGGATGGCGCGCAGCTCCTTCGGCGCACGCATGTCCGGCTGGCGCTGATAGCGCACGATCTCGTAGGGCACGCCCAATTCCTCGAGCAGCCACAGCACGCGCTGCGAGCGGGAATTGTTGAGGTGGTGAACGGTCAGCATCGCGTGGTCCCCAGCTTGGCTTGGTCGTCGCGCCGTTGGTGCCAGCCCGGGAACACAATGTCGAGCCATCGGTGCGGATATTTTCACCCGGGTATATTGACGCCGTGAATTTACCCGGGTATTAAATCCCCAACACAGTCAATCTGGCAATGATTCCAATGCAAGCCACCTTCACAGCTTTCATGGGCCAGCGCCGGCTGGCCTCGGGAGCGGCCGGCGACGTCGCGCTCGCAGTCAAGCGGGCCGGATCGAAGCCGGACCAGCCGATCATCATTTTCGACGACCGGACTGGCCGGTCGATCGATTTCGACCTGCGCGGCGAGGATCATGAGGTGCTGGCGCGGCTCGCCGAGATCATACCGCCGCCGAGCGAAAGCACCCAACCATCGAGCGAGCCGCGCGGCCGCGGCCGGCCGAAGCTCGGTGTGGTCGCGCGCGAGGTGACGTTACTGCCGCGCCACTGGGAGTGGCTCAACGCGCAACCCGGCGGCGCCTCGGTCGCGCTGCGCAGGCTCGTCGACGAGGCCAGACGCGCCAGCGGCGACAAGGACCGCGAGCGGCAGGCGCGCGATGCGGCCTATCACTTCATGTCGACCATGGCGGGCAATCTGCCGCAGTTCGAGGAAGCCTCGCGCGCGCTGTTCGCGGATGACCGACGGCGCTTCACCAGGCTGATCGCCGACTGGCCGACTGACATCCGCGACCACATCGTCAAGCTCGCCTACAGCGACCTCGCTTAAACCGCGCAGCATTCACCCCATCAACGGCCGAGCCGCGCATCGCGCGGCAACGGCTTCGCACGCTTCGATGAAAGGCAAATTCATGTCCGCATCCGCGCCTCTCTGGACGACGTTTCTTCGCTTCCTCGCACCGCTGATGGCGAGCAACGCGCTGCAATCGCTGTTCGGCACCGTCAGCAACGTCTATCTCGGCCAGATGATCGGCATCGACGCGCTCGCCGCGGTCTCGGCGTTCTTCCCGGTGATGTTCTTCCTGTTCGCCTTCGTCATCGGCCTGAGCACCGGCGCCACCGTCTTGATCGGCCAAGCCTTTGGCGCGGGCGAGCACGGCAGGATCAAGCTCGTCGTCGGCACGACGCTCGCAATCGGTCTCTCGCTCTCGGCAACGGTTGCACTCGCTGGCGGGATCTTCAGCCGGCCATTGATGGTCATGCTGGCAACGCCCGCTGACATCCTCGACCAGGCCAGCGCCTATGCCCGCATCATGCTGCTGACCATGCCGCTCGGCTTCGTCTTCCTGCTGATGACAGCGATGATCCGCGGCGTCGGTGACACGTTGACGCCGCTCCTCGCGCTGGCGCTATCGACCGCGATCGGCCTGGCCCTGACGCCGTTGCTGATCCGCGGCGCCTTCGGCTTGCCGGCAGCGGGCATCACCAGTCCGGCATGGGCAGCCGCAATCGCCAACGCGCTGACGCTGATCGTGCTGGCCGTCCATCTGCTCCGGAGAAAGCATGCACTGGCACCGGACGCTGCACTGCTGCGTCACCTGCGGCTCAACGGCGCCGTGCTCGGAAAAATCCTCGGCATCGGACTGCCGAGCGCAATTGGCATGGTGGTGATGGCGATTGCCGAGCTGGTGCTGCTTGGGCTCGTCAACGGCTTCGGCTCAAACGCCACGGCCGCGTACGGCGCCGTCAATCAGGTGATGGGCTACACGCAATTCACGGCAATGTCGATTTCGATCGCGGTCTCGATCCTCGGTGCGCAAGCGATCGGCGGCGGCGACAGGGTGCGGTTCGAGGGCATCGTGCGCACCGGCCTCGCGTTCAATGTCGTCCTGACCGGCGGGCTGGTGGCGCTGATCTATCTGGTACCGCGCGCCGTGCTCGGCATCTTCATCACGGACGGCGCCGTGCTCGATCTGGCGAAGACTCTCCTCTACATCGCCCTGTGGAGCTCGGTTCCGTTTGGCCTCGCCACGGTGTTCTCGGGCGCCCTGCGCGGCGCCGGCATCGCCTTGACGCCGATGCTGCTCTCGATCTTCGCCATCGTCGCGATCGAGCTGCCGGCTGCAACGATACTAAGCCGCACGATTGGCCTTGAGGGCGTATGGGCCGCCTATCCGATCGTGTTCTGCGCCATGTTCGTTTTGCAGATGGGCTGTTATCTCCTGGTGTGGCGCAAGCAGGCGATCCGGCGTCTGCTCTGACGGGATCATCAAGGCATTATGACCATCATTAAACGATGGACCTGTCGCGCGGCCTGCGCCACAATGGATGAAAAGCGCCCCCAGGGAGATCGAATTGACCCGCACAGCCCCGCAATTCCTGTTCGATTTCGGCAGCCCGAATGCCTATCTCAGCCATCTGGCGATCCCGGCAATCGAGCAACGCATCGGCGTCAAGTTCGAATATGTGCCGATCCTGCTCGGCGGCATCTTCAAGGCGACCAACAACAAGTCGCCAGCCGAGACGCTCGCTGGCATCAAGAACAAGCGCGAGTTTCAGGCGGTCGAGACCGAGCGCTTCATCAAGCGCTTCAAAGTCCAGCCCTACGCCATGAATCCGTTCTTCCCCGTCAACACGTTGAACTTGATGCGCGCGGCGATCGCGGCGCAGCTCGAGGGCGTGTTCGAGACCTATGTCGAGGCCGCCTTCCACCACATGTGGCGCGAGCCGAAGAAGATGGACGATCCTGAGATCGCGGCGAAGGCGCTGGCGTCATCCGGCCTCGATGCGCAAAAGTTATTCGCCCGCGCGCAGGAACCCGAGGTGAAAGGCAGACTGATCAAGAATACCGAGGAGGCGGTGGCGCGCGGCGCGTTCGGCTCGCCGACCTTCTTCGTCGGCAACGAGATGTTCTTCGGCAAGGAGCAGCTGCGCGAGGTCGAGGAGATGGTGTCGGGAAAGTGAATGGCGCGAATGGTGAGTAGCGAATAGCGAGTGGAAAGCGAAGCTGCTATTCGCTACTCCCTATTCGCCATTCGCCAAGAATAACTACGGAGTTCTCCCCATGCGCATCCTCGTGGTCGGCGCCGGCGCCATCGGCGGCTATTTTGGTGGCAGGCTGTTGCAGGCCGGCCGCGACGTCACCTTTCTGGTCCGGCCGCGCCGCGCCAGCGAGCTCGCGAGCGCCGGCCTCGTCATCAAGAGCCCGAATGGCGATGTGACGCTGAAGGCGCCGCCGACCGTGCAAGCGGACAAGCTCGCGGAAAAATTCGACGTCGTGCTGCTGAGCTGCAAGGCGTTCGACCTCGACGACGCCATCAAGTCGTTCGCGGCCGCCGTCGGGCCGAACACCGCGATCATCCCCATGCTCAACGGCATGAAGCATCTCGACGTCCTCGACGACAAGTTCGGCAAGGAGCGCGTGCTCGGCGGCCTCTGCGCCATCGCCGCGACCCTCAACGAGCAGCGCGAGGTGGTGCAGCTCCAGCCGATGCAATCGATCAATTACGGCGAGCGCGACGGCAAGCTGTCGGACCGCGTCAAGGCGATCG
This sequence comes from Bradyrhizobium sp. 179, assembly GCF_023073535.1. Classification (NCBI taxonomy): domain Bacteria; kingdom Pseudomonadati; phylum Pseudomonadota; class Alphaproteobacteria; order Hyphomicrobiales; family Nitrobacteraceae; genus Bradyrhizobium; species Bradyrhizobium sp. 179. The sequence goes on along the minus strand of NZ_JADPJR010000058.1, from coordinate 26,297 downwards.
ACGAGGCCTTCAGGAGCGGTATCAATGGCGCCAGCGCCAGCCAGAACATCCTGCAGGACATGTGGGAGAAGTGGGTGTTCCTCTCCACGCTCGCAGCGTCCACCAGCCTGATGCGCAGCTCCGTCGGCAACATTCTCGCTGCCCCCGGCGGCAGGGACTTTCTGCTCGGCATGCTGGACGAGACCAGCGCGATTGCCGCTGCGTCGGGCTATCCGCCGGGCGGACCGTTCTTCGAGCGCGTGAAGGGCAATCTGACCACCGAGGGCTCGCCGATGACGGCATCCATGTTCCGCGACATCAAGGCCGGCCTGCCGGTCGAAGCCGATCACGTCATCGGCGATCTCATCGCGCGTGGGGATGCGGCGAAGGTTCCCGTGCCGAAGCTGCGCATCGCGTATACGCATCTGAAGGCGTATGAGAAGCAGAGGGCGGGGTAGGGACCGCCCCGACGAAGGCCGAGACCCACACTGCGTGATCTATCGCAAGCGACGCTATCAGTACCGCGCGACGATCGAAGAACGACCTGTCTTCGCCAAACCACACCTTGTGGTTATCGGTCCCGTCCTCGAGACGACGGTGGAGTTTGGGGCAACAGCCTTGCGCTACTGCAAATGCGCCAGGTAGTGCGCGACCGCTGTAATCTCTTCCTCGCTCATGTGATAGGCGACATCGGCCATCGCGGCGACGCCGCCGCCGACGCGCTGCCCGGCCTTGTAGTCGTGCAGCGCCTTCACGAGATATTCCTCGCGCTGGCCCGCGAGCCGTGCCACGGCCTTGGTGCCAGCGTAGCTGTCGGTATGGCATGAGGCGCAGCGGCGGCCGGCGGCGACCTGGGCGCCTTTCTTCGACAAGTCCGGGTCCTCGTCTTCCGGTGCCTTCGGCGGCGCCAGCTGCGAAAAATAGGCGCCGAAATTGCGAATGTCCTCGTTGCTGATCTCTTCGACGATCGGCTGCATCTGATCGTTCTTGCGCGAGCCGGCGCGGAAGAACACCAGCTGCCATTGCAGGAATTGATCGGGTTGGCCGGCGAGCGAGGGGACGTTCTCGGTCTGCGAAATGCCGTTCTCGCCGTGGCAGCCGGCGCAGGCGGCCGCCTTCTCTTTGATCGCGGCATTATCGGCGGCCTGCGCCGAAACGAACGCAAGCGCCGCGAGCGATAGCGCGCCGGTGACATACGGAAAAAACTGGCGGCGCATGATTAGGACTTCCGATCTGTCGAGTTCGTCATTGCGGGCGGGGGGCGCCGCTTGGCGGGAGCCGGAATCCATAACCCCCGCTCGTGGATATGGTTTCCGGACTTGCGCGCAAGTGGCGCGCAATCGGGAACGACATCGAAGTTGAGAGCAAACGAGGCTGCGGCAGCTCGCGACCACCGCAGCCTCTTATCGTCCGCGCGCTACTTCTTGCTGTAGCTGATGCGATAGATCGCGCCGGCCCAGTCGTCGGCCACGAGGATCGAGCCGTCCTTGGCGAGAAGGATGTCGTTGGGACGGCCGAGATAGCCCTGATCACCCTCGAGCCAGCCGGAGGCGAAGATTTCCTGCTTGGGATTCTTGCCGTCAGGCCCGACGATCACGCGCACGATGCGTGCGCCCTGGTACTTGTGCCTATTCCAGGAGCCGTGCTCGGCGATCAGGATATTGTTCTTGTACTCGGCGGGGAATTGGTCGCCGGTATAGAACTTCATGCCGAGCGGAGCGACATGCGCGCCGAGATTCAGCACCGGCGGCGTGAACTCGGAGCATTTGTGGCCCATCGCGAACTTGTCATCAGGCAAATTGCCCTGGTGGCAATAGGGATAGCCGAAATGCTCACCGATCCTGTTGATCATGTTCAGCTTGTCTGAGGGCAGATCATCGCTGATCCAATCGCGCGCGTTCTCGGTGAACCAGTATTTGCCGGTGCGCGGATCGACGTCCCCGCCGACCGAGTTGCGGACGCCGAGCGCCCAGATCTCGGCGTTGCCGGTCTTGGGATCGACGCGCCGGATCTGCGAGACGCTGGTCGGCGGGATGCCGACATTGAACGGCGGCCCGAACGGCAGGAAGAACCAGCCATCCTTGTCGACCGCGATATATTTCCAGCCATGCGCGGCATAGGACGGCATGTCGTCATAGACGACCTTGCCCTCGCCGAGATTGTCGAGCTTGGCTTCGGCGTCGTCATAGCGGATCAGCTTGTCGACGGCGATGACGTAGAGCGCGCCGTCCTTGAAGGCGAGACCGGTGGGCATGTTCAGGCCCTTGAGGACGGTCTTGACCTCCTTCTTTCCGTTGTTGTCCTTGATGGCATAGACGTTGCCGAGGCCGAACGAGCCGACGAACAGCGTGCCCTTGTCGCCCCAGGCCATCTGCCGGGCGGCCAGCACGCCGGAGGCATAGACCTCGATCTTGAAGCCCGGCGGCAGCTTGATCTTCTTGACGATGTTGGCGAGCTCGGTGTCGGAAGCGCCGGTCGGCGGACCCGATGGCGGCGCGAGGCCCTTCTGCGCCTCGGTCTCGTCGCCGAGGAACCAGTCATCCGGCGGATGGGTCCAGAACTCCTTGGTACCGGATTCGTATTTCTTCAGCGCCCGGTTCTTGTCCTGCTGTTGCGCATTGCCAGCGCTCGTCCCCGCGAGAAGGGCAACGGCTGCAAGCGCCAACACGGATCGATGGAACATCGATGTCATCGCGTCACTCCCCAAAGGCAGCCGTCAGGGCTGCAATTTATTTTGTTTTGCTAGTCGAGAGGCGAAGTTTGGAGTCTGCCGGGAGGCAGACGCAAAAAGGCTAGCACATCTGCGAGCGCTGAGAAGGGCATCGCATGCACTGCGGTTGCTCTCCGGAAAAATTGAGACGGAATGTCAATGGGGGCGAACGGCGCGATGCCAACGCTCCCGCTGCAACGCGGAATCAATAGGGCGCGTGACCATTTTCAGGCGGCGCGAGGGTGGACATCCAAAAAATGCGAAAACAACCCCATGCACAGTAGAACGGCTCTCGCCAGCCTGCGCTCGGCGACACCGGACAGACAGTTGAAGCATCGAGCAAAATAGCGATAAGCGCGCTTAGGGGGCGACGGGGTAGGGCCCGTCGTCGAACAGCGTGTCGTGATAGCCTTTCGACCCGATCTCGCGTGCCAGCGCGCTGCGAAAATCGCGGTCACCATGCAGGCTGCGCAGCACATGCGCGAAGTCGAATTCGGGCCGCCAGCCCAGCTCGCGCCGCGCGCGTTCGTTGACATAAACGCGGTCGATCGCGGGGAAGAGGCGCCAGCCCCGCGCGGCAAAGAGCTGCACACAATCCGGATAGAGCTCGCGCACGACACCGGCAGCATCGCGCGCGAGCGCCGCGAGATGGCGTTGCTCGAACGGGCTCGTGGCCGAGACGATGTAGCGCGCAAAGCCGATCTTGGGCGCGCGCTCGGCGGCGAGCAGGTGGGCGCTCACCGCGTCCGCGATGTCCAACCGGCGATAAAGCGGCTCGTTGGCCTGCGTGTTCTCGGTCGTGTAAGCCTGTCGCATCGCCGGATCGTCATCGGCTTCAGGAAAGAAGCGCGAGGTCCGCAGGATGACGACCGGCAGGGCGCGCTCGCGAAAGAACAGCTCGCAGAGGTTCTCGGCCATCAGCTTGGTCGTGCCATAGATGTTCTTCGGCACCGGCGGCAGGTCCTCGGTGACCCACACTGCGGCTTGTTCCGCCTCCAGGCGAAGCTGCGAGCCGAACGCGCTGGTGGTGCTGGTGAAGACGAAGCTCTTCACGCCGCTCGCCGCGGCCGCCTCGAGCAGGTTGAGCGTGCCGGCGACGTTGGTGTCGACGAAATCCTGCTTACTGTGGGTCGCCACATGCGGCTTGTGCAGCGTCGCAGTGTGGATCACCGCCGTGACGCCGTCCATCTGGCGCCGGACGAAGCCTGGGTCGACGATCGATCCGATGGCGTCGGTGAAGGAAGATGGCTTCAGATCGACCCCGCGCGCAGGCAATCCGCGCCCCCGCAGCGTCCGGAGAATGGCTTCACCGAGATGGCCCGCGCTGCCCGTGACCAGAATCGTCATGTGAGACCCAATGCAGTCGCCGGCGGCGTGGAAAACCACGGCCCGGCCCGGTTCGGCTGGATGCTCTGGGAAAAATTGGAGCGGGCGAAGGGGCTCGAACCCTCGACCCCGACCTTGGCAAGGTCGTGCTCTACCACTGAGCTACACCCGCATCCTGTGTCGGTCGCGTGACGCGCCGGCAACGGCTGTCGTATGCCAAAAGCGGGAGGGGAATGCAACAGCTACCGGCGGCATAGATTCGCAATCGGAGGCCCGATATGGACGCTGAATGCGACCAAATCGCCCGAAAGCGCCCCGGAACCGGCGAATCAAGGCACCTGGATTGAAATTCGGCCCATTCGGCCCAATTTAGGTGCCGACAACAAGCACACGATGTGGCGGCGTGTTAAAGAGCCGCCATTCCAGACATGACGAGGGGATCCCGTGACGATCATCGACCAGGGTAACGGAGCGGCGGGCCCGGCTGCCGCCGATCTGATCAAGGACACCACCACCCAGACCTTCGTGAAGGACGTCATCGAGGAATCGAAGCGCCAGCCGGTGCTGATCGATTTCTGGGCGGAGTGGTGCGGCCCCTGCAAGCAGCTCACCCCGATCCTGGAAAAGGCGGTCAAGGCAGCCAAGGGCAAGGTCAAGCTGGTCAAGATGAACATCGACCAGCACCCGGCGATTCCGGGGCAGATGGGCATCCAGTCGATTCCGGCCGTGATCGCCTTCGTCAACGGCCAGCCGGCCGACGGCTTCATGGGTGCGGTGCCCGAGAGCCAGCTCAACGCCTTCATCGAGCGGCTGACCAAGGGCGTCACCGCGCCGGGCGAGGTCAACGTCGCCGAGATCGTGCAGGAGGCTGAGGCCTTGCTCGCCGAGGGCGACACGGCTGCGGCCGCGCAGATCTATGCCGAGGCGCTCCAGCATGATTCGACCAACATCGCGGCGCTTGCGGGCCTTGCGAAGTGCTACGCCGTCTCCGGCGCGATGGAGCAGGCCAAGCAGACGCTGGCCATGGTGCCGGAATCCAAGCGCAACGATCCCGCTGTGAAAGCCGTGCAGACCACGATCGATCTCGCCGAGCAGGCGGAAGCGCTGGGACCGGTGGCCGAGTTGGAACAGAAAGTCGCCGCAAACCCGCTCGACCATCAGGCACGATTCGATCTCGCCACCGCGCTCAACGCGCAAGGCGACCGCGCGGCCGCCACCGAGCAGTTGCTCGAAATCATCAAGCGCGACCGCAAATGGAACGACGACGGCGCCCGCAAGCAGCTGGTGCAGTTCTTCGAGGCCTGGGGCGGCACGGATGATGCAACCGTCGAGGGCCGCAAGCGTTTGTCGACGATCCTGTTTTCGTAGGGCGTGCTGGCAACGCCAGGGGGACCGGGCAGATGCCGATCAACATCGAATATCGCGGGCCCGCCGACCTTCCGGAGGTCATTCCGGTATTTCCGCTGCCGGGTGCGCTGCTGCTGCCGCGGGGCCAGATGCCGCTCAACATCTTCGAGCCGCGCTATCTCGCGATGGTCGACGATTCCTTCCGCGACGGCCATCGCCTGATCGGCATGATCCAGCCCGATGTGGCGCACTCGCCGAAGAATTCCGACAAGCCGGCACTGTTCCGCGTCGGCTGTGTCGGCCGCATCACCCAGCTCGCTGAATCCGGGGATGGCCGCTACATCCTCGAGCTCACCGGCGTCTCGCGTTTCAAGGTGGTCGAGGAGCTCGACGTGCTGACCGCCTATCGGCAGTGCAAGGTGGATTTCTTCGCCTTCGTCGACGATTTCACGGCGCGCATGGGCGAGGACCAGGTCGACCGCGAAGCCCTGCTGGCGGTTCTGGCGGACTTCCTGAAGGCCAACAATCTCAAGGTCGACTGGGAGGGCGTCGAGAGCGCGCCCAACGAGGCGCTGGTCAACGCGCTGGCGATGATGTCGCCCTACGGACCCGCGGAAAAGCAGGCCATGCTGGAGGCGCCTGACTTGAAGACCCGCGCCGAGATCCTGATCGCGGTCACCGAGATGGATCTCGCCAAGAAGCGCACCAGCGGCGATCCGCCGCTGCAGTGAGAACACCTACGCGGCACGGATGGCCGCTTCGGCTTGTGCCTTCGGCTGGGCCAGTTCCGGAATCCTGGAGGCCTGCATTGGCGGGCTGAAATAGTAGCCCTGCGCCTCGACACAGCCCTGTTCGCGCAGAATGTCCAGCTGCTCGGCGGCTTCGACGCCTTCGGCGGTCGTCGTCTTGCCGAGGCTGACGGCGAACGCCACGACGGCACGGGCGATCCGATGCGCCTCTTCGCTTTTGCTGGACAGCTCGCTGACGAAGCTGCGGTCGATCTTGATCTTGTCGAATGGAAATTTCTGCAGAAAGCTCAGCGATGAATAGCCCGTGCCGAAATCGTCGAGGGCAATTCGCACCCCGAGCTCGCGCAGCTGCCCAAGCGCTGCGAACACCGCGTCGCTGTCATGCATGATGACGGTTTCGGTGACCTCGAGCTCGAGCCGGTGCGGCGCAATCTCCGAGGTCGTCAGGGCGCTGACAATGATGGAGACGAGCTCCTTGCTCCTGAACTGAGCGGGAGAGAGATTGATTGCGATCATCAGATGGGACGGCCACTTGGCTGCCTCAGTGCAGGCAGCTCTCAAGACCCATTCGCCCAGGGGCAGGATCAAGCCGGTTTCCTCCGCAAGCGGAATGAATTCGGCAGGCGAGACCAGACCGCGCTCGGGATGGTGCCACCGCAATAACGCCTCATAGCCGCAGGTTTGGCCGGTCTCCACACTCACAAATGGCTGGTAGTGGAGCTCGAATTCGCCCCGCGCAAGCGCTCTGCGCATATCCTTTTCCAGGTTGCGGCGCACATGCATGAGCTGGTCCAGCTCCGGCTCGAAGAAACGGAATGCACCGCGTCCGCCACTCTTTGCCGCGTACAGAGCAAGGTCTGCGCTCTTGAGGATGACGTCGGAATCAGCCCCGTCGCGGGGGCCGATGGCGATCCCAATGCTGGCGCCCACGGTGACTTGATGATCGCCAAGGTCAAAGGGTTCGCAGAGCGCAGCCTTGATCGTCTCGGCGAGCGAGGCCGCATCCACGACGGGATTTGTAACATAGTCCACGACGGCGAACTCATCGCCACCCAGTCGGGCAATCAAGGTGGTGTCTCGGCTGCATTCCCGCAAACGCGTTGCGGCCGCACGCAGCAGCGAGTCGCCGGCCGGATGTCCGAGCGTGTCATTGACCTCCTTGAAGCGATCGAGATCGATCATGAGGACCGCCAGATGGCGAACTCCACTGCGCGTGTCGGCGAAGGCCTGCTCCAAACGCGCTCTCAGCAGCACGCGATTTGGCAACTCCGTCAGCGCGTCGTGCTGCGCCATATAGGTAATCTTGGCCTCGGACCGGCGTTGCTCCGTGACATCGAGATGCGTTGCCACCCATCCGCCACCAGCCATCGGCTGTCTCGTCACGCAAATCAACCGGCCATCAGCGAATTCGTCTATCCGGCTCGAGACCGCATTGACGGGCAAAGCATCGAGCTTCGAGATCAGTTGCTCGGCGGCAATGTCGCTCGCGTCGCTTTTGAGTGTACCGCTGATGATGCGATGCCTGATGATGTCGCGGTGCGAGGTTCCCGCGCGCAGCAATTCCGGCGGCAGCCGATACAGATTGGCGTAACGCTCGTTGCAGATGACCAGCCGCTTCTCGGCATCGAACATGCAAAGGCCCTCGACCATGTGATTGATGGCCGTGTCCAGCCTCAGCTTCTGTTCCTGTAGCTCCTGCTGGGAGTCTTCGAGCTGCTGCCGTGCGTCCGAAAGCTGGCTGATGATCCCTTCGAACTTCACGGTTCTGCTTGCCAGGCGACGATCGGCCACCACGCCGATCAGGCTCATGCCCAGCACAGAGAGTGCTACACCGGCGATAGCAAGCGCGAGCACGGCCGGAGAAAGCGATAGGACACCTGTCGCACGCATTGGGTCCGGCGTAATTTGCACGGCACCCATGGCCGTGAAGTGATGCGATACGATGGCAAGGGTCAGCAGGACCGCCGCCGCGAGCGTGCCGCGGTAGTTCTGGTACCTGATCGCCACAGCCAAGGCCGCATAGCCGAGGCACATGCCGAGAGTGATCGAGACGAGCACGAGGTCCGGCGACCAGGCGACGCGACCCGGCACTTCAAGCGCCCACATGCCGAGATAATGCATGCTGGCAATGCCGCCGCCGATGATGACGCCGCCGGCCGCCGCGCGCCACCGGCCGGAATCGCCGAGCGCAACACCGAAGCCCCCCGACGTCAGCAGCATTGCCGTAGCCAGCGAGAGCGTCGTCAGCACGATTCCATAACCGGTCGGGACGCCGGGCTCATAGGCGAGCATCGCAACGAAATGGGTTGCCCAGATTCCGTATCCGATCGCAGCGCCAGCAATGGCGATCCAGATCAACCGTGATCGCGCGCGCGCAGCGATCGCGCGATGGAAGATACTGATCGCAACGATACTCGCGACGAAACAGACCAGGCCAGCCAGCAGGACCAACCGCCAATCATGCTCGACGGTAAGGCAGGAAAAAACGCGGAACATCCAATATCGCTCCATCGTCAATAGTGTCGATGGTGAACGGGCTAAACGTCGTTCGCGTTAATTTTGTGCAACGCCTGATTGCATGCTTACCGTGACGTTAATGCTTCCTGCGCAATTCGATTTTGCCGAGCATTGCGCATGCGTCACACCGCCATCGCGCCCAAGGAGAGCGAAGGAGACCTGCAAGGATCGGCAACAAGCCCTAGAGACGATTGCGGATGCGCTTGCGTCCGGTGAACATCGCGCGGATCAGGTTCTCGCGCTGGAGCGTCCCCATCAGCACCACGCCGAGCACGTGGACCACGACCAGGATGATGACCGCGTCCGATGAATAATGGTGGGTATCCTCGACCCACCAGACGCCGAAAAAGGTGACGGTCACCGACATCGCGCCCGTGATCGTCGACACCGCGAGCGAAGCCAGCAGCGCCACCAGCATCAAGGTGCCGGCAGGATTGAGTCCGATATAGCGGCCGGTGATGCCGCGGCGCAGATTCCAGAGATAGCCGGGCGCGGCGCGAAGTCTGATCCCGACCATCCGGAAGCGCGAATAACGGCCTCCTATGAAGCCCCAGACCAATCGGAAGCCAAGTAGGCCGATGACCGTATAGCCCACGATGCGGTGCAGGCCGCCATAGACGGTCGGCGTGAACCACGCGATCAGAACCGAGGTCGCGAGAAGCCAGTGCCAGAGCCGCAACGGGAGGTCCCAGACCGCGACCGCCCGCGGAGCCGTTCGATCCGCGGGGGTCCGGTTGGACACCCCGCGCGCTTGTGGCATCGCTTCTGCCATCAATTCCGCTTCACTTTGCGCAAGTCATTTGGCGCAGACTACTTCGCGCAAGTCACTTGGCAATCGTGTGCTTCAGGCTGAGATCTTCGGGGCTGTAGAACAGCTCGTAGAGCTTGCCTTCCTTGACGCCGTACACCTCGTAGCACGAGCCTTCGATCTTGGAGCGCCGCACCTCGTAGCCCAGCGCCTTGGCCTTGGCTTCGGCCTCGCTGGCCGGCTTCCATGACGCCTTGTCGAGCTTGGTGCAGTTCTTGAAACCGTCGGCCATGACCGCCGATCCCGTACCAATCCCGATCGTCAGTGCAATGGCAACAACTCGAATGACCTTCACGAACGTCTCCTCCTCTGTCGTGTGCGCTGTGTGCTCAGCGCGAAGCGCAGCCGAAGGAAGCAAAGGCGAAGGTGAAGTCAATCCGGTTCAGGGGTGACCAATCTTAGATTTGTTCTAACGGTCGCCAAAAGATCAGCGCTCTCCGCATGCAGCGCGCATTTGAAGCGGGGCTGCGGCCTTACGCCTCACGGGCCGAAATGCGCGGGGCCGCTCGTCACCGGCAACCGCAGGCGCCACCACAGCGCCCCGCCGACAGTCTCCGCTCGAACGACGACAGCCCGCGATGGGCGGATGCGAATTTCTATGGTAGAGGCAATCCGACTGCCGGAGACCATCATGAACGCGCCCACCGACCGCCCCGAAGCCAGCGTCGATCCGAAGCTGCTGGAGATTCTGGTTTGCCCGTTGACCAAGGGCCCGCTGGAGTTCGATGCTGCCAAGCAGGAGCTGATCTCGCGCAGCGCCAAGCTCGCTTACCCGATCCGCGACGGCATCCCGATCATGCTGCCGGAAGAGGCGCGCAAGATCGATTGAAGTCATGGCGCGTACCCCGGCTGGAGCGCGATGGCTTCACCACATTCTTAATTTCGTCCCCGCCTAGCGCGCAATTGCGTGCGGGGGGCCAGTATCCATAACCACAAAGAGAGGTTATGGCGCGAAGCTGGTAACTCCAGGCGTTCGCAAAATTATTGCTGCGGCGTATGGGTCCCGGATCTGCGCGCGTTCGGAGCGCGCTTGTCCGGGACGATGAGGAGAGAGTGGGGCGAGCGCTCTTGAAACCTCCGCCTACAACGCTTCGCCCTTCAACAACCTTGGCACCTCGCCGGTCAGTCCGGCGGCCTGTCGGATGAAGAGATTCTTCAGCGGCGGGGCACGGTCGACGAGGCCGAGGCCGATATCGCGCAACGAGCGCAGGAGCGTCGATTGGTTGGAGAACAGGAAGTTCAGCGAGTTGGTGGCGACGCCCATGGCCATAGTGTCGAAGCGGCGCCAGCGCTGGTAACGTTCGAGCACATCGGCGCCGCCGAGATCGATGCCGAGCCGCGCGGCATCGACCACCACCTCGGCCAGCGCGGCGACATCCTTCAGTCCCATGTTGAGGCCTTGGCCCGCGATCGGATGGATGACATGAGCGGCATCGCCGACCAGCGCCAGACGCTCGGCGATGAAGGAGCGCGCGACGAAATAGGACAGCGGGAACGCACGCGGCGTGTCGAGCGCCTTGACCTCGCCGAGATGCAGACCGAAGCGCTGCTCGAGCTCGCCGTGAAATTCCGCCTCGCTCAGCGCGATGATGCGTGCGGCTTCGCTGCGGCGCTCGGTCCACACCAGCGAGGAACGTTTGCCGGATAGCGGCAAAATCGCGAACGGACCGGCCGGCAGAAAATGCTCCTCGGCGCGGCCCTCGTGATCGCGCTCGTGCCCGACGGTGACGACGATGCCGGACTGGTCATATTCCCAGCCATGGGTAGCGATGCCGGCGCGCTCGCGCAGCTTGGATCTGGCGCCATCCGAGGCGACCAGCAGGCTCGCGGCGATCACGCTGCCGTCGCCGAGCGTCACGTCGATGCCTTCGGAACGCGCGTCGTAGGACGCGACAATGGTGGCACGCAGATCGACGCCCTCGGCCTCGGCGCGCACCACCAATGCATCGATCAGGCGGCGGTTTTCGACCATATGCGCGAAGGGCTCGCCCGGCGCGACATCGCCGGCGAAATTCAGGAACACCGGACGGGTCGCGTCCTCCAGCTTGGAATCGGTGACGACCATGTCGAGGATCGGCTGCGCCTCGCCCCTGACATCGTCCCAGGCGCCGATCGCCTCGAACAGCCGGCGGCAAGCCGCCACGATCGCAGTTGCGCGCGGATCGCGGCTTGGACGCATGCTGAGCGCGGGATCGGCGACGATGACGGGAATCTCGGGCCCGAGCCCCTGGCGCAGCGCCAGCGCCAGCGCCAGCCCTGCAAACGCGCCGCCGCCAATGACAATGCTCCCCTGTACCGACATACCCGACTTTCCCGGCCAATTCCTGGACTTGCTAGCAGACTTGAGGTGGGCGAAACAGTGCGGTGAAACAAGGGCGGAACGGTAATCGTTCCGTCACCCGGAGCGCGCGCGAGCGCGAACCCGGAATCCGGAGGTTATCAGCTCGGGATTCCAGGGCATCGCTGTCGCGATGCTCCGAAATGACGAGGCACTCGAAAGCAGCAGCATGTCCAAAGGCCTGATCGACCTCATTTCAATCCTCGACCTCGAACAGCTCGAGGTGAACCTGTTCCGCGGCAACAGCCCAAAGACGAGCTGGCAGCGGGTGTTCGGCGGGCAAGTGATCGGACAGGCGATGGTGGCGGCCTGCCGCACCGTCGAGCGCCGGCTGCCGCATTCGCTGCATTGCTATTTCATTCTGCCGGGCGACCCGCAGATCCCGATCATCTACCAGGTCGAGCGCCTGCGCGACGGCAAGAGCTACTCGACGCGCCGCGTCACCGCGATCCAGCACGGCAACGCGATCTTCTCGATCATGGTATCGTTCCACGCCGAGGAGGAGAGTGCGTTCGATCATCAGGACAAGATGCCCGACGTCCCGCCGCCGGAAAAGCTCACGGCGGAGGAGGTGGCGAAGCAGCCGATGTTCAAGGAGATGCCGGAGTTCATCCGCCGCTATTATGAATCCGATCGTCCGATCGAGTTGCGCCCGGTCGAGCTCGGCCGTTATTTCGGCCAGAAGATCGACGATGGCCGCATTCACGTCTGGATCAAGACGGCTGCGAAACTGCCCGACGATCCGGCACTACACATGTGTGCGCTCGCCTATGCCTCGGACTTTTCGCTGCTGGATGCGATCATGGCGCGCTATGGCCGCACGCTGTTCGACAAGCGCATGATGCCGGCGAGTCTCGACCACGCGATGTGGTTTCACCGCCCGTTCCGCGCCGACGATTGGCTGCTCTACGCCCAGGATTCGCCGAGCGCACAAGGCGGCCGCGGCCTGACCCGCGGCTCGATCCTCAAGCCCGACGGCACGCTGGTGGCCTCCGTCGCGCAGGAAGGCTCGGTGCGCGAGCGGAGGACGGGATAGCTTAGCGCGAGCCGCGCGGAGCGAGCTCGGTCTGCGATGCAAACCAGTTCATGATCCAGCGATACACCCACGGGATCGGGATGATGAAGCTGCACAGGATCACGGCCACAATTCCGCGCCACAGAATGTCAAGACCGCTGCCCTTGAAGACGATTTCGCGCCGCGTGCCTTCGACGCTGCGGCAGAACCAGCGCATCTGCGCCGCGGCGACCCAGGCCCAGCCGACGATGGTGATGATCGAGACCGCGAACAGCAGGCTCCAGCCGATATAGGCCCAGATCGAGCCGGTGAAGCTCAGGCCCAGCGGCTGCCCGTTGGAGGCGAGGTTCGCGACCATCCATTTGATCAGCAGCCAGTAGAGAACGATCTGGACGATGAACAGCAGGTTGCTCAAGATCTCGCTGCCGATGAAGGAGATGGCGATCGCCAGGACGATGAAGCCGAAAAACCAGGGCACCAGCGTCATCGCATTGCCGGTGAAGCTGAGGTTCGGACGCCCCGGGACCTTCACGCAGGACACGATCCATTGCGTGTACCAGACGAACACCCACGGCGCCGGCAGGACGAAGATCATTCCGATCAGCAAGACGATGCTGCGCCAGGTGAACTCGAGGATGCCGAAATCGACCGAAAGCGATTCTCCAGCTGCGCTATCATAGCGGCCAGCGTCAGCATATCCGCCGGTCGGCATCATCGGCGGCGCGCCGCTGCCGCGGACCAGGCCAGGAATTTCGGCGGCCTTCTGCCAGCCGGCCATCCCCTCGGTCCACACCAGCGTGTCTGGGCGCACGATTCCTTGGGCGATGAGGTCGCGAAATTGCCCCTCCGGAAAGGGCCCCTGCTGCTTGCCCTCGGATGCGTAGAACCAACTCGCCATGTAGCCGCCCCCCTCGAACATACTTATGTACCGGCTGGGACGCCTGGGTTCACCGCATCCATGCCAAAAATGCATTGTGAGGGATGAACGGCTGCCCTGTACAGAGGCGGCCGTTCACATGGCCAAACGTTTTTCCGCTTCAATCTGCAACTTTTTTGTGCCATTTGCCCGGAAAGATGCCAGATTGACGCAGCGCCGGGGACATACGGCGCATCCCGGGGAATAGGCCTGACCATGAAACTCGTCGTCGCGATCATCAAACCCTTCAAGCTCGATGAGGTCCGCCAGGCCCTCACGGCGATCGGCGTCCACGGCATGACCGTGACCGAGGTGAAGGGCTATGGCCGCCAGAAGGGCCACACCGAGATCTATCGCGGCGCCGAATATGTCGTGAACTTCCTGCCCAAACTGCGCATCGAGATCGCGGTCGCATCCGACGTCGCCGACAAGGCGGTCAGCGTGATCACCGCGACCGCGCGCACCGGCCAGATCGGTGACGGCAAGATCTTCGTCACGCCGATCGACCACGCGCTGCGTATCCGCACCGGCGAAACCGACAGCGACGCGCTCTAGATTCTGGTTTGACGCGTTGTCTTGAGGCGAGCCGGAATCCGCTTCGCCCGAAAACGCGCTGATATGTCTTCGTCGATCGCACCGGGCAACGAGGCCACAGCGTGCGACGTCATCACCATGCTGGGGGAAACGACATGGCGGGATTGTTGCGCCGCGCAGCTTGTTTGGCTGTGCCGATCGGACTTTTGTCGATCATTGCCTGGCCGGCGCACGCCGCGGGCTCCGATATCAACACCGCCGACACCGCCTGGATGATCGTCGCCACCGCGCTGGTGCTGATGATGACGATCCCGGGACTTGCGCTGTTCTACTCCGGCATGGTGCGGAAGAAGAACGTGCTTGCCACCATGGCGCAGAGCCTCGCCGCAGTGACGCTGATCTCGATTCTCTGGGTCGCGTTCGGCTACTCGCTGTGCTTCGTCGGCGACGGTCCGTGGATCGGCACGCTCGACCGCTGGTTCCTTGCGGGCATGACCATGGACAGCGTCAATCCGGCGGCCAAGACGATCCCGGAATCGCTGTTCATGCTCTACCAGATGACGTTTGCGATCATCACGGTGGCGCTGGTTGCGGGCTCGGTCGCCGATCGCATGCGGTTCTCCGCCTATCTCTTGTTCTCCGTCGCCTGGTTCATCTTCGTCTACATTCCGCTGGCGCATTGGGTGTGGGGCGGCGGCTTCCTCGCCAGTATGGGCGTGTTGGATTTCGCCGGCGGCCTCGTGGTGCATCTGTCGGCCGGCACCGGCGGCCTTGTCGCCGCGATGGTGATGGGGCGCCGTCACGGTTACGGCACCGAGAATCTTTCGCCGTTCGATCTCTCGCTCGCGGTGATGGGCACCGGCCTGTTGTGGGTCGGCTGGTTCGGCTTCAACGGCGGCTCGGCGGGCGCGGCCAATTCGCGCGCGGTGATGGCGATCATCGCAACGCATCTCGCCGCCTGCGCCGGCGCCCTGACCTGGGGCGCGATCGAATGGTCGACGCGACGCAAGCCCTCGGTGCTCGGCATGATCTCCGGCGCGGTCGCGGGGCTCGGCACCATCACGCCGGCCTCCGGATTCGTGGCGCCCTGGCACGGCATTGTCATCGGCATCACCGCCGGTGCGGTTTGCTACTGGGCCTGCACCTGGCTGAAGCACCGCTTCAACTATGACGATTCGCTCGACGTGTTCGGCGTCCATGGCATGGGCGGCCTGACCGGCACCCTGCTTGGCGGCGTGTTCGCAACCAGCGCCATCGGCGGCACCGCCGGCCTGATCGAGGGCCATCCGCAGCAATTGTTGATCCAGTTCTATGGCGTCGCCGTCACCTTCGTGTGGTCGGCGGGCGTGAGCTTCATCCTGCTCAAGCTGGTCGGCCTGTTCGTGCCGTTGCGCGTATCCCGTGAGCACGAACTCGAAGGCCTGGACATTTCGCAGCACGGCGAGGCCCTGCAATAAGCCTTGCGCTACGAAATTACCTTTCCGCTGCCCGAGGCATGAGCAACATTGTGTCGACAGCCTGTCCTGCCCGCCTTTTGGGCAGTCGTGACCACGTTTTGAGCGCGACGTAATAGCGCACTGCGCAGCAGCACGCGCCAAGCGCGAAAACACCCGTTTTCATAATCTATTAGGCAACGCGCCTGATCTGGCACGGCATTTGATTCTAGGGTCCCGGCTGTGCCCGCGTAGTGAACTTCTCCCTCGTGGCGAACCAGTCGAGAACGCCCGGCCATGTCCGGACCGGGCCAAAGCGGGGATAGGACCCATGAAAATTGTTATGGCGATTATCAAGCCATTCAAGCTGGAAGAAGTCCGTGACGCCCTGACCGCCATCGGCGTTCACGGTCTCACGGTGACGGAAGTCAAGGGATATGGCCGCCAGAAGGGCCATACGGAAATCTACCGCGGCGCCGAATATGCCGTGAGCTTCCTGCCCAAGATCAAGATCGAGGTCGCTATCGCCTCCGACCAGGTCGACAAGACCGTCGACGCCATCACGTCTGCCGCGAAAACCGGCCAGATCGGCGACGGCAAGATCTTCGTCATCAACCTCGACCATGCGGTGCGCATCCGCACCGGCGAGGCCGACGCCGCGGCGCTTTGATTTCGCGCTCAACCTTTATCCAATCAGGAGTGAATAAAATGACGTTTAAGCGTCCCTATGGCGCGGGATTGGCGGCTCTCGCAGTCGGCCTGTTCGCTGCGACCGCAGCCTATGCCGAGCCAACGGTCAACAAGGGAGACAACGCCTGGATGCTGACATCGACAGTGCTGGTGCTGTTGATGACGATCCCCGGCCTCGCGCTGTTCTACGGCGGCCTCGTCCGTTCCAAGAACATGCTCTCGGTTCTGATGCAGGTGTTCTACACCGTCTGCGTCGTCACCGTGATCTGGGCCGTCTACGGCTACAGCCTCACCTTCACCGGAGGTTCCGACTTCATCGGCGGCTTCTCCAAGGCCTTCATGATGGGCGTGACCACCGATACCAAGGCCGCAACCTTCTCGGTCGACGCCAACATCTCGGAGCTCATCTATGTCTGCTTCCAGATGACCTTCGCGGCGATCACGCCCGCCCTCATCGTCGGCGCCTTCGCCGAGCGCATGAAGTTCGCGGCGATCGCGCTCTTCATCCCGCTTTGGGTCACGCTGATCTACTTCCCGATCGCGCACATGGTCTGGTACTGGCCCGGCCCGGACATGATTCAGGATGCGGCCAAGGCGCTCGCTGCTGCCACTGACGCGGCAGCCAAGACCGCGGCGCAGGCCAAGCTCGACGAGATCAATGCCGACGCCGGCTGGATCTTCAAGAAGGGCGCGATCGACTTCGCGGGCGGCACCGTGGTGCACATCAACGCCGGCATCGCGGGTCTCGTCGGCGCTCTGCTGATCGGCAAGCGCGTCGGCTATGGCAAGGAGCTGATGGCTCCGCACTCGCTGACCATGTCGATGATCGGTGCCTCGCTGCTCTGGGTCGGCTGGTTCGGCTTCAACGCCGGGTCCAACCTCGAGGCCAACGGCGGCGCTGCGCTCGCCATGACCAACTCCTTCGTCGCCACCGCAGCCGCCGCGCTGTCGTGGATGTTCGCGGAGTGGATCATTAAGGGTCATCCCTCGGTGCTCGGCGTCATCTCCGGCGCTGTCGCGGGCCTCGTGGCGGTCACGCCTGCGGCCGGCTACTCCGGCGTGATGGGTGCGATCGTTCTCGGCCTCGTGGTCGGCGTAGTCTGCCTGTTCTTCTGCACCGCCGTGAAGAACGCGCTGGGCTATGACGACTCACTCGACGTGTTCGGCGTGCACTGCGTCGGCGGCATCGTCGGCGCGATCGGCACCGGCATCCTCGTCAACCCCGCGCTGGGTGGTGCCGGCATCATGGACTACACCGCGATCCCGCCGAAGGTCGGCGACTACGATTTCGCGTCGCAGATGATCGCCCAGCTCTGGGGCGTCTGCACCACGCTGGTGTGGTCGGGCATCGGTTCGGCGATCCTCTACAAGGTCGTCGATGTGATCGTTGGTCTCCGCACCAATGTCGAGAGCGAACGTGAAGGCCTCGACATCACCGAGCATACCGAGCGCGCCTACAACATGTAACTCTCCTCCCAGTCGCGATCTCCTTGGGAACCGCGACCAGACCTACGGTTCGGGCACATACCCGGCAATGCCCTGACCGTTGAGGGGCTCCAGCGCAAGCTGGAGCCCCTTTCTTTTGATCTGGAGTGCCGAAGGAAAAGATTGCAATTGCGCGATTGTGGCGAAGCTCGTTTTGGCGGGGCTTGTCCGGCCATGACGTCGCCGAAACATCGACGTTCCCGGGAAGAGCACGATCAAGCACCGTCAGCGACGAGAAGCGAGGACCTCGACAAAAGCGCCATGGATCCCGCCGTCATCCCGCCTCATTATTCCCGCTCTGGACGGAGGCGGCGGCCGATGGTTAATCGCGTCTTAACCTCGCCCTATCTATGGTGAACTGAACCGCTTCCCGCCGG
Source organism: Bradyrhizobium sp. 179 (assembly GCF_023073535.1). Classification (NCBI taxonomy): domain Bacteria; kingdom Pseudomonadati; phylum Pseudomonadota; class Alphaproteobacteria; order Hyphomicrobiales; family Nitrobacteraceae; genus Bradyrhizobium; species Bradyrhizobium sp. 179. The sequence continues at coordinate 8,073 of NZ_JADPJR010000058.1, read as the reverse complement.
TGCCTTCGCGCGACCGGCTGTTCCAAGAGTGCTGGCGCCCAGAATGGCTATGACCGCTTCATCCCGTGCGCCGCAGACCGGTGGAAGCTCCGAGACCGAACGCTCGCCCTTCGTCCGGCTGAATGAGCTCTTGGCCCCGCATCAGCCGGGTAAGCCCTTGATTACGCTTGCGGTTGGGGAGCCCCAGCATCCGGTGCCTGATTTCGTCGGCCCAGTGCTGGCCAAGCACATCGCCGATTTCGGCCGGTATCCCATGAACAAGGGCACCGACCCGTTCCGCAAAGCCGCCGGCGCCTGGCTGTCGTCGCGTTTCAACCTGCCCCGGGCGCTCGACCCCGAGAGCGAGATTCTCGTCCTCAACGGCAGCCGCGAGGGGCTGTTCCTCGCCGCGATCGCGGCCGCGCGCTATGTCGGCCCGCGCCCGGGCAAGCCCGCCGTCCTGATGCCGAACCCGTTCTATCCGGTCTATGGCGCCGGCGCCCTCGCAGCAGCTTGCGAGCCGGTCTATCTCCCGACCACCGTCGACAACGGCTTCCTGCCCGATCTCGATGCCATCGATGAGGCGACGCTGGCGCGCACGGTGGCGTTCTATCTGGCCTCGCCCGCCAATCCGCAGGGCTCGGTCGCTACACCCGATTATTTCAAGCGGTTGAAGCAACTCGCCGATCGCCACGGCTTCGTCATTCTCAGCGACGAGTGCTATTCGGAAATCTACACCCGCGAGGCACCGGGCAGCGCGCTCGAATGCGCCGGCCCCGATTTCACCCGCGTGGTCGCGTTCCAGTCGCTCTCGAAGCGCTCCAACCTTCCGGGCCTGCGTGTCGGTTTTGCCGCCGGTGACAAGAAGTTCATCGGCATGTTCCTGGAGCTGCGCAACATCGCGGCGCCACAAGTGCCGGTGCCGCTCCAGCATGTCGCGACCGTTGCTTACGGCGACGAAACGCATGTCGAGGAGAACCGCAGGCTCTACCGGATCAAGTTCGATCTCGCCGACCAGATCATCGGCAATCGTTACGGCTACCGCCGGCCCGATGCCGGCTTCTGCGTCTGGCTCGACACGTCCGCGATCGGCGACGACGTGTCCGTGACGCTGAGACTCTTCAAGGAAGCAGGCGTGCGCGTGGTGCCCGGCAGCTACCTGGCGCGGCTCCAGCCCGACGGCTTCAATCCCGGGGCAGGCTACATTCGCCTCGCGCTGGTGCAGGATGGCGAGACCACGGCGCAGGCGCTGCACCGCCTGGTCGAGACTCTGGGTTAGGCGGGGCCCATGAGCATGTCGGCAATCGAACGTGTCATTCCACTGGTCGGCCATCTGCCGCCCTCGATCCGCGAGGGGTTGGCGCGGCGCCTGCGCGAGCTCACCGGCCTCGGCCTGGTCGCGCTGTCGGGCGTCGCGTCGGCGGCGCTGATGACCTGGTCAGTGCAGGATCCCAGCCTCAGCCACGCCACCTCACGGCCGATCCGCAACATCCTCGGCTATGCCGGCGCGATCGGCGCCGATCTCGCAATGCAGATCCTCGGGCTCGGCGCGATCATGCTGGTCCTGACCGTCGCGGTTTGGGGCTGGCGCATGATGACGCATCGGCCATTCGACCGCGAAGCGCTGCGGCTCGGCTCCTGGATCCTCTGCACGGTGATCGCGGCGGGCTTCGTCAGCTGCTGGCCGCATGGCGGCGCCTGGCCGCTGCCGACCGGCCTTGGCGGCGTGGTCGGCGACGCCCTGATGCGGGCACCCGCAGTGATCTTCGGGCCGGCGGGCACGATCTATCGCATCTTGCTCGGCACGATCCTGTTCGCCGCGATGACGGCGACCTTCCTGATCGCCTGCGGTCTCGGCGCACGCGAGCATGACGACGAGCTCGCGGAGATCGAAAACGAGGACAAACCGCTCGACGCAGACGAGGAGAGCGATCGCGGCTCGGTGTCGCTGGGCTGGCTGTTCCACGCCTTGATGAGCACCAAGGCGCGACTGATCTGGCTGCTCGGTGCCGCTTACCGCTCGCTGGTCTCGAGCGGGCCGAAGACCAAGGCCGTTGCGTTCAGTCGTCAGGAGCCCAATCTCGGCGGCGGCCGCGCCGCGCCCTCGATCACACCGCAGTCCGAAGACGAGGACCACGCGGACGAGTACGAAGAAGAGGAAGACGAGGAGGAAGAGGAGGAGCCCGCCGCGCGCGCGCCGCGCAAGAAGGCTGCGCCGAAGACTCCTGCCAAGAAATCCTCCGACAAGTTCGATCTTCCGTCCGTCTCCATGCTGGCCGCGCCAAAGGCCGGCGACCGCCAGCCGCTCAGCAAGGCCGAGCTTGAAACCAACTCCCGCTCCCTCGAAGGCGTGCTCCAGGATTTCGGCGTGCGCGGCGAGATCGTGAAGGCCAATCCGGGTCCCGTCGTCACACTGTACGAGCTGGAGCCGGCGCCCGGCATCAAGTCGTCGCGCGTGATCGGGCTTGCCGACGACATCGCGCGCTCGATGAGCGCGCTATCCGCCCGCGTCGCGGTCGTGCCCGGCCGTAACGCGATCGGCATCGAGCTGCCGAACGCGCACCGGGAAAAAGTTTATCTGCGCGAACTGCTGGTGGCGAAAGAGGCGACCGACACGGTTGCAAAGCTGCCGCTCTGCCTCGGCAAGACCATCGGCGGCGATCCCGTCATCATCGACCTCGCGCGCACGCCGCACATGCTGATCGCCGGTACCACCGGCTCCGGCAAATCGGTCGCCATCAACACCATGATCCTCAGCCTGGTCTATAGGCTGCGCCCCGACCAGTGCCGGCTGATCATGGTCGATCCGAAGATGCTCGAACTCTCCGTCTATGACGGCATCCCCCATCTGCTCACGCCTGTCGTGACCGACCCGAAGAAGGCGGTGGTTGCGCTGAAATGGGCCGTGCGCGAGATGGAAGAGCGCTACAAGAACATGGCCAAGCTCGGTGTGCGCAACATCGACGGCTACAACACGCGCCTGCTCGAATTGAAGGCCAAGGGCGAGGAGCCGACGCGCACGGTGCATACCGGCTTCGACAAGGAGACCGGGAAGGCGATCTACGAGGAAGAGAAGCTCTCGCTCGACCCGCTGCCCTACATCGTCATCATCGTCGACGAAATGGCCGACCTGATGATGGTCGCCGGCAAAGACATCGAAGGCGCGGTGCAGCGTCTGGCGCAGATGGCGCGCGCCGCCGGCTTGCACGTGATCCTCGCCACGCAGCGTCCGTCGGTCGACGTCATCACCGGCACCATCAAGGCGAACTTCCCGACCCGCATCGCTTTCCAGGTGACGTCCAAGATCGACAGCCGCACCATCCTCGGCGAGATGGGCGCCGAGCAGCTGCTCGGCCAGGGCGACATGCTCTACATGGCCGGCGGCGGGCGCATCAGCCGCGTGCACGGACCGTTTGCCTCCGACGAGGAGGTCGAGAAGGTGGTGCGTCACCTCAAGACGCAGGGCCAGCCCGAATATCTCGAAGCGGTCACGGCCGAAGAGCCCACCGAGGACGAGGATGGCGCGGTGTTCGACGCCACGGGCATGGGTGCCGACGGCGGCGGCGATTTATTTGCGCAGGCCGTTGCCATCGTCAAACGTGACCGCAAGGCCTCGACCAGCTACATCCAGCGCCGCCTGCAAATCGGCTATAACCGCGCTGCATCGCTGATGGAGCGCATGGAACTGGAAGGCATCGTCGGGCCCGCCAACCATGCCGGCAAGCGTGAGATCCTGGTCGAGGAAGAAGACAGCCATATGTGAGGCAAGGGGCCTCGAGACATCATTTCACGCAGAATCGATATCTGCTTTTGGCCGAAATCACGCTAAGAAGGCGCCCAGCCACGTTAGGACGACGCGTTGATCAGACATACGGACATTCGATTCGCTGCCACCATCGCTGCGCGTAGCGCGCGTGTGGCCGGCGTGCTTCTAGTGAGCGCCGCGATGGTGACCGCAGCGTCGCTGGCGCAGACTGTGCCTGTGCCGAAGCCCGCGCCGAAGGGACGTGACGGCGGCGCCGCCGCGGGCGGGCCGGCTGTCACCGGTGCGACGCAGACGCCACCGAATCCCGTCATCCCGGATCCGCGCCGCAACGTGCCGAGCAGCATCTTCCAGACCTTCGACGCCAACCAGAAGGCACAAGCCGCCAAGGTCAGCGCCTATCTGTCCTCGCTTCAGACGCTGGTCGGGAATTTCGTTCAGGTCGGCCCCGACGGCAGCAAGACGCAGGGCGATTTCTACATCCAGAAGCCGGGCAAGGTCCGCTTCGAATATGATGCGCCGAGCCCGATCGACATCGTCGCTGACGGGTCGTCGCTGGTGGTGCGTGATCGCAAGCTCGCAACCCAGGATGTCTATCCGCTGTCGCAGACACCGCTGCGTTTCCTGCTCTCCGATCGCATCGACCTGATGAGGGACACCAACGTCGTCAACGTATCGGCCGACGACGTCTTCATCAGCGTTACCATTGAGGAGAAGCAGGCGCTGGTTGGCACCAGCCGCCTCCTCTTGATGTTTGGCGCCAAGGACGGTCAGTTGAAGCAATGGACCGTCACCGATCCGCAGGGCTACGACACCACGATCGCGGTCTACAATCTGGATTCGAGCAAGAAGCTCGATCCCAACATGTTCAAGATCGATTTCACCAATTACGGCCCATCGCCAGGTTGAACGTTCTATTGCCGTAGGGTGAGCGAAGGTGCCCTTGCGCCGTGCCCACCATCTCTTTCCTCGCGGTCGGCATGGTGGGCGCGCTTCGCTCTTCGCGCTGCAGCGGACAAGTTGCTTTGGCCGTGCTTCGAGACCTCGCATTTCCAAGCTCGAAAAGACGGTGAGCACGTCGCTCTGCGCCTTTGCCGATCCTGCGAGAGCTTGCTAAGACGCACGTCCCATGCGTTTTTCCCTGACAACCTGGAACATCAATTCGGTGCGGCTACGCATCGATCTGGTCGCGAAATTCCTCAAGAGCGCGCGGCCGGACGTACTGTGCCTGCAGGAGACCAAATGCATCGACGACGCCTTTCCGCTCAAGCGTTTCAAGCGGCTGGGATATGAGCACGTCGCGCTGAATGGGCAGAAGGGCTATCATGGCGTCGCCATCGTCTCGAAGATTCCGTTCGAGTCGAAAGACATCCGGACCTTCTGCGACAAGCTGGATTCCCGCCACATCTCGGTGTCGTTCGGCGGCAAGGCCAACATCGCACAGCCGCTGATCGTGCATAATTTCTACGTGCCCGCCGGCGGCGACATTCCCGATCCCGCGCTGAACGAGAAGTTCGACCACAAGCTGCGCTTCCTCGACGAGATGACAGCCTGCGAGCCGCTGCATCCGCGAGGGCAGGACCGCCACATCCTGGTCGGCGACCTCAACGTCGCTCCGCACGAGAACGACGTCTGGTCGCACAAGCAGCTTCTGAAAGTGGTTTCGCACACACCGATCGAAACCGAGAAGCTGAAGGCGGCGCTGGCAGCCGGCGAATGGATCGATGTCGCGCGCGAGCGCATCCCGATGTCGGAGAAGGTCTATACGTGGTGGAGCTATCGCTCCCCCGACTGGACCGTCGGCGATCGCGGCCGCCGGCTCGACCACATCTGGGTCTCGCGCGCGCTGAAGGATGCGGTTCAGGATTTCAAGATCCTTCGCGATGCGCGGAGCTGGGAGCGGCCGTCGGACCATGTCCCGGTGACGGTGACCCTGGAGGTTTGATCTCCCGTCATTCCGGGGCGCGACGAAGTCGCGAACCCGGAATCCATTCACCCACTATCTCTGCGGCTCGATGGATTCCGGGCTCGCGCTACGCGCGCCCCGGAATGACGAGCGGAAAGACCGAGCTACGACGTCAGCTTCGCACCGGCCATCAAAATATCGCTGGCGATCTGGCTGGAGCGGACTGCGAATTCGTCGCGCAGGCGAACCGCGGCGGCGGGGTCGCTTTCGAGCACGCGCTGGAACAGGCTGCGCGCGATGCGGATGACGGAGGCGTGCTCCAGCGCGACCGCGGTCGACGGCCGCTTCATCGGCACCACCAGCGCGAGCTCGCCGATCAGGGCGCCGGGACCGGCGATCATTTCGGCACCGGCGCCGTCATCGACCCGGAAGGCGCCGCGCTGGACTACGAAGCCGGCGTCGGCATCGTCGCCGAGATTGAACAGGACGTCGCCGCGGACGAAGTTGCGCTGCTCGGAGCCGATCGCCAGCATGCGCAACGAGGCGTCTCCCAACAGGCGCAGTGTCGGGACACGCTCGAGAAGCGCTACATCGTCGTCGATTGACATTCAGGTCCGAGGCTCAAGGGCACGCGATCTAACGATTCGCAGGCCCCTGAAGCGTATCACGGCACCAGCTTGTAGCCACCGGCTTCCGTGACCAGGATTTCCGGGTTGGCGGCGTCCTTCTCGATCTTCTGGCGAAGGCGGTAGATGTGGGTTTCCAGCGTGTGGGTGGTGACGCCGGAATTATAACCCCAGACCTCCTGGAGCAGCGTCTCGCGCGACACCGGCATCTGGCCGGCCCGGTAGAGGAAGCGGAGGATGGCGGTCTCCTTCTCGGTAAGGCGGACCTTGCGCGCGTTCGCTGCCGTCAGCATCTTCGAGCCGGGGCGGAAAGAGTAGGGGCCGACCGAGAACACCGCGTCCTCGCTGGCCTCGTGCTGGCGAAGCTGAGCGCGGATGCGGGCGAGCAGCACGGCGAAGCGGAAGGGCTTTGCCACATAATCATTGGCGCCGGATTCCAGCCCCAAAATGGTGTCGGAATCGGTGTCGTGGCCGGTCAGCATGATGATCGGGGCCTTGAAGCCGCCCTTGCGTAAGGAGCGGACCACCTCGCGACCATCGGTATCGGGCAGGCCGACATCCATCAGAACGAGATCGGGAGCATTGGCCTTTGCGGCGCTTGCGCCCTTGGCGCCGGTGTCGACGGCGGACGCTTCGAATTCTTCGTGCAGCGATAATTGCTCCACCAACGTATCGCGCAGATCGGTATCGTCATCCACGATCAGGATCTTGCGGGCATTGGCCATAGGGGATCATCCTTTTGGGTCCGGCTCGGCGCGCATCCAAGCCGCACCCAGCCGCGAGGGAAAGTTAGGGGTCGCCGTTGTTATTGTTGTTCGTGTTGAAGTAGTGGGCTGTTACCGATTCACAAGCCAGAACCACTCTAACCCAGAATAGCAGGGCGTTTTGATGAATGTCCTGTAATGAATTCGAAACCGCATGTTCACATGAAAAACAAAGCTGCGTCAGCTAGTTACACCATGAACCGAAGTGCCGGGCCGCTGTCCGCGATCCGCGTTAGGCCTGCCGCCGGCAATCCCCGCCGCGGCTGGCTGACGGCCGGAGCACTGACGATACCGGTGGCGCTCGGACGCGGCGGCATCCTCGCCAACAAGCGCGAGGGCGACGGCGGCACCCCGAAAGGCAGCTTCCGTCCCAGGCGGCTGTGGTGGCGGGGCGATCGGCACAGCCGTCCGCAGACGTTCTTGCCGGCCCGGATCATCACCGGCGAGGACGCCTGGTGCGAGGACCCCAAAGACCGTCATTACAACCAGGGTATCCGGCTCGGCGAAGGGCAGGGCGGTGACCGGCTCAAGCGGACCGACCATCTCTATGATTTCATCATCGAGATCGACCACAACACCAGGCCGCGCATCGCCGGCCGCGGCAGCGCGGTGTTCTTGCACCTCGCCCGCGACAATTTCGGCCCGACCGCAGGCTGCGTCGCCATGACGAAATCTGCGATGCTGCAATTGCTGCGACGATTGGGACCAAGAACAAAAATCATCATCGGGTGACGACGCATGCTCGATGAGGATCAGATCGGGCAGGGAGGTGGTGACCACGGGCCCGTGCATCCACCGCCGCCGATCGAGGCCCGCGATCATTTTGCAGTGGATTTCGGCGTGCTGGGCAAGGTGTCGGTGGGGTTCGCTTAGGTGCGGCCCCTTCCGCCGTCATTGCGCGAAGCGAAGCAATCAAGAATCTTTCTGCAGAGACAATCTGGATTGCTCACATGGGGGTTTGGTGTGTCAAGATTTATGATCAGCTCTTTGTTCGATTGCAGGCCAGCTCTTCGTCCCGACCGTGGGATCTTTCGG
>NZ_JADPJR010000080.1:0-1787 GCF_023073535.1 Bradyrhizobium sp. 179 | reverse complement strand
CGCATTGCCTCACCCAGAATGTTACTGGACAACTTCTCGCCGATGATTGGGTCGGTGCCATCGAATTGGTTCGGTGGCGTCTATGGCGGGAAAGATCAGCATGGGCGCGCGGCGCGAGGTGGTGTCGGCGGTAAAGGAGCGTTACCGGTCGGCCAAACGAGCGGAGAAGGGGCGGATACTCGACGAGCTGTGCGCGACGACGGGCTGGCATCGCAAGCATGCGGTGCGCGCGCTCCGGCAACGCGAGACGATTGGACCGGGCGAGGTCGAGACAACAAGAAAGCAAAGACGCAGATATGGCGCGACGATCAAGGACGCGTTGACGGCGCTGTGGGAGGCGTCGGATCGGGTGTGCGGCAAGCGGCTCAAGGTGATGATCCCGACCTTGCTGCCTGCCCTTGAGCAACATGGCCGATTGCAGCTTGGCCAGTCGGACCGTGATCGTGTTCTGGCCATCAGCGCCGCCACCATCGATCGCCTGCTCGTCGATGTGAAGATCGCGGCGAGCGGCGGCAGGCGGCGCCGTCGATTCTATTCGGCAATCCGGCGCGAGGTCCCGATCCGCACGTTCAATGACTGGAACAGCCCGGTGCCCGGCTTCTGCGAGGTCGACATGGTCGCCCATGGCGGCACGTCGGTGGCTGGCTCGTTCATCCAAACCCTCACGATGGTCGATGTCGCCACCGGCTGGACGGAGTGCCTGCCGTTGCTGACGCGGGAAGGTTCGCTGGTCGTCGAGGCGATCAACCGCGCACAGAGCCTGTTCCCCTGGCTGTTGTGCGGCGTGGACTTCGACAACGACAGCGCCTTCATGAACGATGTTGTCGTGCCATGGTGCCGCGAACAGAAGCTCGAAGTTACTCGCTCGCGCGCCTATAAGAAGAACGACCAGGCGTTTGTCGAGCAGAAAAATGGTGCCGTCGTCCGCCGCCTCATGGGCTATGGCCGCTTCGATGGCGTCGAGACGGCGCGTATGATGGGCCGCCTCTATGCGGCGGCACGGCTCTACGTCAACTTCTTCCAGCCGTCGTTCAAGCTGAAGGAGAAGCGTCGCGAAGGGGCCAAAGTGATCAAACGCTATCATCTCCCATCGACCCCCTATGAGCGTGCCTTGGCGCATCCCAAGGTGACCGCGGCCGTGAAGAAACGGCTCCGCGATCAGTATCGCTCGCTCGATCCGGTCGCGCTGTTGGCGGAGATTCGCGCAACCCAAGAGGAACTAGGCAATCGCGTCGATCGTCGTGCCGGACAGGCGCGCGGCCTGCAACCCGCTCACACTAGCACCCTGCCAGCGACCGCGGCGACATTCGCGAAGACGCTTGGCAAGACCGCGACGGTCGGCGAGCCGCGTGCCACGCACCGGCGAACTCGTCGCCCCTATAAGACCAGAGTTCGCATGCCGTCCAAGCTCGACCCGCATATTGCCGCGATCGAAGCCTGGCTCGCAGAGCAGCCGCAGCTGACGGCGCTCGCAATTGTCGGCCGGCTGCGCGAGAAATACCCCGAGGAGTTCGGAAAGAGACAGCATTCGATTGTGCAACGTCTGCTGAGGGCGCTTAGACGGAGGGCTGCTGAACGATTGGTCGCCCAGGGCCCGCTCGACGACGCCATGACCGCTGCCCCATTGCCCGGGGTTGTGGACGGCTCGGGCTATGTAGGGCCCGACCCGCCCACAGCCCCTCTCGTCGAGCAAGCCGGGAAAGCCATCTGGCGCGACCGATTAATCGACATCGGATCGTCATCGGCAATGGCGCCATCAGGGTAACATTCGCAGATGCGGCAATACG
>NZ_JADPJR010000051.1:0-1806 GCF_023073535.1 Bradyrhizobium sp. 179 | reverse complement strand
CGCGGCGTCGGCATGGACGTGGTGCGCACCAATATCGACCAGATCGGCGGCACCATCGACATCAAGAGCGTGGCCGGCGAAGGCTCCTCCGTCACCATCAAGATCCCGCTGACCTTGGCGATCGTCTCGGCCCTGATCGTCGAGGCCGCCGGCGACCGCTTTGCCATCCCGCAGCTCTCGGTGGTCGAGCTGGTGCGCGCCCGCGCCAATTCCGAGCACCGCATCGAGCGCATCAAGGACACCGCGGTGCTGCGCCTGCGCAACAAGCTGTTGCCGCTGATCCATCTGAAGAAGCTCTTGAAGATCGACGACGGCGCCGCTTCCGATCCCGAGAACGGTTTTATCGTGGTCACGCAAGTCGGCAGCCAGACCTTCGGCATCGTCGTCGACGGCGTGTTCCACACCGAAGAGATCGTGGTGAAGCCGATGTCGACAAAACTGCGTCACATCGACATGTTCTCGGGCAACACCATTTTGGGCGATGGCGCCGTCATCATGATCATCGATCCCAACGGCATCGCCAAGGCGCTCGGCGCCGCCGGCGCCTCGGCCCATGACATGGCCGACGAGAACGGCGCGCATCACATCGGCGCGGGCGAGCAGACCACCTCGCTCTTGGTGTTCCGCGCCGGCTCGGCCCAGCCCAAGGCGGTCCCGCTCGGGCTCGTCACCCGCCTCGAGGAGCTGCCCGCCGACAAGATCGAGGTCAGCAACGGCCGCTACATGGTGCAGTACCGCGAGCAGCTGATGCCGCTGGTCGCCATGGAGGGCGTCACCGTTGCGAGCCAGGGTGCCCAGCCGATCCTGGTGTTCGCCGACGACGGCCGCGCCATGGGCCTCGTCGTCGACGAGATCATCGACATCGTCGAGGAACGGCTCAATATCGAGGTCGGCGGCTCCTCCTCGGGCATTCTCGGCTCGGCCGTGATCAAGGGCCAGGCCACCGAGGTGATCGACGTCGGCCACTTCCTGCCGATGGCGTTCGCCGACTGGTTCACCCGCAAGGAGATGAAGGCCTCGCTGCATTCGCAGGCGGTGCTGCTGGTCGACGATTCCGCGTTCTTCCGCAACATGCTGGCGCCGGTGCTCAAAGCCGCCGGTTACCGCGTCCGCACCGCGCCAACCGCGCAGGAGGGCCTGGCCGCGCTGCGCGCCCAGAGCTTCGACGTGGTGCTGACCGACATCGAGATGCCCGACATGAACGGGTTCGAGTTCGCCGAAGTGATCCGCTCCGACAGCAATCTGGGCGCGATGCCGATCATCGGCCTGTCGGCGCTGGTGTCGCCGGCGGCGATCGAGCGCGGCCGGCAGGCCGGCTTCCACGATTATGTCGCCAAGTTCGACCGTCCCGGCCTGATCGCGGCGCTGAAGGAGCAGACCGCGGGCGCCGCCGGCGCCTCCGAGCTGAGCCGGGCAGCGGCGGCCTAATACAGGATCAGGAGACCAGCGATGAGCAAGACCCAGTCCAGCGAAGGCGCCATGGTCGAATACGTCACCGCGATGATCGGCGGCCAGCTGTTCGGCCTGCCGATCTCCCGCGTCCAGGACGTGTTCATGCCCGAGCGCGTCACCCGCGTGCCGCTGTCCTCGCGCGAGATCGCGGGCGTCCTGAACCTGCGCGGCCGCATCGTCACCGTGGTCGACATGCGCGCCCGCCTCGGCCTGCCCAAGGCCGAAGACGGCAAGGTGCCGATGGCGGTCGGCGTCGACCTGCGCGGCGAATCCTACGGCCTGCTCATCGACCAGATCGGCGAGGTGCTGCGCCTGCCCGAGGACGGCAAGGAAGACAACCCCGTCAACCTCGAC
>NZ_JADPJR010000014.1:0-1967 GCF_023073535.1 Bradyrhizobium sp. 179 | reverse complement strand
CTCGCGCCGGCTCCGCAAGAAAATCGAGATGTTGTTCGCGCACCTCAAGCGCATTCTCAAGCTCGACCGTTTGCGTTTACGAGGTCCAAACGGCGCGCGCGACGAGTTCATCCTCGCAGCCACCGCCCAAAACCTTCGAAAGATGGCCAAGCTGATCCCGATGCCCACCCCGACGCTCGCATAGGGTCAGTAAGAGCAGTTCCGGCCACGTCGCGACGGAGCTATTACAACGAAATACTGCCGGCCTTTTTCAACGGAATCGGTCACAAGCGGACGGATCGGCAGACGTCGCCGTAGGTCGGCAAAGGGGCAAAGAGACGATCAGGTCAAGCTAGCAGCGCGTGGGATCCAATGTATATTCGCCAGATTGTTTTCGCCGTCGTGGCGCTCGGCGCTTTCATTCGGCTCGGGCCTGCCACGGCTGGAGATGGCTTCCCGGCAGCGGAGTGGGAGCGCGTCACCCCTGCAGAATTGGGGTGGTCAGAGACCGAATTGGCCCAAGCGCGATCCTTTTCGGATCAGATTCGCTCGAGCGCGGTTGTGATCGTTCAGCATGGAAAGGTGGTGGCCGAGTGGGGCAATACGACAAAGCCTATGGAACTCGCTTCGATCCGCAAGAGCCTGCTCAGCGCACTGATCGGCATCGCAGTGTCGGATCGCCTGATCAAGCTCGACAGCACGCTCGGCGAACTCGGCATCGACGATAATCCGCCTGGCCTGACCGGGATCGAGAAGGAAGCGACGGTGCGCGAACTCCTCGAAGCGTGTTCGGGGGTCTACCACGCGGCACTCTATGAAACGCCGGACATGGCCAAGATGAGACCGCCACGCGGCAGCCATCCGCCCGGCACCTTCTGGTACTACAACAATTGGGACTTCAACGCGCTAGGCACGATCTACGAGCACGCAACTAACACCGGGCTCTTCGAGGCGCTCGACCAAAAGATCGCAAAGCCAATCGGCATGCAAGACTACCGGCAACAGCATGGCAGCTACATCCGCGGCGGAGCGTCTATCCACCCCGCCTATGAGGTCCGCATGAGCGCACGGGACTTGGCGCGTTTTGCACTTCTCTACCTTCACAAAGGCAATTGGGCCGGACACCAGATCGTGCCGCGGGAGTGGGTGGAAGATAGCACGCGCAGCTATTCGAAAGCAGCGTTCGGGATGGGCTATGGCTATCTCTGGTGGATCGGTTTTCTGGGCGGTGACGTTGCGCCTACGGTGACTTTGCCCGAGGGCAGTTTTATGGCCCAAGGTGCCGGCGGCCAATACGCCTTAGTCGTACCCGCACTCGACCTTGTCGTGGTGCATCGTGTCGACCGCGATGCGCCCTACGTCGAACCTTCACTTCGCAACATGGCCAGGCTCTTCTGGCTCATCCTGAAGGCCGATGGCTATGATCCGGGGCCCGATGCTTCGCTCACCGCAGCAACCGGCGAAAGACCGACAGGTGAAACCCTGGCCGCAAGATTCAAGGGCAGGACGATCAGCTTCGGCCCAAAGCTTAAGAATGGTCCGTTATCCAAGCGATTCGAGCCCGACGGCCGGATGACTTATCCGCGCTGGGACGAGTCCTTTGGACCTGCAATCGGGACTTGGGCGGTGACGGAGGATAAGCTCTGTATCTTGATCTCGTCTGCTAGACGTCGTTGCTACATTCCAGTGCTGAACGGTGAGCAGATTGAGTTGTTCGACCAGCTTGGCGTCATGCAAATCGCCGGGGTGGCGCTGCCTCAGTGATCTGCATGCAGCAATCGGCTCGCGATGTGCGTTCAGGGTCATTCGCGACGGTTTAGACCGGCTCGGGCGAAGTCCGGTCTACCCTTAGATTCGGAAGTGATGGGGCACCGGCTAACCGACACGATGGGCCAGAAGCGGTCGTAGCGTCCAATCAATCTACCAGCAACCATAGGTAACAGACGCGAGCGGCTCCATCTAAACAAGAATGGATTGCTTCTCCATCT
>NZ_JADPJR010000049.1:0-1982 GCF_023073535.1 Bradyrhizobium sp. 179 | reverse complement strand
GTATCCGGCGGCACGTTGTCGCGCAAGAACTGCCGCACTTCCTCGCGAAACGCCTGCTCTTCTTTCGTGAATGCGAGATCCATCGGATCCTCCTGTGAGATTGCTGCAGCGTCCCGAAGGCTGGGATCCATAATCGCCGGCCTTCGTTGTTACGAAAGCCGATTCCGTCCTTGCCCCCAAACTCAGACTGCGGAGTATGGGGGCCCGGCCGCGCGTGCGCAACTACGCAACTAGGCAGTGACGATGTAAATTACGGCAGGACCTCGAACAAACCCGCAGCGCCCATGCCGCCACCGACGCACATGGTGACGACCGCGTACTTCGCTTTGCGGCGACGGCCCTCGATCAAGGCGTGGCCGGCCAGGCGCGCGCCGGACATGCCGTAGGGATGGCCGATCGAGATCGCGCCGCCGTCGACGTTGATTCTGTCGGGATCGATGCCGAGCTTGTCGCGGCAATACAGCACCTGCACAGCGAAGGCTTCATTTAGCTCCCAAAGAGCGATGTCCTCGACCTTGAGGCCGTGGCGCTTGAGCAGGCGCGGCACGGCGAAAGCCGGGCCGATGCCCATCTCATCCGGCTCGCAGCCGGCGGTGACGAAACCGCGGAAGATGCCGAGCGGCTGCAGGCCACGTTTGGCCGCTTCCTTGTCGCTCATGATCACGGAAGCGCTGGCGCCGTCCGAGAGCTGGCTGGCATTTCCGGCGGTGATGGTGAAACCTTCGCCGCGCACAGGCTTGAGCCCCGCGAGTCCTTCGGCCGTGGTTTCGGGGCGGGGCCCCTCATCCTGCGACAGTGTCACGTCCTTGAAGGAGACCGATCCGGTCACCTTATCTGTCACCGCCATTTGGGTCGTGATCGGCGCGATCTCCTCCCTGAACTTGCCGCCCTGCTGGGCGGCCGCGGTGCGGCGCTGGCTCTCCAGCGAATATTCGTCCTGCCGCTCGCGCGAAATGCTGTAGCGCTTGGCCACTACTTCAGCGGTGTCGATCATGGGCATGTAGGCATCGCACTTGATCTTGAGCAGCGCCGGATCTCGCACGTGGAACGAATTCATCTTGTCATTCTGCACGAGGCTGATCGACTCGCCACCGCCGCCGACGGCGATCTCGACTCCGTCAAAGATCACTGAACGCGCGGCGACCGCAATGGCCTGAAGCCCGGAGGCGCATTGCCGGTCGACCGTGCTGCCGGCAACAGTGACGGGCAGGCCCACGCGCAGCAGCGCCTTGCGCGCGATGTTGCTGCCGGTTGAACCCTGCTGAAGCGCCACTCCCATCACGACGTCCTCGATCTCCTTCGGATCGACCTTGGCTCGGGCGACGGCCTCGCCGATCGCGTGGCCGAGCAGCGTCGCGCCCTCGGTGGCGTTGAGCGCACCGCGATAGGCCTTGCCAATTGGCGTACGGGCGGTGGAAACGATGACAGCGTCGGTCAAGAACGATCTCCTGATGCGAGTTGGGTGGATTGTGACGATTTCTGCTGCCGCGTTGGCCATACCCGCGAGTTACAGCTGATCGGACGGTCGCAAAACTCCAGCTCGTGCGCGACCCGTACTCAGCGGCGGCCTTCGACAATTGGTTAGGGAGGGTGCCCTGGACGACGTTGTCGTCCCAACGCGCGCCCTCGGCATAATACCGTTCGCCGGGACGCGTCATGTTCCGCAATACACCATTCATCATTCCGGCGTGCGACCACTGGCTCCGCGCAAAAGCGGGCCCGATGCCAAGCTCCGTAGCAGCCTCTAACGCGCAATGTGCATCAGAGAGTCCAGCGAGCAGCGTACTCGGAGGCGAGATGATGTCCCGGTCAGGCCTTTCCGGCAATCCACGTCGTGCAATCGCGCAACGTGGAACAACGAAAGGATTGGCAGCCGCCATCACGCCGCTTTCGACGCAGCCGCCAGCGACGCGAACGTCTTGCCCTCATCCGCGAGTTTCTTCAGGAGCGGCGCGGGCTCGAGGCTCGGGTCGTTGGTCTCC
>NZ_JADPJR010000123.1:0-2128 GCF_023073535.1 Bradyrhizobium sp. 179 | reverse complement strand
TGCTGGCCTCAGGCTCTCGTTGTGGCAAATCCTGGCCATCCTCCTCGCCCGACCCCGGATCAATCCAGCCTGAATTCAGGGTTCTTCACGGACGACCAATTCGAACCACCGCCTCGACGTCCGCGCCGGGACCGAAGACCACGCGCAGCCCTTTTGGGCTCACGATTTCGATCTGGCCTGTCTCGACAGCTTTCGTCGTTGCGGGCGGGCTCGGCACAACTATCGCAGGGACGAATGCCGGCCCGGTCGACCCCTCTCCAGCCCGATGATCGGAGGCCAAAGCCTTGCGCCAATTCAGCAGAAGCTGACGCGAGATCCCGTATCGGCGAGCGGTCACCGAAACCAATCGTGGCCCCGCGAAGCTCTCTTCTACGATCCTGAGCTTCTCCGCACTCGTCCAGCGTCGCCGCCGACCGGTCTCCACCACCTCTATGCGGCTCAGCACCGCACTGTCCTTCTGCACGTCCATAAGGACAGTCAGCTACGCCGCCGACATATTCACAAGGCGGCCTTGCTCGGATGCGTACGGTAGGAGCGGAGAACGCCGAGACGGAAACGCCGCATAATTGCCTGAAGCGCATGTTTCCGGTCCCGCCCGACGGCTAGGCCCCCATTGCCCTATTTCGCATGGCCGACAGTGGAGGGCCTTGCTCCGGATCCGTACGTCACTCGGCCCGTCATGCCGGCGGACGTCCTTGCCGCTGCGGGGTATGTGCTGCAGCACGGCGGTATCATCACGTGATCCCGCATGTGACGGAAAGGTCGGAACGGGCGGCGAGGCAGGTCCAGGTTAGTACCGAGCTCATCTTTCGGGCGAGGGAATCCGCGGTCGGCTGGCGATCCTTTCGGCCGTCTACCGTCCCCCCGCTAACGCAAAGCCTCGTGAAAACCGTACGGCTTTTTCCACTTGATCATCCGCATGCAATTTCGCCGTTGCGCCAAGGCAGATTGACAGAACGAAGAATAGCAGCGACCTGCCGAGAAAAGTTCTCGCGCGGCCGCTTGCTGTACATGTGTTCATTTCGGCGGATAGACGACAAGCCATACTCAGCCATTACTTCCTCAGCGAACTGGTTTGTTGCTAAACAATTGGAAGGCTTGATGCTCCTTCAAGCCAAATGAAGCAAGCTCCGAAGGCGAATCTCGACTTTTACTTCGATTGTAAAATCGCTTGCACGATGCCGGGCATGTACGGGGCTAAACAAGCGCGGGCTTTGTCTGCCTGATCTCCTTGCAGAGCGGTCATGCCCACGCTAGTCCGGCCCTGTACTCCTTCCCAATCTGTCTTGTAATATTTTCCGCCAAGGGAAGCGTCGGCTCCGATCTTCCCGGTTTTCAGGGCGTTTAGAGTGAGAACAACGTCTCCCTTGGCTTGACCTTCCAGTTGCGACGATGTCCCGCCAGCCAGACAGACCTTTAATAGCAAGCTAGTGACCTCGCTCATGTCTGCCGATACCGGGTGGCTAATGTTGCAGCGGTCGCGAAAACGCCAAGGCCCTTCTTGGTACGCAGGACAACGCGCACGTCAGCCTCCACCTTTGACCGTCTACATATAATTGTTATCCCTTTTTCGCTCGCCTGCAAGAGGAAGAAATTTTTTCGCGCGCGAGGTGCCTGAAATCTCGAGGACTTGGGACGGGCTTGATTTGCACGACCTTGGCCGCGTCCTCATCGGCTCGCGTTGGCGATTGCGGGCGATGCGGGGCGTGCTCCCGGATCGCACTGCTCCGATCGTTCAGGCCGCCGCCTCGAGTGCCGCGATGAAATGGGCCCGCGGAGCGGGACCGGTTGAACCGCCTTGTAAGTTGGAAACCGATCGCCCCTGATTCCTTTCTATCACGCAGCAAGAGATTCTGTCTGCTGCTGTGATGGGGTGGACGCCCCTTGACGGCATCGATGTGCCAAAATGAAGGGTGTTGAACCGTCACAAATGAGGAAGCGTCCATGAACGAAGTTAGCACGATTGGACTAGACTTGGCGAAACATGTTTTTCAGGCACATGGCGCAGACGCTAGCGGCGGTGTTGTTCTCCGCAAACAGCTGCGTCGTGACAAAGTGCTGGGTTTCTTTGCCCAGCAGCCTGCGTGCCTGGTAGCGATGGAAGCCTGCGCCAGCGCTCATTACTGGG
>NZ_JADPJR010000090.1:0-2134 GCF_023073535.1 Bradyrhizobium sp. 179 | reverse complement strand
TGCTGGCCTCAGGCTCTCGTTGTGGCAAATCCTGGCCATCCTCCTCGCCCGACCCCGGATCAATCCAGCCTGAATTCAGGGTTCTTCACGGACGACCAAACCGCATCGTAAGCACGTCTGACTGCTGACCTCCCAGAATCAGATGCGGCAGGCTTCTGCACCGCTCGACCATACTGGGGCTACTCAACACTCATTCGGCTTACAACGGCAGCCCAGAAATGCCGTTCTGCTTGAGGTCGCTATCTATGATCTTGTTTGATGTCCGCGGCACTTCCCCAGATGTCGCAACTGCGACGTAGGTGGGGATCGCTCCTTTGCTCGTGAAATCGAAGGCCGCACGCGTCGGATTTGGCTCACGCGAAGAAAGACAAGATGCTCGTGCGTTCCGATCGGGTCCTTACTGCGCTTCTAAGAGGAGGCGCTCAGGTGGGCTGAGAACTAATCCGCGATGAAGAACGTTGTCGCGCGCGATGGAGCACTGCCAGCTGGCTAGGCTATTTGCCCCCCGGTGACGCCGCTAAAGAAGCCGGCAAAGACCGGTCAGCCGAAAATCTCCAAAATCGCAAGCTGGCGCTAGGATTT
Organism: Bradyrhizobium sp. 179; assembly: GCF_023073535.1. Lineage (NCBI taxonomy): Bacteria > Pseudomonadati > Pseudomonadota > Alphaproteobacteria > Hyphomicrobiales > Nitrobacteraceae > Bradyrhizobium > Bradyrhizobium sp. 179. Next base: position 1,552 of record NZ_JADPJR010000090.1, on the reverse strand, counting down.
CAGTTGCGGTCTCCCGCTGAGAAAGCGGTGACATACGACACACCCGAGCGCTTACTTGTGACTTATTTCGCCGCCGGCTTCATCATCGCTTCGACCTCGGCGCGAAAGGCTTGGCGCGATGCATCACGCGAGTAGAACATGTGGCCGCCCGGATAGACCGCGAGCTTGACGCGCGGCGCCGCGGCGAACGCGGGCAACTGATCAAGCATGATCTGCGAGCCGAAATAGGGCGTTGCGAGATCGAACAGGCCGCGCCCGACCAGCATGGTCATCTTCGCGTCTGTTGCGAGGATCTCGCGCAGCTCCGACACCGACTGCGCGGGACCGCCGCCGAAATCCCAGGCTTGCCCGACCGCACCGTTGATTAGCTCATAGGAGCCGTCCGGCCGCCAGTTCAGCTTGCACGTGAGGAGATCGACGGCGGCACTGGTCAGTGGCGCCAGAAGCGCCTCCCCCGAGGTATCGCCGAAGCGATAGCTGTTAGAATCCGGATAGGGATCGAGGCCACGCACGGAAGCATCGAAGCGGCCGGTCACCTTGCCGTTCTTGCGGTCGAGCTCGCGGCGGAAATCGGCGACATCGAAGCGGCCCGCGAGCCGGCGGCTCACCGCCTGGTCTATTCCCGCTAGCGTGGCGACCTTGTCGGCCAGCGGCGTGGCCGCCTCCTTCCGCGGTGCCCTTGACCAGGTCGGTCAAGAACTCGCCGCGCGCGTAAGCTTCGACCTCGACGAGATCGGCCCGCTTCACCGGCCCCTTGGCTTCGCGTGCGGTTGCGACATAGCTCGCAGCTTTGCGACGTATTGAAGAGACTCGTGCCGCCGAAGTCGCGGAAGTCGAACACCGGTGAGATCATGATCAGGCCCTTCACGCCGACATCTTGCTGCTTCTGCAACTGGCGCACCAACTTTGGCCCGCGAATACCACCGTAGCTTTCGCCCGCGACATATTTTGGCGACAACAGGCGATCGTGCTTTTCGAGCCAACGGGGATCACGACGGCGAGCGCGCTGACATCGCCGTCCACGGAAAAGAACCGCTTGCGGACATCCTCGCCAGTCGCCACGAAGCGGCTATAGCCGGTCCCGACCGGATCGATAAAGACGAGGTCGGTGAAATCGAGCCAGGTTTCCGCATTGGGCTTCACCTCCGCAGACGTCGATGGTGCGACCTCGTCAGCATTGATCGGCAGCCGCCAAGGACCGGCATTGCCGAGCTGTAGCCAGGCCGACGATGCACCAGAGCCCCCGTTGAAGAAGAACGTGACGGGGCGTGTGGCGCAGTCGCCACCGTCGAGCTGATAGGAGGCGTATGCCATTGGCCTGCGGCTCGCCCTTGTCGTCGAACAGGCGGATGGAACCTCCGGTCGCCGTGAATGCGAGCGTCCGCCCGGGCAGCTCGAGAACCAGGTCGGGCTGGTCCGGGAACGCTTCTTCACGCCGCGGCTGCGGTTCAAAAACCTCGACGAGTTAAACGCCTGGCTGCTCGACAAATGCATCGCCTACGCCAAGGCTCATCGCCATCCGGAGCTGACCGATCAGACGATCTGGGACGTG
>NZ_JADPJR010000097.1:0-201705 GCF_023073535.1 Bradyrhizobium sp. 179 | reverse complement strand
CTGAACTGAGTCGCTGCATAAAACCCCCGTTCTGACCGTGTCGCGAGGGGGTCAATTCCTCGTGTCGTCAGGGGGTCAATTTTCCACGTCGCCCGACACCCCCAGCTCGGCTGTTTCGCGTGGATACTAGACTTTGATGGGCTGAGCGGATGTCGCTTATCAACGCGATCCGATCCAACGAGAAGCGCGTTGATCTTAATCCGCGATCTTAAGGAGGTCGCGCGTCGGACCTCTCCTTCGCCGTGCAAGAGCCGGCACCAGCGTCGGTGACTCATCCGCGATGCGCAACGCGAAATAGGCGATCGTCGCCTGAAGACCGTCCTTCAGCGCGACGCGCGGACGCCATCCCAGAAGTCGCGCGGCGGTGTCGATGACCGGCTTGCGACGCTTCGGATCGTCCTTCGGCAGTGCCACGAAGCGGAGTGGGGAGGCCGATTCTGTGTACGTCAGGACCTCCCGGGCTATGGCCTCGATCGTGACCTCGTGCGGATTGCCGAGGTTGCAGGGGCCGGTCACCGAGGCCGGGCTTTCCATCAGCAGCTGAAGGCCCCGCACCAGATCGTCGACGAAGCAGAAGCTCCTTGTCTGCGTGCCGCCGCCATAGATCGTGATCGGCTCGCCGCGCAGCGCCTGCACGATGAAATTGGAGACGACACGGCCATCGTTCTCCAGCATGCGCGGGCCATAGGTGTTGAAGATGCGCGCGACCTTGATCTCGGTTCCGTGCGTGCGGTGGTAGTCGAACATCAGCGTCTCGGCGGCGCGTTTGCCCTCGTCGTAGCAGGCCCGCGGCCCGATCGGGTTGACGTTGCCGAGATAGGATTCCGGCTGTGGATGCACCTCCGGATCGCCGTAGACTTCGCTCGTCGAGGCCTGCAGGACCCGGGCGCCCTTGCGGCGGGCGAGCTCGAGCAAATTGATGGTGCCGAGCACGCATGTCTTCATCGTGCCGACCGGATCCTTCTGGTAATGCCGGGGTGAGGCGGGGCAGGCGAGACTGTAGATCCGGTCGATCTCGTCGTCGATCTCGATCTCCTCGCGCACATCATGCTCGATGAAGCGAAAGTTCGGATGGTTCAGCAGCGGCCTGATATTGTCGATTGTGCCCGTGAACAGGTTGTCGAGGCAGATCACCCTGTTGCCGCGTTGCAGAAGCGAATCGCAGAGATGAGAGCCGATGAAGCCGGCGCCGCCGGCGATGAGCACTGTCGGCGAGCGACGGAGCGTGGGAATGCGGGTCTGGAGTGTCATGGCAAGCTCCCTCAGAGTTCGGCGACTTGAACCGGTCGGCCAGCCGGTAGCCGCGCCGATTTGCGGCGGCGGCGCGCGGTTGCTTCGGCGCAGTAGAGCTCCAACTGGCGGGCCCGATGGTCGGAGGTGTGATCGGTCAGAACGCGGCGGCGCGCGCTCTCGGCGATGGTGCGTCGACGTTCCTCGGGCATGTCGCGCAGGATCTCGATGACGTCGCGCGCCGTTGAGGCCAGCAAGATTTCCCGCGACGGCTCGAAGATGGTCTCGATCCCCGGCCATCGGTCGGAAATCACGGGCGTGCCGCAGGCGGCAGCTTCGAACAGCCGAACGCTCGGCGAGAAGCCCAACGCGCGCATGTCGGCGCGGGTCGCATTCAGGGCGAACCGCTGCTCCGCGTAAAACATCGGGTGCTGCTTTGGCGCGAGGTGCTCGATCCGCATGACATTGTCGGGCCAGGCGATATGTTCAGGATATTGCGCGCCCGCGACGGCGAATTGTTCGGACGGCAGCATCCGCGCCGGGGACAACAGCAATTGTTCAAGGACGGGCTGCCGGTCCTCGCTATAAGTCCCGAGATAGCCAAGCGCCCATTTCGTCTGGGCCTGTTGCGGCACGTAGGCGTCCGCGTCGGCGCTGCAATAGAGAACCCGTGCCATCGGGCTGCCGTAACGCGCCTCGATCATGTCGGGCACCGGGCCACCGGCGAATGATAGATAGAGGTCAAAACGCGGGATCATCGCAGCGGAGAGATAGTCGAGGCCCCTGTCGAGTCTCGCCAGCGTCACCGGCGTGTCGATGTCATAGAAGGCGGTGATCCCTCGCGCCTGGCTCATGATCCATTCGGAGATGGCGATACCGTCGGGCACATAGGAGCCGATGATGACGAGGTCGGCGTCCCGGATCAGCTTTCCGAAGCGGCGAGGGATATCCTTCAGCGACTGATAGAGCTCGACAGTCCACGACGACGGCTTGGTGAGGTCGCGATGCTCGCGATACCAGGCGACGTCGCGCTCCAGGAAGGTGACATGGTGGCCTCGTCGCGCGAGGGCCTCGATCAGGGCGCGATAGGTCGTGGCGTGACCATTGCCCCATGATGACGTGACCGAAAGACCGACGACGACGATGCTAAGGTTCATTCTGCTGCCTCGATGTGCGAGCTGCTTCCGACGAAGAGATCGTTGAATTGGCGGGCGCGGTGCCGGTAGGTGTGTTGGCTGAGAATGTGCGCGCGGGCACGGCTGGCGATCGCGGCGGCCCGATCAGGGCTGAGGGCGCCGAGATGGCCGGCAATCTCGGCTCCATTCGCGGCTACCAGCACTTCGCGATCCGGCTCGAGGAAATGGTCGATGCCGACCCATTGATCGGTGATCAAGCAGGCGCCTGCGCCGATCGCCTCGAATATCCGCGTCGGCGGCGAGAATCCGTAGCGCGCCATGCTGTCGCGATTGACATTGAGCGTGGCAAGACCGGAGCCGAAGAATGCGTTGTGCTCGCCGGTGCCGACATGCCCGACCTTTCGGAGGTTGCGGGACGTATCCTTGGTCTCCCAGCCGGAGCCGCCGAGAACGAACGTCTTGTCCGGCAACTGGCGCGCGATGTCGAGGAAGAAGTGCTCGACGCGCTGCTCGCGATCAGGCAGGCGATTTGCCAGCAGGCTGAGATCGCAGGTGAAGTCCGGCTTGGGCGGCGATGGAAAATGCGTTTCGGGGTCGAGGGCGTTGTAGATCGGAACGCAGTCTCGCGCACCAATAGCGCGGTAGGCCGATACGACGCCATCGCCGCCCCCGTAGGTCAAGACCATATCGTAGGATGGAATTGCACGGCGCAGATGATGCTCCGGATCGTTTGTCATCGCTTCGAGCGTGGCGGGAGCATCGACATCCCAGTAAATGCGCATGGTTCGGGAGGGTAAGGCAGCAACGGCGGTCTCCAGCTCCTGATCGAAGACGCCGACGCCACTGGCCTTGATCAGCATGTCGGCCGATCGCGCGGCCGCATCGAGCGAGCCGCGCCAGCCGTCGGCGGTCGCGGGGTAGACGACGACCCTGGCCCAGTCGGGGTCGTCGATGTCGCGGTGGGCCTGCCGCTCGAAGGCGTCAGGCTCGAAGAAGGTGACGTCGTGTCCGAGCGCCGCAATCTGCTTGAGCATGCCGCGATAATAGGTGGCGGCGCCGTTCCAGTAGGACGAGACAAGGCTGGATCCGAAGAAGCAGATCTTCATGCGGAGGCTCCGATGTAATGCAGCGGCTGTGACGAGCTATCGGAGGCACGAATGGCCTCCACGATGCCCACAAGCTGTTGTGCGCGATGACAGCAGGTATGGCGCTCCTGAATTGTCCGAAGGCCGGTCTCCACCATCGCCGAAGACAGCTCCCGATCGTCGAGAACGGCGCGGAGCGCGCGCTTCATCTCCGCGCCGTTGGCCACCTGGAGATAAGCGCCGTCCGGAAACAGGCTTTCCGCATCGGACCAGGGCGCCGAGAGCAGAGGAATGCCGCAGGCGAGGGCCTCGAACACACGGATGGTAGGGATGCCCGGAAGCGACCGTACATAGGGCCCGCGCGGGACGTGAATGGTCGCGCGCGCGCCGGCGAATGCCACCGGAGCCCAATGCGCAGGCAGCCAGCCGCCGTGGCGGATACCTGTGGCCCGGATGGTCTGGAGGGCGGCATCCGAGTAACGCACGCCATAGACGCTCGCGCGCAAATTCAGTTCGGCAACAGGCTCGACCAGGAATTCGTTGAGCTCAGTGCTGCGTTCGCCGTCGCCCCAATTGCCGATCCAGACCAGATCGTCGGTAGGTTCGACATTCGGCAGCGGGTGGTACAAGGCGACGTCGGCGGCTTCGTGCCAGGTATAGGCCCGGTCGGCCCAGCCGAGCTTCACGTAGATCTGGCGAAGCACCTCGCCGAAGGCGAGCACGCCGTCGAATGCGTCGAGGTCAAACTGTGCAAGTTCGTCCGGCGCCGTAATCGCACGATGATGGGTATCGTGGAACAACAATGTGAAGGGAGCGCCGTGCGCGCGCCTGTGCCCGATCTGCTCGATCACATCGGGCGAGTTCCATTCATGCACGACGACGAGATCGGCGCCATCGAGCGCTTCGTCGAAATCGAGCGAGGCATCATAGCGACGAATGGAAATACCTGGGAAGAGCTGTCCGATGTCTTGCAGGACCTCGCTGCCGCTCTCGCGGATGGCATTCAACCGACTCCAGCCGTCGATCGGCTCGAAAACGACGACCTCGTGACCAAGCGCATGCAGCTCGCGGGCGTAGCCGCGCAGGAAATGAGCGTTGCCATTGTTCCAGCAGGAGGTGAATGCGTGGTAGAACAGGACGCATTTCATGCCCGCACCTCGATCTGGCCGGCTTGAGGTGTCGTGCGGTTGGCAGCGAGCAGCCCTTTGTAGAGCTTCAGATAAGCGCCGGTCGTGCGCGACAGCGAATAGGTCAGGGAACGCTCGTAGGCGGCGCGTTGCAGCCGTTCTCTTCCGAGATCGTCCGCACAAAGTTCTGCGAGAGCTCGGTGCAACGCCTGACTATCGCAGGGATCGAAAAACAGCGCGGCTCCGCCCCACAATTCCCGGAACGTCGGGATGTCCGACAGCACGAGGGCGCAGCCGGCGGCGGCTGCCTCCAAAACGGAGAGGCCGAACGGCTCATAAAGTGCTGGGCTTGCAAAGATCGCCGCGCACTGGAGATGTCCGCGCAAGGCGCTGTGCGGCAATTGCCCAAGCCAAGTGACGCCCACGGACGGATCTGCTTCAGCGGGTCCTGCGACCTGAACCGGCCAATCCAGATCCGGTGCAGCCGCAGCCAACACTCCGATGTTCTTGGCGTGATCCCACAGCCGGCCGGCCCCGAAGATCAGCTCCTGCTTTCGAGTTGAGAGGTCTCCAGCAACAATCCCGTTCCAGATCACGGTGCCGGGAGACCGTGGCCGATAGATCTCCACGATCTCATCGTGGAACGACCGGCTCGGGCAGACCCAAGCCTGCGTGCTGTTGAGCGCCGCCGCCACCCGTTCCGTATAACGCGCCCAACGGGGCTCGCCGAGCCAGGCCGTATCCCGACAGGCCAGCGCCCATGAGTTGACGCAGGAGTGCGCCACGAGAACGGTTGGCGCACGCCACGACAGGGTTGCCTCGCGGAAACTGTTGAGGTGGACGATGTCCGGCCTGAACCGTGCTTCGAGCCCTAGAAGGACACGCCTGGCATTGAGGAGGTCACGCCCTTCCGGGTCCTGCCATTCCAAAGCGAGGTCGGTTTCGATGAGGCGGACCTCCGAGCCGTGCAGCATCTCGCGCTGGTCGGCGCGCGCGGATGGACCCATCGTCGCCAGCGTCACGTGGGCGCCCGCGGCGGCAAGGCTCGAGGCGAGAGCGCAGGAATAGGTCCACACGCCACCGACAGTGTCGGTCGTCATCAGGATTCCGATGTCCGAACCGCGGCTCATGGCGCAACCGGATGTTCGAGGGCGTCGAGCGGGACCGGCCGATCGTTCTGCACGTCACTGAACTGGTCGAACATCCCGAGATAGTGCCGATGCGCGCGCTCCCAGGCGAAATCGTCAGCCTCGCCCCACAGCTTTCGGTAGTCCGGCGAGCCGGGGTAGGGATAGAGCGGGACCGGGTCGTTCGCCCAGATGCCGGCATCCTGCATCTTGCGGCGCCAGCGCTGCACTACGGGATCGTCGTCCTCGGGGACCTCGATCAGATTGGCCTGCACGAAGGGGACGTAGCGTCGGGCTTCGACCAGGCGGTCAGCGAGCTGGTCGGTGGTCATCTTGCAGTTCTTGGCGAGTGCCGCGCGGCCCTCGACGGTGAGACTTTCGATGCCAGCCTCGATCGAGACGCAGCCAGCGCGACCCAGCAAAGCGAGCATGTCCGGCTTCCAGAGATCAATGCGGGTCTGGACACCGAATTTGAGGCCGCGCGTACTCAGCCCTTTCAGAAGTTCTGGATTCGGAAGGAAGATTTCGTCGATGAAGTAGACATATTCGACGCCTTGGCCGCGCAGTCGATCAATTTCGTCGAGAATGATCGAGGGCGGCCGTTTGCGGTAGGCGTTGCGGAAATTCTCCTTGGCGCAGAACGTGCAATTATAGGGGCATCCGCGCGACGCCTCGACCTCCGCGCCGGGGCCCATCGGTTCGGCCTCGAAGCGATGATGGTGGTGACGATGCCGCCGGATCATCTCGTCCGGCCAGTCGAGCGCTGGCTGATCCTTGAAGTCGACCGCCTGCGGGCCGCCATTGACCCGGACCGAGGCGCCGTCCGCCAAGCACAGGCCGGGGAAGTCCCGCTCCCCGTTGGCCAGCCGCAGCAAAGATGCTTCGCATTCACCCATGACGATGATATCGACCGCGAGCTTCCTCAGGGCCGCTCGCGGCGTGGTCGAGCCGTGCGGGCCGACGGCGACCAAGACCGGTGCAAGATCCCGTACCGCCAGTGCAAGCTCCTGCGGAACCCGCAGCTCCGGCGGTGCGCAGCGCCAGAACAGGTAGGTCGGTGCCGTCGTGATGACAATCAGGTCAGGCTTGAAGGCGCGCAGCTCAGCCTCGACGTCCCGCAATGTCAGATCGAACATGTGCGCATCGAGCAGCAGCGTCCGGTGCCCGGCCGCTTTCAAATAATGCTCGGCGATGCCGAGCTCGAGCGGAAGGTGGGGGGACCGGCAGCCGAAATAGATGCTGCCGCCAAAATCCCATTTCGGATTGATCAGGGCGACGCGTGTCATGCGAGAGCCTCGCGGTTGCCCCGAGTTGTTCCGAAGCGGCTGTCCAGCCAGGCGTGAAGCGAGCGAAGGCCGTCGGCGACCGAGACCTGCGGTGCCCATCCGAGGGCGGTAGACAGCGCCCGGGTGTCGGTGACGTACCAAGGCTGATCGCCCGGACGCCAATCGGCAAAGCGGTATGTGACCTGATGGCCCGTCAGTTCGGCAATGTGGTCGATCAATTCCCGGAGGCTGATCGCATTGGCTGGTCCGCCGCCGAGATTGAACACGCGTCCACGCGCCAGCGAGATCCGGTCGAGTACCGCGAGCCAGGCAGAAGCTGCATCCGACACATGCAGCGCGTCGCGGACCTGATAACCGTCGCCGTAGATCGTCAGTGGTTTGCCGCGGATCGCGCTCAGCAGGAAATGTGCGATCCAGCCCTGGTCCTCGGTGCCGAACTGGCGCGGCCCATAGATGCAGCTCATGCGCAGCACCACGGTCTGTAGCCCGTAAACCCGCGCATAATCGTGGACGTACTGATCCGCCGTCCCTTTGGAACAGCCATAGGGGCTGTAGAAATCGAGCGCAGCGTTCTCGGAGATGCCTTCGGCCAGCAAGTCGCTGGTGGGCGTATAACGGCGGCCGGTGAGTGCGATCTCGCTGTCCTCGATCAGGCGGCCATAGACCTTGTTGGTGGAGGCGAACACGACCGGAGCGGTGCTGTTGTGCAGCCGAACCGCTTCAAGCACGTTCAGGGTCCCGCGCGCGTTGATCTCGAAATCGGCGGCGGGATCGCTCACGCTGCCGGTGACGGCGACCTGAGCCGCCAAATGCAGCACCGCGCGGGCCTCACGTACGGCATCGATCACCGGGATCGGCTCACGAATGTCGGCCACCGCGATGGTGATGAGGTCGCGATGCCTGGATTTCAGCCATTGCGCGTTCTCGCGCACGCCGGCGCGGGCCAGATTGTCCAGCACCAGTACGCGCTCGCCGCGCTCCGCCAGCCGGTCGGCAAGATTGCAACCGATGAAGCCGCAGCCGCCTGTGATCAGAACCGGCCTGTTGTCTCGCTCATTCATCACGCAACCAATCCTCGTTGCAGCAGCTCCTGGGTCGCCCGCTCGGCCTGGTCGTCGGCGATCTGGTCTGCGAGATATTCCGCGAGCTCCTCCAGGCCGTCCCTGAAAGCCACATGCGGCTCGAAGCCGAGAAGGTCGCGCGATTTGCCGATATCTGCGAAGCAGTGCCTGATGTCGCCGGCGCGGTATTTCCGCGTGATCTCGGGCGCGATGTCGCTCCGGCCCATGACCTCGGCGAGGTCCTCGGCGACGGACAGAATGGTCCGGCTTTGGCCCGAGCCCACGTTGAAGACGTCCTGCGTCTGCTCCACTTCCAGGGCGATGCGACAGGCGCGGGCGACGTCGTGCACGTGAACAAAGTCGCGTCGTTGCTCGCCGTCCTCGAAAACAAGCGGCGGCCGACCGTTGAGGAGCCGCGCGGCGAAAATCGCGAGTACGCCGGTATAGGGATTTGACAGAGCCTGGCGGGGACCGAACACGTTGAAGAAGCGCAGCGCCAGGGTCGGGATGCCGTAAGCCTTGCCTGTAATCAGGCACATGCGCTCCTGCGCAAACTTGTTCAATGCGTAGACCGAGCTCAGTGACGGCAGCTTGTTCTCCGGCGTCGCCACGGGGACGAGTGGGTGACCCGCGCTGTCGCGCAACTCCCATTCCCCTCTGCGCAGCTGCTCGATCGGCCGTTCGTCGCAGGCGACGACGCTTTGATCGGGCCTGCGATAGAGGCCTTCGCCGTAGATGCTCATGGAGGAGGCGACCACCAGCCGTTCGACCGGGCGCCTCGACACCGCCTGGAGCAGCACCGCTGTGCCGAGCTCGTTGGTCCGCACAAAAGGCTCGATGTCGTACATGCTCTGGCCGACGCCGACGGCGGAAGCGAGATGCAGGACCATGTCGGCCCCGCGCAAGGCATGTTCGACCGCAACGCTGTCGGTGACGTCGCCAACGACGAGCTCGGCCTCATCGGCGAGATAGGACGGGCGCTGGCGATTGCCGCCGTGGACCTGCGGCGAAAGATTGTCGAGCAGCCGGACCTCATAACCGGCAGCGAGCAGCATGTCGGTTGCATGCGAGCCGATGAATCCCGCGCCTCCAGTGATTAATACCCGCGTCATGCACCACTCCGTGCCGCCGTAAGATCGATCCCTCTGGGAAATCGACCGATGATGGGAGCTGAAGCGCGCCTTACTGTCTGGTCGGACGACCTGCACGCCAGTCACGTTTGGAGTCAGAAGCGATGCAAGGAATGTTCGTTCCTCGAAATTGTACAAACGAATATTTCTCTAACCTGGATCAATAACCTAGGTGAATCCGCAGCTCTGCCGGCGGCTAGAAGTGCACGCCGTGCAGCGGTTCCGGCAGGTCCAGGTGCCTTGCCGCGGTCGCGCCGATATCGGAAAAGCCGGCACGCCGGCCGATCGGAGCAGATGATTGCGTCGTCCAGGCCAGGATAGGCACCTGTTCGCGGGTGTGGTCGGTGCCGCTCCAGGTCGGATCGCAGCCATGGTCGGCGGTGATGATCAGAAGATCGTCGCTCCGCAGACGCGACAGTAGCTCGGGAAGACGGTCATCGAAGAATTCGAGTGCCGCGGCATAGCCCGCGACGTCGCGGCGATGGCCGTAGAGGGTGTCGAAATCGATGAAGTTGGCGAACAGCATTCCTCCATCCGCAAGGCCGGCCAGCCCCTTGAGCGAGGCGTCGAACAACCCGTCATTGCCGTCGCCGCGCATGTTTCGCCCCGTTGCTCGATGAGCGAAGATGTCGTCGATCTTGCCGATCGTCACGATGTCACGGCCGGCGCTTTCAGCGAGATCTAAGATGGTTCGCCCGGGCGGCGGCACCGAATAGTCGCGCCGGTGTACGGTGCGCTTGAAGTCGCTCGCACTTGTGCCGACGAATGGCCGGGCAATGACGCGGCCGATGTTGAGGGGATCGATCAGCCGCCTTGCGATCGCGCAAATCTCATACAGACGTTCGAGCCCGAAGGTCTCCTCATGCGCTGCGATCTGGAACACGCTGTCGGCTGAGGTGTAGCAGATCGGCATTCCCGTTCGCATGTGGCGCTCGCCGAACTCGGCGATGATCTCCGTGCCGGAGGCGTGACAATCCCCGAGAATGCCGGGCAATCCGGCTTGCTCGCAGAAGGCCTTAGTCAGATCCGCGGGGAAGCAGGGCACCGTTCGGGGGAAATAGCCCCATTCGAACGGTACGGGCACTCCGGAGATCTCCCAATGGCCTGACGGGGTGTCCTTGCCTTTCGAGATCTCGCTTGCGCACCCAAATTTCCGGTGCTCGACCCGACCGTCCAGCCCCGGCGGCACGCGCCCCGCGGCGAGGCGGCAGGCCTGGCCGAGGCCGAGCGCGACGAGATTGGGAAGCCGGAGCGGACCCTCGCGGGCGGCGCTGTCGGCGCGACCGGCCATGCAGGCTTCGGCGATGTGGCCGACAGTGTCGGCGCCATCGTCGCCATAGCGAGCGGCATCCGGCGCGCCGCCGATGCCGACGGAGTCCATCACCAGGATCAGGGCACGCATGTCGGTTCTCTGATAGGGGGATCGGCGGACGTTGCGGAGGATGCAGCACCGGTCTTCGTGCAGTAGCGATCGACCATCAATGCGCAGAAATCCGCAAACTCATTGACGTCGAGTGGCGGGCTGGTGTGATGCGGCTCGATGCCCCGATGCTCGGGCGTGAAGCAGAACGTCACCGTGACCTGAAATTCCGCCAGCGCCTCCATCTGGCGGTCGAACCATGCGAGCGCATTAGGCCGGAAGCTGTCGGCCCACGAAAGACCTGTCCTGAGATGGGTCACGCCGAGACGGCGCATCCAGTGCACGGCGTCGTTGAGGCGATGATCCTCGAAGTGGAACCACTGGCACAGACCCATTGCAGGCGCATACATGCCAAACTGATCGGCCGCCGCCTTTGGCGTGCCGTCCTCGCGCAGCAGGCCCATGTGGAAATGCCTGTAATAGGAGGAGCCTTCGGCTTCCTTGTGCCGTGTCGTTGCTTCCCAGGCGGAGGGAAGGTCGTAGAGGCTGTACCAATGGATGCGCGGGGCACGGCCGATCAGGAGTTCGGCTGTGCGCGACAGGCCCCAGGCTTGCACCTCTTCGGCGCCGAACGAGGAGACGCCGACCTCCGTCACCCAGACGGGCAGGGCGGTGACCGACTTGATCTCCTCGATCTTGGCCGGCCACTCGCCGATCTGCCACAGGTTCCAGTCGAGCGGAAAGCCATGCACGGCGACTGCATCGAAATTGTCGAGCACGCTGCGGCTCTGCATGTTGCGCATGAAGGACGGATCAATCGGCGAGATGCCGCCGAGCACGATTGGCAATGCGGGCCGCGCACTGCGGATCGATTTGCCGGCAGCAATGGCCAAGTTCGCGAACATCGCCCAATCCGGATCGATCAGGAGATTCCAATGCGACTTGTTGTTCGGCTCGTTCCAGATCTTGGCAGCCTCGATCATGGGCTTGTGCTCCGGCAAGGATAAACGGGTCCATCGGACTGGGGGCGCTCCGTTCGCTCGCAGAGATAGACCTCCTCTTCGGGATGCGCAGTGATGGCAAAGCCCGCGCTGCGCAGCATGGCCTCGACGCAGGCCCGGTTCGGGACCCACCAATTGGTGGGGTCGTCGGCGTATTTGTGCTCGATGAAGTGCAGTTTGGGATAGCCGGCGGAATCGAACTGATCGGTGGTCCAGAAATCGTAGTTCTTCTCGATCGCGTCGACGTGACTGTCGCCGCGCTGCATCGATTGGAACAGGAGGAGGTCCTTGGCGACGTGCTCGTGGATGAGATCCAGCGCCAGAAGCGGATGGCGCAGGTGGTAGAGCACGCCCATGAAGATCACCAGATCGAACTTCTCGCGGAGGTGCCCGACATCATAGGCCGACATCTTGCGGAATTCGATCCTGAGGCCTTTCACTTCGGCGGCGAAGCGCGCCTGCGCCAGATACTCCTCGTCGGTATCTAGTCCAAGCACGCGCTCGGCACCCCGCTGCTTCATCTCCATGGCGTAAAAGCCGGCGTTGCAGCCGATATCGAGCACGGTCTTGCCTTCGAGGCGGTCCGGAATGATTCCGGAAAAGCGCCGCCATTTCACGTTGGGATAGTCGCCGAGGAAGTGGGCGGGGGCGGTCGGCACGCCATTCAGGTCGAGATTGTGAAACCACGGCCCGAGCGCATCGACGCGCCTGCGAATTTCCTCGCGCGTAAGTAGCGCTCTCGTCATGCAGTCGCTCCGTTGTCCATCGCGGGGATCGGTCGAGCTCCATCCGACGAGGTGCCGACCCGCGACCTCGACCGGCCGTCAGCGCCGGCGCTGTCCGCGAGAAGAGCCATAGCCTTGCGATAGCCGTCGACGGTTCCGACATCGACATAGGACTCCCCGGCCTTGACCCCGATGCCGACGCCACCTGCCTGGAGGTACGCATTGACCAAAGTCCCAAAATATTCGTCTCGCCGATCTCGCGCGTTCCAGAGCGCATGCAATTCGCGGAAGCCGGTGGCCGACATCCTGAAAGCGCCCCAGATCCACCGCGAGGTTGGGGTCGGCTGCTTGACCTGGATCTCCCGCACGTTGTCTCCCTCGACCACAACGGCGTCGAAGAATTCCGGGCGCTCGACCGGGAAGAGCAGGAAGGAGAGGTCGGCATCGGGCAGAGCCTGCAAGGCGGCCTTTGGAAACCACACGGTATCGGGCAGGCCGACGACGACGTGCTCGTCATGGCCGACCACGGTGCCGGCCCGGAAGACGGCGTCGCACAGGCCGGATGCGTCGGGCTGGACCACATAGGCGAGCTGAGCGCTGCCGTAGTGATCGCCGAAATATTCCAGAATGTCGGATTTGCCCGGCGAAATGACGAAGCAGATCTTGTCCGCGCCGCCAAGGATGAGGCGCTCCAGGAGATATTCGGAGACCGCGCAGGGGCGCTCCGTGCCGTCGTCGCGCCGGCTGCCGACGGGCAGCAGCTCCTTGGAGAACGCCAGCGGTTGGATGCGGCTGCCGCGGCCCGCGGCCGGAACGATGCCCCACATGGTCAGGCCTCCTCGGATTGCTGGCGATGCGTGCCGCTGGACGCCGCCTGCTCGAGCAGCGACACCAGCTCGCGTGCGCGTTTGTCGGATGTGTGCTGATCCATTGTCCGTTCATAGGCGCATCTAGCGATAGATTGGAGCTCGGCGCTCGGCATCGCCAATGCCGTCAATGTGTCCTGCGCGTCGCGGGCGATCAGGATCTCCCTGCCAGGCGCGAAGAACTCTTCGATACCCGGCCAGTCGTCGCTCAGGAGCGGGACGCCACAGGCAGCCGCCTCGAACAGACGGCCGGAGGGGCACCAGCCCATCTCCGCCATGGCTTTGCGTGTGACGTTGAGGGTCAAGCGGGAGGATGCAAAGAAAGGCGCATGCTCCGATGGCGGCAGATGCCGCACGAAGTAGATGTTGGGCGACCATGGGAAGTCGTCAGGATACTGCGCCCCGCCGATCAGGAAGCGCAGGTCCTGCCGCGCGCGTGCCGGTTCGACGAAAAGCGCCTCAAGTCCGCGCTGGCGGTCTTCGGAATAGGTGCCGAGATAAGAGAGATCTGCGCGGTAGTGCGGTCGGGGCGGCACCGGGCGATGAATATCGACATCGACGTGGCCGTATAGGGGGCGAATGTCGCGGGCGCCGAGCCGGTCGCGGAATTCGTGGGCAACGCGGGGCCCGCCGGTGAAGCTGAGGACGAGCGCGAAATCCCGTAGGCCCCGCGGGCTGATATACGGAACGGATCCACCCTCCATGAGCCGCGCCAGCGTGATCGGGGTATCCAGATCATAGAAGACGGGAACGGCGCGTCTTTCCGACATGATCAGGTCGGTCGCCGCGATCGCGTCGGGACAATAAGACGTGACGATCGCGACATCGGCATCCCCGACATCGCGGCGAGCGAAGGAGCGGGTCTCGTCCCAGTCCGAAAACAACCGCAGCTGGCCGCCCGGCAACTCATTGAAGTCGCGGGCGCCGGCGTAATAGGGCACATCGCGCTCGTAGAAGACGACAGTGTGGCCGAGGTGTGCCAGATGCTTGCAGAGGCCGCGCCACAGGGTCGCGTGGCCGTTGCCCCAGGAGGAGGAGATGGTCAGCCCGAAAATGACGATCTTCACGCCGGCACCCGCTGATTGATCCCGGTAATCCTGAACCCGCGGCTGTCCACGCTGAGAGTGGAGATGCTGGATGGGTCGATTTCGATCGAGAGAAAGTCGTCAAGCCGCATGCGCGCGTAATGCAAGAGCGCCGCACGGATCGGCTCGGCATGACTGACAGCAATGACGGTGCCCGCAGAATGATCGTTGCGCAACTGCTCCAGATGGCCAACGACGCGATTCTGGAGCGAGCGCATGCTCTCGCCCCCGGGTGGGCGGCTAGTCCCGCGCCGCCTGTTCCAGCGCGACCATTGCGGGTCCTGACGGAGCTCCTCGAACGACCGGCCGCTCCATTCGCCATAGTCGAGTTCGTCGAGAGCGGGAACGATCTCGATCGGCAGTCCGAAGTGCGCCGCCAGAATGGAGGCTGATTGCATGCAGCGCCGCTGCGGGCTCGACTGGATCAAGGCTGGCCACGGGCTGATCGTGATTGCACAGCGCGCCATTTCCTCGCAGCCGATGTCGTCGAGCGTGACGCCATTCATCCGGCCGCATAGCGTGCGGCCGAGCAAAGCATGGTGACCGTGACGCACGAGATGAATGATCCTCGCCATCAAGTATACACCTTGTCCTCGATGAAGGCGCGCGTTCGCCGTCCGGCCTCCTCGTCGGTGAACTGCTGCGGCGGCGATTTCATGAAATAGCTGGAGGGACCGGTCAGGGCGCCGCCCTGACCGCGATCCATGGCAAGTTTTGCGCAGCGGACCGCGTCGATCACGACGCCCGCGGAGTTCGGGGAGTCCCACACTTCGAGCTTGACTTCGGCGCTCAGCGGCACGCCGCCGAATGTCGTGCCTTCGAGGCGGATGAAAGCGAGCTTGCGATCGGTCAGCCAGGGCACGTGATCGCTCGGCCCGACATGGATGTTGTCGGGATCGATCGGAACGTCGAACTGGCTGGTGACCGCCTGAGTCTTGGAGATCTTCTTCGAGGTCAGCCGCTCTCGTTCGAGCATGTTCTTGAAGTCGGTATTGCCGCCGACGTTGAGCTGGTAGGTGCGGTCCAGCCGCACGCCGCGATCGCGAAACAAATTGGCGAGCACGCGGTGCAGGATGGTTGCGCCGACCTGGCTCTTGATGTCGTCGCCGATGATCGGAAGGCCTGCATTCTCGAACCGCTGCCGCCAGTCCGGATTGGAAGCGATGAAAACGGGGATGCAATTAACGTAGCCGCAGCCGGCTTCGATGGCGCGCGCTGCGTACCATTCACTTGCGCGTTGCGAGCCGACGGGCAGGTACGACACCAGCACGTCGGTCCGTGACATTGCCAGGACCTCCGAAACATCGGCCTCCGGGACGTCGGCGACCGGAACATCATCTTCGAGATAGTGCCCGATGCCATCCATGACCGGGCCGCGCTGAACGATCACTCCGGTCTGTTCGACATCGGAGAACCGATGCGTGTTGTTCGGCTTGGCAAAGATGGCGTCGGCGACATCGCGTCCGACCTTGCCGGCGTTGACGTCGAAAGCTGACGCGATCTGGAGGTCGCTGATGTGATACCCGCCGAGATCGACGTTCATCAGGCCGGGCACAGGCTCGTTCGATTTGGCGTTTCGGTAATAGGTGAGCCCCTGGACGAAGGAGCTTGCGCAATTGCCGACGCCGACGATGCCGACGCGCACGCGGCGCCTGTCCTGAAGACGGGAATGCATGGACTAAGACCTCCGGGAAGACGATGGCATCAGCGTAAGTAGATCGGCGAACGTGTCGGAAGGTATGTTCGTTCCTGTGCTGGAGCCGCCGAGCCGGCGTGCGCATCGATTCAGGGCAACAAAAATGCAGCGCGCTTAACTTGGGATAAGATCCGCAGCCGGATCAACGGAACGAACATCATCCTGGATGAAGATGAAGAAGATGATGCTGGTTGTCCGGCGTCGGCCCCGGCGCGCCGTGAAGAACAAATCCTGCCGGCCCGCGTTTCATCGCAAATGGCTTCGGCGATGGCCGTGTCATTGCCGGGCCTGCACAAGCGAGGTGCCACATGACGTCCAAGACGCAGAACAACGAAGCCCAGCAGACCACCGATCACGCCGCGATCCGCAAATGGATCGAAGAGCGCGGTGGGCGGCCGGCGACCGTCAAGGCGACCGAAGAGGATGGACACGCCGGCATCCTGCGCATCGATTTCGATCCGCCGGATGAGGGGCTCGACCGCATCGGGTGGGATGAGTTCTTCGAGAAGTTCGACGAGGCCGGCATTGCCTTCCTGCACCAGGACCGGACCAAGGACGGAGAGCTGAGCCGCTTCCACAAATTCGTCCGTCGCTAGCCGGATCTCGGGACGTGACGAACGGCTGGGTGGAGGCCATGCGAGCAGGCGACTTTGCGCGTGCCTGGGCCATCAATGACCACGATCTCGCGACGTCCGGGTACCCGCCCAAGCATACCGGTCCGCGTCATCTCCAGCGGATCTGGCGAGGGGAGTCGCTTGCGAACAAGCACCTGCTCGTGCGGTGCTATCACGGGCTCGGCGACACGATCCAGTTCCTGCGTTTCATGCAGCCCCTTCGCGGCGTAGCGCGCAGTGTCACGGTCTGGTGTCAGCCCGAACTGTTGCCGCTGGTCGAGCGCACGGCAGGCGTCGATTGCGCGCTTGCGCTCCATTCGGGCACGCCTGAAGCTGACTTTGAGGTCGACATCGAGATCATGGAGGTGCCGCACGCGCTCAAGGTCGGGAGAGAGCAGATCGGGATGAGCGCGCCATATTTGACGCTGCCGCCGAGAAGCATGCCTGTGTCGCTCGACTGCGAAGGTCTGCCCGTCGGCTTGGTCTGGGAGGTGGGCCAATGGGATAAGCGGCGCGCTATTCTCCCCGCATTGTTGCGACGTCTCGCCGTTCCTGGCGTAGCGCTTCATTCGCTCCAGAGAGAGGCGGGGACCGACGAACTCGCGCAGATCGGCGCTCGCGACATCAGCACGCCCGATATCGCGGCTCTCGGTCGTCTTCTCTGCCAGCTCGATCTCGTCATTTGCGTCGACACCATGGTCGCACACCTCGCGGGAGCACTCGGATGCGAAGCCTGGGTGCTGCTGCACGCCGATTGCGACTGGCGCTGGCCTTCATCCGGATGCCGCACGTTCTGGTATCCGAGCCTGCGGCTGTTTCGTCAAAAGACGGCCGGCGATTGGGGGGCTGTCATTCTGGAAGTGCGCGAAGCCTTACAGGAGCGCGTGAGGTGTGAGCAGAAGGTTACGCAATATCATCTCGCCGACGCGACGGCGCCTTTGGTCAATTCCAGTTGCACTGGCCGTCGGCCTTGATCAGTTGGCCGGATGCCTAGATAGGTGGGATCGAAGCCTGCCAGCCGGACCAGTCCGGGCCAGTCGGAGATCATCAAGGTCTTGCCGTGCCAGTGCAACAGGTTGCAGCGGCGCAACTCCCGGATGGTGCGGTTGACATGGACTGGGGAGATGCTGCAGGCCGCCGCGAGGTCGGATTGGGTGAACGGCGAAGCCAATCTGAAGTCCTTTGCGAGCCCGACATTCTGCAGGCGTGTCGTGATCTCGCAGAGCAGGTGCGCTACACGCGTCAAGGCGTCCCGGCTGCCGAGGTTTACGGCCCAGTTGCGCTGTCTGGCGTGGTCGCCAAGCAGCATCAGCAGTAGGGTACGCGACATCGCGGGCGAGCGCGCCGATAGTTCGCGAAAGAAGCGATGCGGCACCAGCGCGACCACGGCAGGTCCGAGCGCAATGAGGTTGCCATTGATGCGGGGCTGATAGAGGGTCTGGAGGTCAGCGATGTCGCCGGGAACCGAGATCGATGTGATCTGCCCGTCTGCGGCCTGGGCGTCCTGCCAGGACAGGTAGCCCTGGAGCAGCAGGCAGCATTGTTGGCTGTCGTCGCCGTGGCGCAGGATAGCCTGATGTGAACTGAAGTGCGCGATCGTGCTCGGCATTTCTGCCAGCAGATCAAGGTCGTCGGCGGTCACGTCGCCAATACTCGCCAGGTGATCGGCAAGCTTGGAAAAGGCAAATCCCGTCTGCATCGGTCATCCGATCGCCCGCCGCCTACCGCAACTCTGACCCAAATGGCAAAGGGCAGGCATTAACCTGTGATACGCTCCCTCGATCAGGGTATGATCGACGGGTGCGAGTCGACGTTCGCCAGTCTTCAATGTTCCTGTGAAATGAAATTAGGGAAAGCGGCAGTCGTCCGCACTTCGTTTCGCCGGCACTATCGTGTAGCGTGAGGCTTTTCCGCGGGAGGCGGTCCCCTGTTCGACACCGACACGATGGGGACAAGAGATAGGCCTCTCTTGGCGGTCCTCCGGAAGGCCGGTTCCAGGGCCTTGTCCGAAGCCTCAGCCATGCGGCGGTAACGGGCGGGAATCGGGGTCGTGGCGAACTCGCGACGCCGGCACCTGCGCGGCTCGCCTGAACGGATTCGCTCCTGTACATCTTTGAGTCATCGAAGCTTTTGCGCCGGGCCGCCCTGGCGAGGAACGAGCGTCATGTCAGGGATTTGAGCAAGGTCCCGACCGGAAGACGCTCATGCACAGATTTGACGCCGCCTCATCGACCGCCGCCCTCACGAGGGAGACAGATGACATCTGGATCGCGGACGATGTGCCAATCAGCGCGGCCGGTCTGCGTCTGCCTGTTCGCATGACGGTCATTCGGCTGTCGAATGGTGACCTCGTGCTGCACTCGCCGGTGCGATATTCGCCTGCTCTGCGCAATGAGCTGGAGCGGTTGGGATCAATCAAATATCTGGTCGCGCCGAACGTGGCGCACTGGATGTTTCTGCCTGCCTGGCAAAGACATCTGTCGCAAACGTTGACCTTTACTGCGCGAGGACTGTCTGCGCGGAAGCAGGTGCGAGAGGCCGGGCTTCGCGTTGACCGCGAACTTGGCGACACCCCCCCCGGAGAGTGGGCCGCCGAGCTTCAGACCATCTCGGTGCATGCCCCGATGTTCTCCGAGGTGGAGATATTCGACAAGCGGAGCCGCACGCTGATCCTGACGGATCTCGTGCAGAACCTTGATTCCCATGATCTTTCCGCGTCAAATCAGGCCGCCGCAAACCTGCTCGGCATCGCCAAGCCTGACGGCAAGGCGCCGATTTATCTCCGGCTCTTGTTGCGCCTCGGCGGCCATTCGGTACAGGCCGCGGCCGAACGGCTCGTGCGCCTGGCGCCCGAGCGGGTCATCTTCGCGCATGGTGACTGGTTCAAAGCGGACGCGGCCGTGCGCCTCCGGCGGTCGTTGCGCTGGCTTGTCCCAATGGATGCCTCCGGATCTTCGCGGCGGCCAATGGCGGGCACACGGGTCGTCATTACGGGAGCATCCAGCGGAATTGGCCGAGCGGCGGCGCTGGCGTTTGCGCAGCAAGGGGCGAGCGTGGCGCTTGCCGCTCGTCGCAGTGAGGTCCTGGCAAGCCTCGCGGCAGAGTGCGAGGCGCTGGGAGGCCGTGCCTTGGCGGTCCAGACCGATGTCAGCGATGCGGAAGCGGTGCAGCGATTGGCAGCGCAGGTCGACGATGTATTCGGCGGAATCGACGTCTGGATCAATAACGCCGGCACCGGTGTATTCGGCGCCTATCAGGACGCCGACTTCGCGCTTCACCGCCGAACCATCGAAGTCAATCTCCTGGGAATGATGCACGGCGCCTTCGCGGTGCTCCCGATCTTTCTCCGCCAGAACCGAGGCATCCTGATCAACAACATCTCGCTGGGAGGTTGGATGCCGACGCCGTTTGCGGCCGCCTACACCGCGAGCAAGTTCGGCCTGCGCGGGTTCACGGCGAGCCTGCGCCAGGAGCTCGACGCGCATCCGAACATCCATGTCTGCGGCGTGTTCCCGGCGATGGTAGATACGCCGGGCTTCGTCCACGGCGCCAACATGTCCGGGAAGAGGCTCGATCCGGGGCCGCTGCTGTACCAGTCAGAAGATGTCGCTCAGACCTTTTTGAACCTCGTTCGCGCGCCGCGCGATGAAGTGGCCGTCGGCTGGCCCGCGCGCGGTGGCCAGATCGCCTACGCCATCGCGCCGAAATTGACCGAAAATCTGTTAGGTGGCGCATTCCGATTCCTCCTGTCGCGCGCCGGACGCGCACCGATCAGCGAGGGAAGTATCATCGAAGCCTCGCCGCTCGGCACGTCGGTAGACGGGGGGTGGCTGGGGCGGAAGCAGCTTCCACCGGCTGGGGTCATCAGCAAGGGGCTTGCAGTTGTGGGAATGGCTGCGTGTGTGGCTTTCGTGGCCGCGATAGCCGTCCGGCCGCGTCGGCCGCAGATCAGGACCAGGCGTCGCCGGACGTCGACGGGACGTACCGCAGCAAGGCCGTCTTGACCGACGGACATCATGGCAACGCGTAGGCCCGCACGTAGTCCCCGAGCCTGGTGCCGAACGAGCCGTGGCCGCCATCGACCGTCACCACGTATTGCTTGCCGCCGGTCTCATAAGTCATTGGCGTTGATTGGCCGCCAGCGGGAAGACGGTCCTGCCAGAGCTGCTTGCCATCACTGACGTCGAATGCCCTGATATAGTCATCCATTGTCCCCGTGATGAAGATGACGCCTCCCGCGGTCACGATCGGCCCGCCCAGCATGGGAACGCCCAGCTTGAACGGAAACGGGACAGGGGCCTGATCGCGGATCGTGCCGATACGGTGTTGCCACACCACCTTGTGCGTCTTGAGGGCAATGGCCGCGATATTCCCCCAGGGCGGGGCGAGGCAGGGGATGCCGAGCGGCGACAGGAAGATGCCGAGTTCGACGCCGTAGGGAGCGCCGTACATCGGTTGAACGCCGAGTTCGGTGCCGGGTGGATGCGCAGCGTTCGGCGCGGCCGGATTGTCTTTTCCACGCGGCACCAGGCGGGAAATGAACGGAATCGATTGAGGGTTTGCAATCGCGATCTGCCGCTTTGGATCGACGGCAATTCCGCCCCACTCGAACATGCCGAAATCACCCGGGAACACCAGCGTACCTTGCTCCGAAGGCGGCGTGAACGGCCCTTCGTAACGGAGACGCTTGAACTTGATACGGCAGGCGAGCTGGTCGAACATCGTGCTGCCCCACATCTGCGCGTCCGTCAGCATGCCGGGCGGGCGGAAGCTCAATTCCGAGAAGGGCTGAGTGGGCCATAGCCGGTCGCCGGGTGCGGCGCCCTGCGGCACGGGCTTCTCCGGCGCGGGCACCAGCTGATGCCCGTCGCGGCGGTCGAGCACGAAAATGTCGCCCGTCTTTGCCGGAATGTAGATCGCCGGCGTGGTGCCGCCATTCGAACGCAGATCGACCAGGCTCGGCTGCGAAGGCATGTCCATATCCCAGAGATCATGGTGCACGTTCTGGAACGACCAGCGTAGTTTTCCGGTGGCGATATCGAGCGCGATCAGCGCTGAATCGTAACGCTCCTTGTCCGACGAACGGCCGCCGCCCCAGATGTCCGGAGAGCTTGAGCCCAGCGGGACGTAGACGAGCCCGAGATTTTCATCGACCGCCGAGATGCTCCACGAATTGGGTGAACCGGCCGTGAAATGATGCGAGGCGGAGGGCATCTCGTTCGGATCGGGATTGCCGGCATCGAACGCCCATATCAGTCGCCCGGAATAGATGTCGAAACCGCGGATCACGCCTGAAGGCACGCGGTCGGAATAATTGTCGATGATGGCGCCACCGACGATCAGAACCTTCTCGGTCACCACGGGCGGCGAGGTACCCTCGTAGAAGCCGAGCGTCTGGACCTCGCTTCCCTCCTTGAGGTCGATCTGACCTTGGTTGCCAAAGCTGGCGCAGGGCGTGCCGCTCTGGGCATCCAGCGAAAACATCCGGCCGTCATTCGTCGGCACGAAAATGCGCTGCGGACAATCGCTTGGGGCCGGCGCGCCGTCGGTTGTGACCGCGCCAGGCTTTGTCGCGTGATACGACACGCCGCGGCAGGTCATGTGCTGGAAGGCCTTGTTGTGCTGGATCTGAGGGTCAAACTTCCAGCGCAACTTGCCGGTCGCAGCGTCGAGCGCGAACACGATCTGGTGTGGCGAGCAGGTGTAGAGGAGATCGCCAATCTTGAGCGGCGTCGCCTGGTTGGTGATCTCATCGGGATCATCGGGTCCCTTGTGGTCGCCGGTGCGGAATTCCCAGGCGAGCTTGAGGTCCTTCACATCGGTTTTGGTGATCTGGCTGAGCGAGGAATAGCGCGTCCCCCAGCCGGTGCCGCCATAGGCGGTCCAGTTTTCGCCGGCGGCGGGCGGGGCTGCTTCGGAGGAGGCAATGGCGCCCGTCGTTTCGCTCTCCGGCACCGTGCCGGCAAGATCGTGGCGATCGCGCGTGAGGGAGAGGGCGAGGACGGCGGCCGCCGCCATCAGTACGACGCCGAGCGCCCATCGCGCGGCACGCAAGCGAGGTGCCAAACGACGCGTAATGAAGGGCAACAGCAGCCAGACGCCCAGCGGCGCAAGCACGTCGCCGCGCGGCGCCAGGGACCAGAAATCGAGGCCGGCCTCCCAAATTGCCCACGCCATCGTGCCAAGCAGCAGCGCGGCATACACCCAGAGCGCCTCGGCACGACGGCGCGTAAGCAGCCACGCGGTGAGCAAAAGCATGGCCCCGGCGACGAGATAGTAAAAGGAGCCGCCAAGCACAGCGAGCCAGGCGCCGCCGCCGGCGAGGGCCAATCCCATGATGGCGACAATCACAATGGTGACGGCCAGCAATGGCGCGTCACGGAACAAGTTTGCCGGGCGATGGATGGGGGTCATATTTCCTACTTCAGCGTATAGAGAAACGCCGCGATATCGCG
The DNA here is from genome assembly GCF_023073535.1 of Bradyrhizobium sp. 179. Taxonomy (NCBI): domain Bacteria; kingdom Pseudomonadati; phylum Pseudomonadota; class Alphaproteobacteria; order Hyphomicrobiales; family Nitrobacteraceae; genus Bradyrhizobium; species Bradyrhizobium sp. 179. The sequence continues at coordinate 178,721 of NZ_JADPJR010000097.1, read as the reverse complement.
CGCGTCCTTCTGCGGGATGCCCATTCTTGGCATGGCGTTGCCCGGCAACGCCCGCTGCGGATCTTCGATCCAGTCCGCCATGTTGTCGGGCGAATTCTGCATGTAGCCGGCGATGTAGGTCCGCGTGCCGATCCGGTGCAGAGGTGGGCCGACGTTGCCGTCGGCACCGGCGATGCCGGGTATGTCGTGACAGCTGCCGCAATGGTACTGCTTGACGAGGTCGATACCGCGGCGTGCATCGCCGATGAAATTGTCCGGGCCGGCAGCCGTGCCTTTGTCGCAGGCCACCGCCGTCAGGGCCAGCAGGGAGGCAATGAGCGATCGTGTCGTTGGAGTCCCCATCGGCTGCTCCGCTTTCCCGATCAGGGTTTTCGGCCGGAATTGAAGGTTTTGGTGGCGGACCACGGATCGGTCGTCGAGACCTGCTCGCTCGGGACTTGCTCCACTTCCGGGGATAGCGGATTTGCCGAGAAGGTCCGGCCCCATTGCCGGTTCGGCTCGTTGCTGATCTTGCCGATATAAGTGACGAGGTCCCATATCACGCTGTCGGGCAGCACGCCGCCCCAGGCCGGCATTCCATTGGGCCGTCCCTGGTAGATCGACAGATAGATGCTCTCGGGCTGCGAGCCATAGGTGAAGATGCTGTTACTCAACGCCGGCCCCATGCCGCCGCCGCCGTTCGGCGCGTGGCAGCCGACGCAATTGAAGTTGACGAAATAGGTCATCCCGCGCTGCTCTGCATTGGGATCGCCTTGCACGGGATTCTTGATCTGGGGTCGGTCCGGCTGCGCGCCGGGGAAGAGGTGGCTGACCGGGACCTGCATGAAGACGCCGGGCCTACCGTTGCCGACGCTGCCGCCGAAATTCGGGCGCGGTGCCGGCATCGGCATCTGCGCTTCCTGTGACTGCGGCAGAGTCTGCTGGGCGATTCCGGCGCCGTTCGACACGATCGCGAGGAGCAACGATAGGAAGCTCATGCGTAATGCTGGAGCAGACATCACTCATGCCCTCCGGATGCCGTGACCGGCTTTTCGACCAGCGGCACGCCGAAACTGCGCAGCAGCGACATGATCTCGGATCGATGCTCGTCGATGAAGGCATTCAGCCGGTCGCGCAGCGCGTGGTCGTCTTTGCGTACGCCCATGGCAATGGAGAACTGGAACTGCTGGGGGCCAAAGCGCTCGTAATCCCGAATTGGCGTGACCGTCAGCGGGACGGGAGAGCGCTGCGCGAAATAGCCGCCCAGCGGCCCCCAGGCGGCAGCAACATCGATCTCGCCGCTCTCGACTGCCTCGATCAGGCGCGCGGGCGGATCAGCCTGGCGATAGTCGCCGTAGATAGAATAGCCGCGGACATTGTCGACGATGCCCTGTTCGCCGAGCGCCTGCGCAGGCGGTGGATTGTTGCCGTCGTCGCCGATCAGATGCACGCCGATCACGAGGTGATGTAAGCGCGGGTCGAGCAGCGACGAAAGATCGAGCTGCTTATCCTGCCGAGCCACGAACACGTAGCTCGAGCGATAATACGGCTTTGTCGACTCCACGAGATCATAGCCGACCGGTACGCCCATCACGACGTCGCATTTGCCGGCATTGAGCGTGTTGCGGACGAAGCCGCGCCGCTGCGCCCACCAAGTGTAGGCGACCTGTTGGCCGAAATGCTCGCCAACCATGGCTGCGAGCCTGTTCTCGAATCCCGCTTCCGCGCTGTTCGAGAATGGCAGATTGTTCGGATCGGCACAGACGCGGAGTTCGCCATCCGATGCCGCCGCTCCGGTGCTCGCGAGCCCGATCAGGATGCCGAGGGCGATGCCCGGACAATTACTTCGAGGGCGCATGGCTGGTGTCCTCACCCTTTGCGTCTCCAAGCTTGAACACCAGCAACTCGCTCCCGCCGGCGGTGTAAAACGGCAAATCCTGCGTCGCGCCCGCAAAGCCCAGTGCGGCATTGCGCACGCGCGGATCGACCTCAGCATTGGCAACCACCCCCGGCCAACCGCCGACGCCCGAGAGGATCGCGATGTATTGCTGTCCGTCGGAGCCGCGATAGGAAACCGGCTGGCCGATGAACCCGGAGCCGGCACGGAATTGCCAGAGCACACGCCCATCCCTGGCGTTTACCGCCTTGAAAAGGCGATCCATGGTGCCGTAGAACGCCACGTCGCCGGCCGTCACCAGCGCGCCACTCCAGACCGGAAGCTTCTCGTGGATCTCCCAGATCTTCTTGCGCGCGACCGGGTCCCACGCCATGAACTCGCCGCGATACCCGCCAGGGCCGGCATACATATCAACGTCCGCGCCGACATAGGGCGTGCCGGCGATATATCCGACCTGCGAGGCCTTGAAGTCCATGCAAAGGTGCTGATGCGGCACGTACAGCAGCTTGGTCCGCGGTGACCAGGCCGACGGTTGCCAATCTTTGGCGCCGGGCGCGCTCGGGCAGATATTCTCGACGGTCTTGCCAACCAGCGGCGTCTTCTCCTCGTTTGGGATGATCTTGCCGGTCTTCAGATCGACGCCCTTGTAGCTATTGACGAACTCATAGGCGTCGGCCGAGATCACTTCGCCGGTCGCGCGATCCATGACGTACATGTAGCCGTTGCGGCCGGGATGGATCAGCACCTTGCGGGTCTGGCCGCTAAGATCGAGATCGAGAAGCACGTTCTCGTTGACTTCATCGTGATCGAACAGATCGTGCGGGTTGACCTGGTAGGCCCATTTGGCGCGACCGGTGTCCGGGTCGCGCGCAAAGATCGTGGTACTCCAGAGATTGTCGCCGCTGCGCTGGTTGGCATTCCAGGGACTGGGATTGGCAGTACCGTAGTAGATCAGGTTCAGATCAGGATCGTAGGAGATCCAGCCCCAGACTGTACCGCCGCCGACCTGCCAGCGATCGGCCGGCCAGCTCTTCACGCCGAGATCCGTGCCTTTGAGATTGTCATAGAACGGCTTGAAATCGTCCCCGATCAGCACCTCCTTGTCGGGGCCCGTCGAATAGGCGCGCCAGGCGATGGCGCCGGTGTTCTCATCTAGCGCCGTGACCCAGCCACGAACGCCCATTTCGCCGCCGCTGTTGCCGACGAGAATCTTTCCCTTCACCACGATGGGTGCCATCGTGATGGTCTCGCCCTTGTTGATCTCGCCGAGCTTGGTGTGCCAGAGCTCCTTGCCGGTCTTCGCATCGATCGCGACGGTGTGGTTATCGAGTGTATTGAGGAAGACCTTGCCGTTGTCGAAGGCGAGCCCGCGATTGACGACATCGCAACAGGCAACGCCCGCGGCTGCCGGCTCCGGCTTCGGCGCGTAGGACCACTTCAACTCACCTGTCGTGGCATCGAGTGCGAACACACGGTTGGGGTAGGGGCCTGCATAAGGGCCGACCACGTACATGGTGCCGTCCACCACGAGCGGCGCCGCTTCCTGGCCGCGATCGGCGCCAACCGAGAAGGTCCACGCAAGCTGGAGGCGCGAGGCGTTGGTCGCATTGATCTGGTCGAGCTCGCTGTAGCGCGTGTTGGCGTAATCGCGCGCGGCCATGGGCCATTGGCCCGGATCCTTCATGCGGCTGGCGAGATCGGTTTGTGCCGATCCCGACGACAGCAACGCGCCGAATGCGCAAAGGACGCTCAGCAACCGCGCGAAACCACGCACTAACATGTGTAAAGCACTCCATGGCGGTGACGAGGCCATGCCGCGTTGCAGGCCGGTGCGAACGTACAAACGTTGCGCTTCCCCTTGGTTCCAAAAGGAGGGATTCGCAGCTATCTCACGACGTTGCCCGATACGCCTGCGCCGAGATCGACCGCGATCTGATCCTCCTTGCCGTTGCACTTGGGGTGGCCAAATCCTGACGGGCTTTTGCCGTCCGGGCCGATGTCATAGATGATCGCGTCCTTCATATTGGGACTGACTCCGGCCGGCACGCGGTCAAGTCCAAGCAGGCGGCGGACGCGCCAGGCAACATTGTGATCGGCGCAGGAACTGTCGCCGCTGATACCAAGCGCACCGGCGATCCCGTTGCCGTCATAGAGCGCCAGACCACCGCCAAAGACGATCACGCCGCCCACGGGTTTTCCGACCATTGGATCGCGCGCCGTGCCGAATTCGTCGGGCGAGCCCGAGTACAGAACCTCTGGCGACGGTGGGTTGCTGAGACCTGCGCCGAACAGAATTCCGCCAGGTTGCGCGCCCGCGTAGAGGTTGGCCGTGGCCATCGCCTTGTCCTTCAGGCTGAACGCATTCGCCGTATTCGCCTTTTCGGCTGCGATTGCCCGGCTGCCCAGCCACTGATCATCGACCTTGCTGCCACTGTAGGCGACCGCGCAGACAAGACCCTGTCGGTTGACGACAGCAGCCCATTCGTTGTTGTCGAAGCCTCCATTGCCCGGCCCGCCGCCGGGCTTCACACTCTTTTTGAGGATATCGGCGAGCTGGTCATGGTCGACCGGACACGACATAGCCGGCCGGGGTTGGTCCTGCGCGTTCAAGATTGCAGGCGCCAAGAATGCCGTGGACAGGACAGCCGTTGCCGCCATGACAGATCGTTTGCCCATGTGGCCTCCGTGGAGTGTCGCACTCAGCAGGCGAACGTCCGAAGAGAAGTTGCGGTTCCTATGCAGGACCGCGCATGAGCGGCAGGTGCGAGTGGCCAGCGTTCGTGGTCAGCCACCGGTGAGCAAAGAACAATGCGGCGGCTGTGTAGAGTATTCCCATGGGCACCCACATCAGGATGCCTGCGAGCTGCTGGTCTTCAAGTGGCGAGAGGCCGAATTCCCCGGCGAGGGCGCCCTGGGCCGGGATCCAGAGCCGCGGCGATACGGTCAGCAGGGCCCCGAGCACACCGGAATGCAGGATGGTGATGAACAGGCAGGCGACGGCGATGCCGTCGCGAGTTCGGGTGCTGCGGCCCCGTCCGCGGCCATGCAGCAGCACCCACCAGAACAACAGCGCGGTCACAAAGAAGCTGACATGTTGGAGGCGATGGATCCCGGCGCTCTCGAGCGCCCGCGCGTAGAGCGGTGGTGCATGCCAGATCCAGAGCGCCGCGCCTTGGAAGATGGTCGCGCTGATGGGGTGGCTCACAAAAGTCCAAGGCCAAACCAGTATCGGCAGATTGAGAATTCGGCCCACCGATGGCCGGAACGAGGCCGGTAGGCTCCACATCAGCGGGCCGTTGATCCGGGCAAACGCCATCAGTGGCGCCGCGACGAGCATGAGCAAGCCATGCTCAACCATGTGCGCGGTGAACAGCCGCTCGCCCAGCCAGTGTAGCGGCGAGGTCACCGCAAGCGCGAGCACGAGCCAGCCGGTCCAGAACGCGGCGACCTGCCGGAAGCTGACGCCGCGGCCGCCTCCCGCGTGCCGCCAGAGGCGCTGCGTTCCAACATAGAAGCCAATGCCCGTGGCATAGAGCGGGGCCATGAGCCATGGGTCGAAGCTCCAGAGTGATCCCGAATCGACATCGGATAGTCCGTGCGCGGCGGCCGGCTGCGCGAGCAGCGCAAGCAACAACGCCGCAAAGCTCAGCGCAGACATGGGCTGATCATGAGCGACGCGGCGAACTGGTTCGCGATGACCAGCGCGAACAGCACGCCGGAGCCGACGCCGAGCCACGCCATGAACGTCCTGGGACCGCCACCTTGCGCATCGGACCATTCAGCGCTGGCACCGCGTCGAACCGCGCGTGCCGATATGATGGTGCCTGCAAGAGCGACGATGGCCAGAACAGCGCTCAGGATTGCTCCGCTCAGCCTCGTCTTCTCGCACGAGAGGTGCGCGAACACGTAGACACCTTGCAAACTAATACCCCATGCAACGGGCCCAAGCGCAACGCCGGCCCAATACAGCAATCTGGAATGTCCGTCAGCTTCGGTCATAGGCGCGGCACCCAATCCAGCAGCACGTACAGAGGCAGCCAAGCAAGCACGACAAAGTTCCAGTAGAAGACGTTGTCGGTTACATCGCTGAAGCGGCGCGGCTTTGCGTGCCTCGTGAACATCAGGACGGCCAGAACGATCGTGTCGCCAACATCGGTGGCGAGATGGGTCGTGTGCAATCCGAGAATGAGCCACACGATCGATCCGTAGGCGGAATTGTCCCAGCGCGTATTGAGATGGGCGAACTCGAAGCCGCGCAGAACAAGAAGGGCGGTGCCGATCACGGCCATCACGATGAGACCGACCCGCACTTTCGCAAGATCCTGCCGGTGCGCGGCCCGATTGGTGATCTCGTTCGGGATGATGCTGAGCAGATAGACCGCGACCTCGGCCGTACCTGGCCAAAGATCGGGCGGCGCCGCGCCGATCGGCCAGTTCGGATTGACGGCGTAGAGATAAAGATAGGCGCCGATCGCGATGGCAAAGCCCATGCCTTCGAGCGCCATGAAGCCCATGGCGCCCCACCATGGTCCACTGCGTGGGCCGTACCCGTAAGTCGGCAGTTCGGCGACATTACGGACGATGGTCTGTCTCACTCCTCGTCCTCCCTGCTGCCGGTCGGCCAGAACCAGCCGATCAAGGCGACGGCCATCGGCGGCGTGCCCCAGAGCACTGCCCATGGCGTGAAGATCGAACCGATGAAGAACACTGTGGTTGCGATGGCTGTGAGCAGTGGCCAGATGCTGGGTTCGGGCGATGCTTCGCGGATTTGCGGATCGGCCTCTGCCAGTGAGGTCAGCAGGACTTCGCGCCGCTCCGCGCTCAGACCCGCGACGACAGGCAGGCTCATGCTATCGGCCCACAGCGGATCGCGGTGTTTGACGACGGGAATGCGGTCGAAATTCTGCGGCGGCGGTGGCGAGGACGTCGCCCATTCCAATGTTGAAGCGTGCCAAGGATTGTCGCCCGCGAGCTCACCCTTGCGCAGGCTGTAGATCACATTGACCAGAAGCAGCGCGAAGCTGAGCGCGAAAACGAGCGCGCCGCCGCTGGACAACAGGTTCAAGTGCGCCCAGTCCATGTCGGCCGTGTAGGTATAGACCCGACGCGGCATTCCGATCAGCCCGAGAATGTGCATCGGGAAGAACGCGACGTTGAAGCCGATGAAGGCCAGCCAGAAATTCCAGCGACCGAGGCTCTCGCTGAGCATCCTGCCTGTGATCTTCGGAAACCAGTAATAGACGGCACCGATGAGCGGGAACACCGCGCCGCCGATCAGGACATAGTGAAAGTGCGCAACGACGAAGTAAGTGTCGTGCACCTGGGTGTCGATCGGGACCGAGGCGACCATCACGCCGGACAGGCCGCCGAGCACGAAGATGACGATGAAACCGATCACGAACAGGAGCGGCGTGCGGTAGACCGGCCGTCCGTCCCAGAGCGTTGCCAGCCAGCAGAAGATCTGCAGCCCGCTCGGCACCGCGATGAGCATACTGGACGCCGTGAATAGGCCGGCGCCGAGCTGAGGCAGGCCCGTGACGAACATGTGGTGGACCCACAGGCCAAACGACAGGAAGCCAGTCGCGATCAGGGAGAGAATGACGACGGGATAGCCGACCACCGGCCTGCGCGCGAAGGTCGCCAGGATTGCCGAAACCATGCCGGTGCCTGGAATGAAGATGATGTAGACCTCCGGATGGCCGAAGAACCAGAACAGATGCTGCCAGAGCAGCGGATGCCCACCGGAGGATGAATCATAGAAGCGGGTGTTGACGAGCCGATCGAGGATCAGCGACGTCGATGCGACCATGACCGAGGGCATCGCGAACATCACCAGGAAGGCCGTTACCAGCATGGCCCACACGAATAGCGGAATGCGGTCAAGGGTCATCCCGGGCGCACGGAGCTTGAAAACGGTGACAATGATCTCCACGGCGACTGCAAGCGCAGCGACTTCGGTGAACGTGATCATCTGCGCCCACACGTCCGGGCGCTTCGTCGGCGTGTATTGCAGCGAGGAGAGCGGGACATAGGCAAACCAGCCGACGTCCGGGCCGACATTGAGCGCAAAGGAAATCCAGAGAAAGCACCCGCCGAACAGAAACATCCAATAGCTGAAGGCATTGAGGCGCGGAAAGGCGATGTTCCGCGTGCCGACCATCAGCGGCACGAGATAGACGGCGAACGCCTCCATGACCGGGACGGCGAACAGGAACATCATCGTCGAGCCGTGCATGGTGAAGATCTGATTGTACTTGTCGGCCGACAGGAACGTCTTCTCCGGTCCGGCAAGCTGAACGCGCATCAGGATCGCGAGAATGCCGCCGAGAAGCAGGAAAGCGAAAGCGGTGACGATATACCGGCGGCCGACGACCTTGTGGTCCACCGACGTGAGCGCACCCGTCCATCCGGACGGCGTACGCCACACCCGCTCCAGCTGCGTGGACAGCTGAAGGCCATTCAGGACGTCATCCCGTATCTCACGTGGTTCAGCGGCGATGCTCACTTGAGCTGCTCCAGATAGTGTAGGATCGCGATGAGCTCGCCCGACTGCAGCGGCATCTTTGGCATGAGAGTGCCGGGCTTGATGTGCTGGGGATCGGCGATCCAGGCCGCGAGCGTCGCCGGCGTATTCGGCAGCGTTCCCGCCGCGATCGTCGTTCTGCTGCCGATATGCGTGAGATCCGGGCCGAGCTGCCCGCCGGCCAGCGTGCCGCTGATGTTGTGGCACAAGGCACATCCGCGGGCTCGGAAAAGAGCCTCGCCCTGCTTGCCGAGCTGATCCGTAGGGCTGTTCGCGCTCTGGTTCTCATGGTCGCGCCAGCGGCCGAATTCATCCGGCGGCAGCGCGAGCACGGCGAAGGCCATATGCGCATGCTGAAGGCCGCAGAATTCGGCGCATTGCCCGCGATAGACGCCGGCATTCTTCGCCGTGAATTGCAGCTCGTTCTTTTGCCCGGTGATGAGGTCCATTTTCCCGGTCAGGCTCGGCACCCAGAAGCTGTGGATCACATCGGCGGATTCCAGCTCGACCTTCACCGGTTGGCCGGTCGGGATGCGGATCTCGTTCGCGGTCACGAAGCTCCGATGCGGACTGTCAGCTTCATAGCGGACTTCCCACCACCATTGGTGGCCAATGATCTTGAGCGTAAGGGCGTTCTCGTCCTTGGCAAAGATCGTGCGCTGACCGGCATAACTCACAATGGAGAGTCCGAGCACGATGACGAGGATTGCGAGCCCCAGGACAAAGACGACGCGACCGGACGTCCGCTCAAACCCCTGGTGCAGCGCGAGTGGTTGGTCGGCCGGGCGCTTTCGGCGCAGCATGCTGACGCCAAGCACGACCACGACGGCGATCCAGACGGCGGCCGCAACGGTCAGGAAGATGAAGATGGTATGAAGGATCTGGCTGGACTGAAGTCCCTGCGGGTCGAGCACGGACTGCCGGCCGGCGCAAGCGGCCAGCGGCAACGTCGCAAATAGCACCAGAGCCGTTCGCATCCGGACAGGCATCGATGTTCGCCGCGCTCCCCTGTTGGAGGGCGAACCGGTCACTCGTATGAAGGTTCCTATCTCCGCGAAATGGCTGGATCACAGCGTCTCAGAACGGCCATCCTCTGGTCGCGATGAAGATTGCCGCGTCGCCCACGGCCATCAGCAGCAGGACGATCAGGACGGCTATCATCGCCCCTGGCTGGGCAATCGCGCGAAGGTCTTCAAGCATTGATCATCCTCGACTTTGCGGTTCAATCACCTTGCCATCAGCTCTTGTGGATCGTGCGGCGCTGCGCGGCTTCGCTCCCGTTGCGCGCTCGTTGCGGCGCAAATGTCAAAAGCACGCCGAGGCCGCTATTGCCCATTTGAGTGCTCCGTCAGACATGCGGGAAATGCGAGCGTGCTGTCGTGGTTCCTAAGTCTTGGGCAAAGTATCGGCAAGAGAGTTCAGTATTGGAATTTACTATTCTTCACCGGCTCTGCGCCGAGGCTTGCTCCCCGGTGATCAGAGCTGTCGCTACCTGTGCAATGGTGGCATTTGAACGGGTATCCGCAGGTCGAGTTCGGCACCTCCCGGGCGCGTCACGGGACTTTCCGCGTGCCGTCATCTAATCGCTTGACCAGTTCTGAAATAGAACTGTAGGATGGGCCGACAAGATGGCCCGATCGTAACGGCCGCCCATCTACGGATTGCCGCGCCGGACCAGCTCAGCCCTACGCGTGAGGCCGGGCGTGCAGCCGCGCAAATAGACAGGACCACGTACCAGGAAGGTGCGGGTTTGGGAGGACGAACAATGTTGACGAAATGGAAGGCCGTTGCGGCCCTGGCTTTGCTTTTGAATGGTCCGGCGTTTGCGGCCGACGAGGTCGGCGTTACTGCGACCGAGATCAAGATCGGCGGGGTGTTTCCGTTCAGCGGACCGGCGTCATCGATCGGTCTCGTCGGCAAGGGTCTTATCGCCTACATTCAATCGGTGAATGACCGCGGCGGCATCAACGGCCGCAAGATCAACTACATCGCTTATGACGACGCCTACAGCCCTCCGAAAGCGGTAGAGCACGTCCGCAAGCTCGTCGAGAGCGATGAGGTGGCGTTCATGTTCGGCCAGCTCGGCACGCCCGGCCTTTCGGCCACGGCAAAATACCTGAGAGCGAAAGGCGTGCCGAGCATCGCGATCATCAGCGGCTCGTCCAAGTTCACGGACGTCGCCAGCTACCCGCTGACCACGACAGGTCTTGTCAGCTACGACACCGAAGGAAAAATCTACGCGAAATATCTGACCAGGACGCTGCCGAACGCCAAATATGCGATCCTCTATCAGAACGACGATCTCGGCAAAGATTACGTCAATGCCTTCAAGACCTTTCTCGGCAAGGACTACGATCGAAAGGTCGTCAGCGCGTCCTATGAGATCACCGAGCCGACCGTCGACTCGCAGATCACAAACCTGAAAAGCTCCGGTGCCGACGCCCTGATGATCGCGGGAACGCCGAAATTCGCCGCGCAGGCGATCCGGCAGGCTTCTGTGATCGGCTGGAAGGCGACGGTGATCATCAACTTTCCGTCCGGTTCGGTCGGGGGCACGCTCGTGCCGGCTGGCCTCGACAAATCAGTCGGCGTGATCGTCGGGACGATCAACAAGGACGTCGTGGATCCGACATGGAAAGACGATCCCGCCATGCAGACCTATCGGGCGTTTCTCGACAAGTACCTGGCCGGCGTCGATATCACCAACGGCAGCTATCTGACCGGCTATCAGCAAGGCATCCTGCTCGAGCAGATCCTGAAGCAATGCGGCAATGATCTATCCCGCAAGAACATTCTGGCGCAGGCCAAGAACCTCAAGGATTTCATCGTCCCAACCGCGCTGCCCGGGATCAAGGTGAACACCAGCGAATCCGAGAACATGATCTGGACGCAGATGCGCTTGCAACGATGGACCGGATCAACCTGGGAAGCCTTCGGCGAGGTGCTCGACGCCAGGTCCGAATGAACTCGCCCCAGCCAGAGTGACGGATGCCGCATGAGCTGCGTCCCAAGCTTGCAATGCGCCGGTAGGCCGCCGCTGGGCGTTACGGGAATGCACGGCATGTGGTCGCCTTTCAGCAATTCGGGAGATCATTTTCGATGTCGAGGACGGCACTGACGTTTGCCCCGCGCGAGGTTTCGATCGAGCGTCGCCCCGACGGCACGCTCATCTTGAGCTCGCCTCTTGAATGGACGCCGTGCGACTGGCGCATCACCGATTTTCTGCCGCGCTGGGCCAATGCCGTTCCGGATCGGGTTTTCCTTGCGCAACGCAATACGAAGGGAGGATGGGACGAGATCACCTATGGTGAGGCATGGTCGCAGGTTCAGGCGGTCGGCCAAGGCCTGATCGATATGGGCGCAAGGCCGGCCGACAAGCTGGCGGTGCTTTCCGGAAACTCCATCGAGAACGCGGTGATCTCGTTTGCGGCGATGTCGATCGGGGTCATCCTGGCGCCGATCTCGCCGAACTACACCTTGATGCCGGGGGGCCTCGCACGTCTCAAGGACATCGCGGAAGTGCTGCGTCCGAGCTTCGTGTTCGTTCAAAGCGGACGCGACTTTTCCGCCGGCCGCGCCATTCCCGAATTGGCAGCCGCGACCTGGATCAGCGTCGATGGTGCGCCGGACACAGTGCCTTTTCAGGCTCTGGCGGCGCGAACCGGGCGCGAAGGATTCGAACGCGCATCGCGCGAGGTGCCTTGTGACGCCGTCGCGAAAATTCTCTTCACGTCCGGTTCGACCGGCTTCCCCAAGGGCGTGCTCAACACCCACCGCATGATGGCAAGCTCCCTGCAAATGGGGAGTCTGCTGGTGTCTCCGCCCGATGCGCCGGTCCAGGTGGAGTGGCTGCCCTGGCACCATACGATGGGTAGCAATGTCATCCTTCACGGCATCCTCAGAAATGGCGGGACGCTCTATATCGATGATGGCCGGCCGCTGCCGCATCTCTTTCACAAGACGGTCGCCAATCTCAGGGAGATCTCGCCAACCGCCATGTTCAACGTGCCTGCCGGGTATAACCTCCTGTGTGATGCAATCGAGAACGACCTCGACCTTGGCGCCAGCGTGTTCAAGCGGATGGACCGATTGAGCTATGCCGGCGCCGCAATTTCTCAGGACACTCTCGAGAAACTCTATCGCCTGACATTTGCCGCCACCGGCCGGCGAATTCCGGTCATGTCGGGTTACGGCACAACCGAAACCGCGCCGACGATCAGTTCGACGCATTGGGCAACGGATCAGCCCGGAGAGATCGGTCTTCCCGCGCCGGGGCTGCAGCTCAAGCTCATTCCGGTCTCCGATACCTACGAGGCCAGGGTCAAGGGCCCCAACGTTACGCCCGGCTATCTCGAACGGCCCGATCTGACGGCAAAGGCCTTCGACGAGGAAGGATTTTATCGCATTGGCGATACCGTCTCGTTTCTGGATCCGCAGAGGCCGGAGCGGGGCCTTCGCTTTACCGGGAGAATTTCCGAGAACTTCAAGCTTGCGAATGGCACCTGGGTCTCAATCGGAAACATGCGTGCGGCAATCCTGGCCGCCACACGTGGCGTCTTGCTGGACATCGTTGTTGCCGGCGAAAATCGCGAGACGTGCGCGCTGCTGTGCTGGCTGAACCCGACCGAGGCAGGCCGGATATCCAAGACTGCAGCCGTTGATTTGACCTGCGATCCTGTCGTGGTTCAGTTTCTGAAGGACCGCTTTCGGGAATACAACGAGGCGGTCGGAAGCAGCGAACGAGTCTGCGCCTTCTCCCTGCTGAAGGATCCGCCGTCAATGGCAGCAGGAGAAATCACCGACAAGGCCTATGTCAACCAGCGCGCGGTGCTCAAAGCTCGCGCCGAGCAGGTTGAACGTCTCTATATGAACGAACCATGCCGGGATGTGGCGCGGGTGTAGGGCAGGGCAATCGCATTTGGAAGACGGCTTCGCTGCGACATTCAACGAGACGCCCGCCGTCGGCGGGCCGCCAGATCAGGACATAGTGTGTGGCAGCAGGTTCAATCGGCGCCGACGCCGCTTTCCTCCTCGTATTGGCATCTCTGGCACGAGGCCTCGATGCGCAGGCCTCAAGCGGCGCGCGAGCGCGCCTTTGTCTTTCGGACCTCCGGCACCGCCGTCGCCGGAGTGCTGCGCGCACCCGGCCCAGGGTGAGTATGGACCTCCTTGGCCGAGAGCGGCTCGCCGCATTCAGAGCACACCATGACCGGATCAAAGTCCTTTCCGCACTTGCGGTGCTGGTGCAGCAAGGGCCGGCCGCGCTCGTCGACCATGTGGGTATCGCCCCAATGCACGATCGCCATCATGATCGGATAGAGGTCGAGGCCCTTCTGGGTCAGGATATATTCGTGGCGCTTGGGGGAGTCCTGGTAGGGAATGCGGCGCAGGATGCCCTGCCGAACCAGCTTCTTCAGGCGTTCGGCGAGCAAGTGCCGCGTGATCCCGAGCGCCGATTGAAATCCCTCGAAGCGGCGCGTGCGCAGGAAGCATTCGCGCAGGATCAGAAGAGTCCAGCGATCGCCGATCACGCCGATGGTTCGGGCCATCGAACAGGGCTCTTCCTCGAGCTCTTTCCACTTCATTCAGCCACTCCAATCGTCCCGGCATGGGCCGTCTCGAATCGTCACGGAGGCCGGCCGCCGGCCCTCGCATTCTAGATAGGTACTGAATTCCAAACAATACCCCTCCTTAATAGGCGAAACCAGCAGATTGCAGGTATGTTTGACAGTTCTATTTCAGAACTATATGCTTGGCCGAACCTCGAGCTGGCGAGCGGATCGCCGGTGACCGCCATTCGCTCCCGGGAGAAGGCCCAGATGACCCTGAAGGTTGAATTCCAGTTCGATTTCGGCAGCCCGAACGCCTATTTGGCGGAAGTTGCCATTCCCGGCATCGAGCAGCGCACCGGCGTGAAGTTCGCGTATGTCCCGGTTCTGCTCGGCGGCATCTACAAGGCGACGGGCAACATGTCGCCGTTCGACTCGCTTCGCGGGATCAAAAACAAGCCGGAATACCAGGCGTTGGAGACCCAGCGGTTCATCCGCCGCCACAACATCACGAAGTTTCGTCAGAATCCATTCTTCCCGGTCAACACGCTGATGCTGATGCGTGGCGCCGTCGCCGCCCAGCTCGAGGGTATGTTCGAGCCCTACTTCCGTGCCGCCTATCGTCATATGTGGGAAGAGCCCAAGAAGATGGATGATCCGGAAATCTTCCGGAGCGCGTTCGTGTCCTCGGGGATCGACATCGACCGGCTGATTGCGCGCGCGCAGCAGGATGACGTCAAGAAGAGGCTGATCGATCTGACCAATGACGCCGTCAGCCGCGGTGCATTTGGTTCACCGACATTCTTCGTTGGCAAGGAGATGTTCTTCGGCAAGGACCAGATCCGCGATGTCGAGGAGTCGATCCTTGAGCAGACCAGACAACCTGTTTCCAAGACGGCCTGACGGGCCGACTGTCCAGGTTGAGTGGCGAAAGCCACTCGGACCCAAAGCAAACGCAAATTCAGGGAGAATGCCCATGCCCGGCCCACTTCACGGCGTTCGAGTGCTCGATTTGACCGGCGTGGTGTCGGGTCCGTTCGCGACCATGTTTCTGGCGGACCAGGGCGCCGACGTGCTGAAGATCGAGCCAATCGGCGGCGACATCACCCGCCGCAGCCGTGCCACCATCGACAAGGAGGGCGAGTTCTCCGCACTGTTCATCTCGTCAAACCGCGGCAAGCGTTCGCTGTCGATCGACGTCAAGAGCGCGTCCGGGCGCGAGGTGCTCGCCAAGCTGATCGCGCAGTCCGATATCCTGGTGCAGAATTTCCGACCAGGTACCATGGAACGCCTTGGTCTGGGGGTCGAGGAATTGCGCCAGCGCCATCCGCGCCTGATCTACGTGTCGATCAGCGGCGTCGGTGATAGCGGCCCCTACGTGAAGAAACGGGTCTATGATCCCATCATTCAGGGCTTGTCCGGCTTCGCCGACATCCAGTCGCAGCCCGTCACGAACCGCCCGCAGATGATCCGCACCATCGTCTGCGACAAGACCACCGCGGTGTTCACCGCGCAAGCCGTGGCGGCTGCGCTCTATGCCCGTGAGAAGACGGGGCAGGGCGACCACATCCAAGTGGCGATGCTTGATGCGATGATCTCCTACCTCTGGCCGGAAGGCATGATGCAGTACACGGTGCTCGGCGCCGAGGCAATCGCCGCCGATCCGAATGATCGGCCGGACCTGGTGTTCAAGACCAGCGACGGCTACATCACCGCCGGCACCATCTCCGATTCCGAATGGCAGGGCTTTTGCCGTGCCTCCGGCGACCCCGAGCTCGCCACGGATCCCCGCTTTGCGACGCCAGCGGCGCGCTCGGTCAATGCCACCGCGCGGATCAACAAGATGGCGGAATACATCAGCCAAAATACGACAGCCGAATGGCTGGAACGCCTCGACGCAGCGGATGTGCCTTGCGCGCCGATCCTGCGTCGGGCCGAGATCATCCACAACGAACAGGTCCTCGCCCGCGGCATCATCGCCGAATTCGATCAGCCGAAGGTCGGCCGGGTGCGCCAGCCGAGGCCGGCAGCCCGCTTCGAGGTCAACCAGGCCGCGATCGGCGGGCCGGCCCCCCGGGTCGGCGAGCATTCGCGCGAGGTACTGCGCGATCTGGGCTACGACGACCGTGCCATCGACAAGATGATCGCCGAGCGCAGCGTGCGCGCGGCCGTATAGACGGAAGCGCGCACCGGGGATTGCTCTCAAACGGTTGCCGATACCGGCGTAATTGGCGCCACGGGAACATTCGCCGCCTGGGCTCTGCAATACGCGTCCCGCCCGTGAATGCGCTCAAGGTATGGGTGCGCATTGTCGCAAATGTCGACCCCATAAGCGATGGCCCAATCGAGGCACGTCGCGAGCAGGAGGTCGGCGCTGGTGAACTGGTCCCCCATCAGGAACTGGCGCCCGTCCATCAGCGCGACCTCCACATGCCGCAATTGTTGTCGGAAATATTGGCCGGCTTGGGCGACGACCTCGGGGGCGACGCCATAGATGTGTCCGAGCGCATCCGCCCGGTGGCGGCGCATGACATAGAGGCTCGTCGAATCGAGCTCGGCCACGACAAAGAAGCACCATTCGAGCCACGCGGCATAGTCGCGGGTGGCTTCCGGAATCAGCGAGCCCTCCGGCGTGGAATACATGCGCGACAGGTACGCGACGATCGCGGCGCTTTCACCGATGCAGAAGTCACCATCCTGCAACAGCGGAATCTTCTGGCGGGGATTGAGCCGGGTGTATTCAGCGGTCTTGGTTTCGCCTGTCCGTGGTCCGATCGGCTTGACCTTGTAGGACAAGCCAAGTTCGTGCATTGCCCAATGTGCACGAATGGTGCGGCTTGTTCCAGCACCCCACAGGGTGAGGTCGGGTATCGTACTCATCACCACTTCTCCACCGACGGGCGAAGATCGAGTTCATGGGTCCAGCCGTCGCGGCTCTGCTGGTGCGTGAACCAATAGGCTTCTGCGATAGAGGAGGTCTTTGTCAGGCTGTCCGGCGGGATCTCGCTCGCCTCGATCCCCTTCGCCGCTTTCATGCGCTGGTGGATGGCTTCGCTGTCGACGCCGGCGTCGATGATGAGATGGACGACGTGGATGTTCTTCGGCCCAAGCTCGCGCGCCATGGCCTGGGCCACCGCGCGAAGTCCGAACTTCGCGGACGAAAACGCGGCAAACCCCTGGCCGCCGCGAATGCTGGCCGTCGCACCGGTAAAGAAAATGGTGCCGCGCCCGCGCGGCAGCATGACGCGCGCGGCCTCGCGCCCGACGAGAAATCCGGCGTAGCAGGCCAGCTCCCAGGCCTTGAAAAACAGCTTTTCGGAGGTCTCCACGAGAGGCTTGTTGACGTTCGATCCGGCATTGAAAAGGCAGACCTCGATGGCTCCGATCTTCTCTTCGATGTCGGAAAAGAGCTTCTGGACCTCGGTTTCCTGCCGCGCATCGACGCTGAAGGCATGGATGCGATGGCCGTCAGCCGTCAGTTCGTCCACGAGCCCTTGGGATTTGGTTGCGTCACGCCGACAGATGCAGACTGTGTAGCCGCCTTTGGCAAAGCGCCGGGCGACGGCGGCACCGATCGCATCGCCCGCGCCCACCAGGATCGCCACGCCGGGACCCTCAATCATGATCGCTTCTCCCTATAAGTTCTTATTTGATACTTACAAGTAGCCGTTCGCAGTAACGTTGTAAACGACGTTCTGTCAGTCCAACGCAAAGCGACAGCTACTCTGCCGTTCCGGCGCGAAATCGCCAGACGGCAATTTAGCAATTGACGAGTTCTAAAAAAGAACGTTAACTCCAATTCGAATAGGTCTCGAAAAGAACCGGGCCCATGGTTCGGGAGGTTGGCAGTGGCGCGGTTTTTTAGGCGCGGTCGATATCGCCGGCGACCGGGTGATCACGGTGCGCGGACAGCGCATCATGCTGGATGCTCCGGCACCGGCAGAGCAGCTTCAACAGATCTAACCTAATCCGGGAGACGACCCTTGCAGAAGAGAAACGCAACCGTGGCCGTGATTGGTGCCGGCGACTATATCGGCAGCGAGATCGCAAAGAAGTTTGCCTCGGAGGGCTTCACAGTGTTTGCCGGGCGCCGCAACGGCGCCAAGCTTGATCCGCTCGTCAAGGAGATAGAGGCGGCGGGCGGCGAAATCCACGCGCGTTCGCTCGACGCGCGCAAGGAGGAGGAGATCATTTCCTTCCTGGGAGACGCCGACAAGCATGCGCCGCTCGAGGTCTGCATTTTCAACATCGGGGCCAACGTCAAGTTCCCCATCCTGGAAACGACCGAGCGCGTCTTCCGCAAGGTCTGGGAGATGGCCTGCTATTCCGGCTTTCTCGCCGGCCGCGAAGCCGCGCGGCTGATGCTGCCTCGCGGCAAGGGCAACATCTTCTTTACCGGTGCCACGGCGAGCCTGCGCGGCGGCATCGGCTATGCCGCCTTCGCCAGTGCCAAGTTCGGTCTGCGGGCCGTTGCCCAGGCCGCGGCGCGCGAACTGGGGCCGAAGAACATTCACGTTGCGCATCTCATCATCGACTCCGGGGTCGACACCGAATGGGTGCGGCAGCGGCGGGTCGAGGCGCTCGGTCCGGACGCCCTCGACAATCCCGATCTCTTGATGCCGCCGTCGTCGGTCGCGGAATCCTATTGGCTGCTGTATCAGCAGCCGCGCAGCGCCTGGACCTTCGAGCTGGAGATCCGCCCCTTCGGTGAGAAGTGGTAGCGGAGACAGCTGCGATGGAGCTCAACCTTTCCAGCGAGGATGCTGCCTTTCGCGATGAGGTGCGCGCCTTCATCGCAGAGAATTATCCGGCGGAAATGCGCGTTCCGAATCCTGAGACCGATTTGACCAAGGAGCAGTCGCTGCTCTGGCATCGCATTCTCTACAATAAGGGCTGGATCGCGCCGTTATGGCCCAAGGAGTATGGCGGTCCGGGCTGGTCGATCAGGCAACGCTTCATCTTCGAGCAGGAGACCTCCCGGGCCGGAACGCTGCCGCCGCTCGCGTTCAGCGTGACCATGGTCGGGCCGGTGATCTACACGTTCGGCAACGAGGCGCAGAAGAAGCGCTTCCTGCCGCGGATTCTCTCCGGCGACGATTGGTGGTGCCAGGGCTATTCGGAGCCGGGCTCCGGCTCGGACCTTGCAACCGTCAGGACCAAGGCGGTGCGCGACGGCGATCACTACATCGTCAACGGCCACAAGACCTGGACCACGCTGGCGCAGCACGCCGACTGGATTTTCTGCCTGGTGCGGACCGACCCGAACGCGAAGCCGCAATCCGGCATCTCCTTCCTGCTGATCGACATGAAGTCGCCCGGCGTCACCGTGCGGCCGATCATCACGATCGACGGCAGCCACGAGGTCAACGACGTCTTCCTCGAGAACGTCCGCGTGCCGGTGGAGAACCTGGTCGGCGAGGAGAACAAAGGCTGGACTTACGCCAAGTTCCTGCTCGGCAATGAGCGGACCAGCATGGCGGGCATCGGCCGGTCGACCCGCTACATCGGGAAGCTGAAGCAGATCGTGAAGGCCGAGATACCAGCGCACGATCCGGCACATCTCGAGTTTCTGCGGGACATCGCCCGCATCGAGCTCGATGTCCTGGCTCTGGAGGCGACCGAACTGCGCGTCGTCGGCCAGATGGCGCGGGGCATCGACCCGGGGCCGGCGGCGTCGCTGTTCAAGATCCGCGGCACCGAGATATTCCAGAGCATCACCGAACTCACTCATCGCGCGATTGGCAATTACGGCCTTGCGATCCGCGAGCATCCGGTCAGCGCCAACCACTTCATGCCGGGCCCGGAGTACGCTCATACCGCGTCGGAGAAATATCTGAACGCGCGCAAGCTCAGCATCTACGGCGGATCGAACGAGATCCAGCGAAACATCATCGCCAAAGCAGTGCTCGGTCTTTAGACGCGGCGCATCGGGAGGATCGGATGGACATCCAGTTCACGGAAGAGCAGGACATGCTGCGATCCAGCGTCCAGCGTTTGCTGCGCGATCAATACGATTTCGACACGCGCCGCAAGATCGTGGCGAGCGAGCAAGGCTTCAGCCGGAAGCATTGGGAGGCCTTCGCGGAGCTCGGGTTGCTGGCGGCGCCGTTCTCCGAGGAGGTCGGCGGTCTCGGCGGTGGTCCTTTGTCGACCATGATCATCATGCATGAGTTCGGCCGGCACCTCGTCATCGAGCCTTTCGTCGAAACGGTGGTGCTGGCCGGCGGCCTGATCGAGCAGATTGGCACGCCGGAGCAGAAGCAAGCCTTCATCCCCGGCATTATCGACGGCACAAAGGCCTGGGCTCTGGCCTGGACGGAGAAGGAATCGCGCTTCGATCTTGGCAATGTCACGACGAGAGCGCGGCGCGAGGGCAATGACTACATCCTGAGCGGCGCGAAGACCATGGTGATCGCCGCGCCGTGGGCCGACGATCTGATCGTCTCGGCCCGGACCTCCGGCGATGACCGTGACCGTGGCGGCGTCAGCCTGTTGGTGGTCGATCGCCGCGCCGCCGGCGTCGATCTTCAGAGCTTCAAGACCATCGACGGTCGCCGCGCCGCCGAGATCAGCCTGCGCGAGGCTCGTGCGCAATTGCTCGGACCGGAAGGCGAGGGCGTTGCCGCGCTGGAGGCCTGCCGCGATCGCGCGATCGGCGCGCTCTGCGCGGAAGGCGTCGGTGCGATTGGCGAACTGAATTCCGCCACACTGGAATATTCCAAGACCCGCAAGCAGTTCGGCGCCACCATCGGCTCCTTCCAGGTGCTGCAGCATCGCATGGTCGACATGTTCATCGCGCATCAGGAGGCGCTCTCCCTGATGCAACATCTCAACCTCAGCCTCGCCGCGGGCGATGTGGGACTCTCGCGGCTCGCCTCGGGCGCCAAGTCGAAGATCGGCTATGCCGGCAAGTACGTCGCCGAGCAGGCGGTACAGCTTCATGGCGGCATGGGAATGACCGACGAGCTCAACGTCGGACATTATTTCAAGCGAATCTCCTCCATCAACATCCAGTTCGGCGATCCCGCGTTCCACGTGCTGCGCTACGCGCAGCTGGACACAGCCGCGTAAACAGAGAGGCCAGCATGACGACTGAAGCAGTCATCGTTTCCACGGCTCGGACCGCCGTCGGCAAAGCCTATCGCGGCGCGCTCAACAACACGGACGGCCCCACCATGGCCGGGCATGTGATGGCCGAAGCAGTGAAGCGCGCCGGCATTGCGCCCGGCGAAGTCGAGGACGTGGTGATGGGCTGCGCGATGCAGCAAGGCACCATGGTGATGAACGTCGCCCGGAAGGGCGCGATCCGCGCTGGCCTGCCGGTCACCGTCGCCGGCACCACCATCGACCGCCAATGTGCGTCGGGGCTGCAGGCCATCGCAGTTGCAGCGCGGTCGGTCATGCTCGATGGCGTCGAAGTCGCGATCGGCGGCGGCATCGAGTCGATCAGTCTCGTGCAGAACGAGCACATGAACAAGTTCCACGCCGTCGACGATGAGCTGATGGCGATGAAACCCGAAATGTACATGTCGATGCTCGAGACCGCCGAGATCGTCGCCGAGCGCTACAAGATCGGCCGCGACAAGCAGGATGAATACAGTCTCGAATGCCAAC
Organism: Bradyrhizobium sp. 179; assembly: GCF_023073535.1. Classification (NCBI taxonomy): domain Bacteria; kingdom Pseudomonadati; phylum Pseudomonadota; class Alphaproteobacteria; order Hyphomicrobiales; family Nitrobacteraceae; genus Bradyrhizobium; species Bradyrhizobium sp. 179. The sequence continues at coordinate 157,159 of NZ_JADPJR010000097.1, read as the reverse complement.
GGCGCGTCGGCGCTGCTTTGCAGGCCGGCCGCTTCAACGACGAGATCGTGCCATTCACGACCAGGATGGCGCTTGTCGACAAGGACACCAAGGAGGTCACCTACGAGGAGGTGACGCTGACAAAGGACGAAGGCCCACGCCCCGAGACCACGGCCGAGGGCCTGTCCAGGATCAAGCCGGTGTTCGAAGGCAAGACGATCAGCGCGGGCAACGCCAGCCAGCTTTCGGACGGTGCTTCGGCCTGCGTTATCATGAGCGACAGGATCGCGGCCAGGAAGGGCCTCAAGCCGCTCGGCATCTTCCGCGGCTTCGTCGCCGCTGGCGTCGAACCCGACGAGATGGGCGTCGGCCCTGTCGTCGCGATCCCGCGCTTGCTCAAGCGGCATGACCTCAAGATCGACGACATCGATCTTTGGGAGCTGAACGAGGCCTACGCGGTGCAGGTGATTTATTGCCGCGACAAGCTCGGCATCGACCCGGACAAGCTCAACGTCAACGGCGGATCGATCGCGATCGGTCATCCCTACGGCATGACCGGAGCGCGGCTTACCGGCCACCTCCTTCTCGAGGGCCGGCGGCGCAAGGCGAAGTACGGCGTGGTGACCATGTGCATCGGCGGCGGCATGGGCGCGGCGGGACTGTTCGAAATCATTCACTGAGCGGAAACGCGGGGAGGTCATTCGTGAAGACAGCGATCACTGAACTGTTCGGCATCGAACATCCGATCATCCAGGGTGGGATGCACTATGTCGGCTTCGCCGAGCTCGCCGCTGCGGTGTCGAATGCCGGCGGGCTCGGAATCATCACCGGTCTGACGCAGCGAACGCCGGAACTGCTGGCCAAGGAGATCGCGCGCTGCCGCGACATGACGGATAAGCCATTCGGGGTGAACCTGACTTTCCTGCCCACCTTCAGCGCGCCGCCCTATCCGGAATACATCGCTGCGATCAGGGAAGGCGGCGTCAAGATCGTCGAAACCGCCGGACGCAGCCCCGAACAGTACATGCCGGCCTTGAACGCGGGCGACATCAAGGTGATCCATAAATGCACCTCGGTCCGGCATTCGTTGAAGGCCGAGCAGATCGGCTGCGACGCCGTCAGCGTCGATGGCTTCGAATGCGGCGGCCATCCGGGCGAAGACGACATGCCCAACATGATCCTGTTGCCGCGTGCGGCCGAGGAACTGAACATCCCGTTTGTTGCCTCCGGCGGTATGGCGGACGCGCGCAGCCTGGTTGCGGCGCTGGCAATGGGCGCCGCCGGCATGAACATGGGCACGCGCTTCATCGCCACCAAGGAGGCGCCGGTGCACGAGAACGTCAAGAATGCCTTGGTCCGGGCGTCGGAGCTCGATACAAGGCTGGTCATGCGGGCGCTCCGCAACACCGAGCGGGTCCTGAACAACAAGGGCGTCGAGCAGCTGCTCGGGGTCGAGCGGGAGAAAGGCAAGAGCCTCAAGATCGACGACATCCATGATCAGGTGGCGGGCGTCTATCCCAAGGTGATGATCGAGGGCGATATGGACGCGGGCGCCTGGAGCTGCGGCATGGTCGTGGGGCTCATCCGCGACATTCCAACCGTGAAGGAGCTGGTCGACCGCATCATGGCGGATGCCGAGCGACTGATCAGGGGCAGGCTTACGGGATTTCTCGACGCTGACAGCGGGGCCGCGCTGAAGGTGGCGTGAAGCCGGGGCGAGCGACTCGGCTTTTTCTGGATCGAGCAGCGCACTCCCACGAGTGCGTCTGATGAGTCTTGAAGACGGTCTTGCCGCAAAGAGACTTCCTGGCCTGCCGCATCGATGCGAGCCAAGCTTGCTCGCGCTCAATTGACGTTGTCGCCGAACATGTTGCGAAAGGCCGTCGCCACCGCGGCGACGCCGCTCACGCCTTGCATCAGCGCGATCTCACCTTGCTGCTCATGGCGGAGGGCATGAGCCATGATGCGCAGGCGCGGATCGCCACGGCTGTGCCACATCTGGTCCGCCATCTTCACCGCACCCCGATGATGCAACGTCATCATCTCGACAAACAGGCGGGCGAACGCCTCCGGCGCGGCGATCCTGACCTGACGCATCTCGGCCGGCGTCAGAAAGCCCGGCATGGCGGAGCGCTCCTGCGCGGTGCAGTCCGGCATCTCCGTGTCGAACCAGCTCAGCCACCAGTTCTCGAAGATTGTTTTCTCGCCGGCCTGGCTTGCGATCATCAGCATGGCGAGCTTCTGCAAATGCGGGTCTTGCGCGCGCTCGGCTGCGATCCGCGCAAGCTCGATGCCTTGCGCGTGGTGTGTGGTCATGTGCCGGATATAGGCCTGGTCGACATCCCTGTCGCGTCCCATCCACGGCAGCTCGTAGCCATGGCGGCCGAAAAAAGCGATCGTCCCGAGCAGGGCGATCACGATCAGGGCGCCGGTGATCCAGGCATTGGTGAAGCGCAGATCGCGGGCGGGCGTATTGCCGTGGGCCCAGCGCAGCCGCGCGAACAGGGGATACATCACGGCCGACGAGCCGTGCACGAGAAGCCCGATCCAGTAGGGCTGCTGCAGTGTGAACAGGGGTTGCCAGAACGGAAAAAGCGGTACCAGCACGAACCATTCCATGCCTGAGGAAAACACCGCCCAGGGCAGCGCGAGCAGCAGGATCGTCAGCGGCCGCAAGTCCGCCGTCCAGCGTCCCAGCACGCCGAAGAAGACGACCGCCCAGGAAAAGTCCGCCCATTGATGGAACGCGATGCCGGTGGCGACCGCACTCCATGAGGGATCGGCGCTGATCGCCCAGTCGCGCGCCGGAATGGTGGCGACAATCATCCAGTCGACCGCTGCATCGCGGCCGATCCGCGCGGCGAAGAGCTGGCTGACGATGGTCGAGAAGGTGCTGCTGATGAGGCCGAGCGCGATGGCCGCGGTCCAGCGCGAGCGACGTCGCCTCCTGCTGACGGAAAGCGCCGGCTCAGATGGCGCGTTCACGTCAGCTGATGGAGCTTCTTCAGCGGATTGAGCTCGCTCGGTTTGTCCTGTTCGTCGCGGCCGCGCTCCGCCTCGGCCTTGCCGTCCTCATGGAGCTCCTGATCCCCGACGATCTCGCCGACAGCCTGTTTCGCCTTGCCGGCGATCCGCTGCTTAAGACCCTTCACCTTGCCCATCGCAGCCTCCAAGCTCACGCCGCCGCCCCGGCCCCCAAAGGGGGGAATGAGCGCCGGGGCTAGCGGTTTCGTCCAAAATGCGTCCGGCAGCATGGGGGAAGATGCCGGAGGCGTTGATCAGACTCCTCGGCGCGCCGATGGTTCCTCCGATCATCGCCGCGCGAGTTCGATGATCACGCCTTCATTGCCCCGAAGCAGGATCGATGCATCCGGCAATGGTTCGCGCGGCCGGTCCAGGTCGGTCGACATCAGCAGGCGCCCGCGGCCCTGCCAGTGCCATCTTCGCGGCTCGGCGGCCATGTTGAGCGCGACCAGCACTTCGCTTGGGCCCGCCAGGCGTTTGAAGGCGAGCACGTCGTTTTGCGAGCGCAGCGGCGCCTGGCTGCCTTCGCGCAGACAGGCATGCTCGCGCCGTAGCGCGATCAGCGCGCGAAACAGCGCCAGGATGGAGCGCTCGTCCCGTCTCTGTTGCGCCACGTTTGGCGCATCGCCAGGCCCCAGCGGCAGCCACGGGCTGCCGGTGGTGAATCCGCCGCTCTCGCCGTCATCCCAGCGCATCGGCGCGCGCTCGGGGTCGCGGCAAAGTCCATAGCCCGGCACGAGCTTCTCAAAGGGATCGTGAACGCAATCGGCCGGAATGGGAACGCGCTTGCGGCCGATCTCGTCGCCCATGAAGAAGAATGGCGTTCCACGCAGGGTCATCAAGAGCATCGCGAGCACGCGCATCTGCGCCGCACCGATCTTGCTGGCGATCCGCTGCTTGTCATGCCCGCCGATCACCCACACCGGCCAAGCGCCCTTGGGGATGGCGTTGAGATAGGCGTCGATGGTCGCCTGGAGCGACAGCGCGTCCCATTGCGAGTCCAGCAGCGCAAAATTCAGCGGCAGGTGCAGGCGAGGTCGATCGTTGCCGTAGAAGTGCCCGATCCGGTCGGTCTTGCCCTGAACTTCGCCGCACAACACCCGGTCCGGATAGGCATCGATCACCTCCCGGATGAATTCGATGCACGACATCGTCTCCGGCCGGTCGTCGGTAAATACGGGCGTATGGCGTTGCGGCGGCGGCTTGTCCTTGGCTTTCGGGTTCGGTGGATTGTCGCGCAAGAGATCGTCCTTGATCAGCACGGCGCTGGCATCGACGCGAAAGCCGTCGACGCCGCGGTCGAGCCAGAAGCGCATGACGTCGGCAATCGCTGCTCTCACGTCCGGATTGCGCCAGTTCAGGTCGGGCTGCTCGACCAGGAAGGAATGGTAATAATACTGCCGCCGCGCCTCACACCATTCCCAGGCGCTGCCGCCGAAACGACTGAGCCAATTGTTCGGCGGCCCGCCATTCTCGGCCGGATCGGCCCAGATGTACCAATCGGATTTCGCGCTGTGGCGCGAACTGCTGCTCTCGACGAACCAGGCGTGGTCGTCGGCGGTGTGATTGGGGACGAGGTCGAGAATGATCCGGATGCCTTCCGCGTGCAGGGCACTGAGGAGGCGATCGAACGCGTCGAGCGTGCCGAAACTCGGGTCGATTGAACAATAATCGGAGATATCATAGCCGAGGTCGCGAAAAGGACTGCGGTAGATCGGCGTGAGCCACACCGCATCGACGCCGAGCCATTTCAGGTAGTCGAGCCGCGACATCAAGCCGGCGAGGTCGCCTTTGCCGTCGCCATTGGAATCCTGGAACGAGATCGGCGCGATTTCATAGACGACTGCGGATTGCCACCACGCGCGTTCGTCACGGGATTCGGTCATTGCCTCGATTCACCTCGTGACAGTTTGACAGTGTGTCTCTCGCGCGAGCTCAGGATCGCTCGGGCATGGGGGGCGCAGCGATCTGCTTCGCGCCGCTTCTGGCGTTTTCCAGCCCCTTGGGGAAGCCGCTGCGGTTCGGATAGAGCTTGCGCCTCGCTTCGCGCGGCGGCCGCCGCGGCCTGGTGTCCTGCGCGGCGCGATAGTCGAGCATGGCGATGCCCCCGACCATCAGGAGCGCCAGCGCGATATTGCCTTTTTTGGGATTGTCGGATGTCAGTCCGGAGAGCAGCGCGGCGGCATCGAGGCCGTCGCCGCCGACGCGGGCCCAGAGGCCGGCGTTCTTGTCCACGGACAGTGACATGATCCCGGCAAGGATCTCCCGCACGCCGAAAGCGCGGACCAGCGTCTCATGGCCTTCCATGCCCAGCGTCGCGGTGATGCGCCTTGGCGCAAGGAATTCCACGGCGCCGAGACCGATACTGAACCAGCCGAGCGCGCGGGCGAGCTGGTCTTCGGGTCGCTTCAGGCTCGGCCCGCCCTCGAGGATTTTCGGATCACCCTTGGTGCGGACGATGTTGGAGAAGTGAAACATGGCGGACTTCCTCAGGGCTTCAGCACGACCTTGACGCAGGAGTCCCGCTTGTCGCGAAACACCTGGTACATCTCGGGCCCTTGGCTGAGCGGCACGGTATGGGTGATGACGAAGGACGGATCGATCTCGCCTTCCTCGATGCGGCGGAGCAGGTCGTCGGTCCAGCGGTTGACGTGGGTCTGGCCGGTCCGCATCGTCAGCCCCTTGTTCATGAATGCGCCCATCGGCATCTTGTCAGAGAAGCCGCTATAGACGCCCGCGACCGAGATGATGCCGCCGGGACGGCAGACATAGATCATCTCGCGCAACACGTGGGGCCGGTCGCTCTCCAGCATCACCATCTGCTTGGCGCGGTCGAGCAGCGTGTCCGGTTGCGAGGCCATCACATGCGCCTCCATGCCGGCGCAATCGATGCACTTCTCCGGTCCCTTGCCGTCGGTGAGTTCGTTCAGCCGTTCAACCACGCTCTCGGTCTCGAAATTGATCGTGGTGGCGCCGCCGGCTTCCGCCATGCTGAGCCGCTCGGGCAGGCAATCGATCGCAATCACCTGGTTGGCGCCGAGCAGGATGGCGCTGCGGATCGCCATCTGCCCGACCGGGCCGCAGCCCCAGATCGCGACAGTGTCGGTCGGCTCGATGTCGCACTGCACCGCGGCCTGCCAGCCGGTCGGGAAGATGTCGCTGAGGAACAACAGCTGCTCGTCGGGGATGCCGGCGGGAACTTTGATGTGCGTGGCATCGGCATAGGGCACACGCAGATACTCCGCCTGCCCGCCGGGATAGCCGCCGGTCAGATGCGTGTAGCCGAACAGGCCGGCGCAGGAATGACCGAACACCTTCTCGGCCAGATGACGCTTGCGGTTGGTGGTCTCGCAGACGGAGAAATTGCCGCGCTTGCACTGGTCGCATTCGCCGCAAATGATGGTGAACGGCACGACGATGCGGTCGCCTTTCTTCAGCTTGCCGTCGACGCCGGAGCCGACCTCGACCACTTCACCCATGGTCTCATGGCCCATGATGTCACCGGGCAGCATGCCTGGGATGAAATTGTGGAAGAGGTGCAGGTCCGAACCACAGATGGCGCAACTCGTGACCTTGATGATGGCGTCCCGCGGGTCCTGGATCTCCGGGTCGGTGACGCTGTCGCACCGGATGTCCTCCTTGCCATGCCATACCAGCGCCTTCATCTCCGTCCTCCGCCATCAATCACGTGGCATCTAAGTCCAGGAATGAACGATGGTTGCTATGCGACGCGCAAATTCCTCGCACTGCACGAGCCGGGGGCGGAAATTGGAACAGGGTGGCCGGTCGGGCGATTGGGCGTCATCATCCCAATCCGCAAGGATATGCCCTATGCCCGCCAATCAACTCGCCGTCGTCACCGGCGCCTCAACCGGTATTGGCCTGGAACTCGCCAGGTGCTGCGCCCAGGCAGGTTTCAATCTCGTCATCGCCGCGGACGAGCCCGCGATCGAGCGGGTGGCCGTCGACCTGCGTAGGCTCGGCGGTAGCGTGGAGCCGGTCGAGACCGATCTCGCCACCACTGAAGGTATCGATAAGCTCTGCGCCGCGATTGCCGACCGGCCGGTCGACGCGCTGCTGGCGAATGCCGGCATCGGCCTCGGCCGGGCCTTCCTCGATCAGGATTTCCAGCGCATCAGGCGCGTCGTCGACACCAACATCACCGGCACGCTTGACCTGATCCACCGGGTCGGCAATGCGATGCTGCGCCGCAACTCCGGGCGCATTCTCATCACGGGCTCGGTCGCCGGCTTCACGCCCGGCAGCTTCCAGGCGGTGTACAACGCCTCCAAGGCTTTTCTCGACTCGTTCTCCTTCGCTCTGCGCGAAGAGCTGCGCGATAGCGGCGTCACCGTCACTTGCCTGATGCCTGGCGCCACCGACACCGAATTCTTCCGCCGGGCCGAAATGATGGACACCAAGGTCGGCACCGAGCAGAAGGATGGCGCCTACGACGTAGCCAAGGCCGGCTTCGATGCAATGCTGCGGGGTGAGGCCGATATCGTCACCGGGTTGAAGAACAAGATCCAGACGACGGTCGCCAACATCACGCCGAACGAGATGCTGGCCAAGCAGCATCGGAAGATGGCCGAGCCGGGCACGGCAAAATCGTAGCGCGTGAGTGCACCAACTCTCGCGGCTCGCCGTAAACGGCGTCTGGTTCCCTCCGCTGTGCCGGCGAAAGCGCTGACCTTTGCGTAACCGGCGGGGCCGACGACTGCAGAGGAGGACTGGCGTTGGTGAACATGGCCGCTGCATCATCATCGAAGACCGCCGTCTATGCCGCGCTTGCCGGCAATTTGCTCGTCGCGGTCACCAAGATCGGCGCCGCCATATGGACGGGAAGCTCGGCGATGACCAGCGAGGCCGTGCACTCCGTGGTCGATACCTCCAATGAGGTCCTGCTGCTCTACGGCTACCGTCGCGCCAGCCGTCCAGCGGACGAATCCCATCCGCTCGGCTATGGGCGCGAATTGTATTTCTGGAGCTTCATCGTCGCCCTGCTGATCTTTGCGCTCGGTTCGGGCGTCTCGCTCTATCAGGGCGTCGTGCATGTCGTCGCGCCTGATCCGATCGAGGATCCCATCGTCAGTTTCATCGTGCTCGGGCTGTCGTTCCTGTTCGAGGGCGCCTCGTGGCTGGTCGCACTGCGCCGTTTCCGCTCGGACGCGGCGCGGTTTGGCTACTATCAGGCCTTTGTCCGCAGCAAGGACCCGCCCGCCTTCATGGTGCTGCTCGAGGACAGTGCGGCGCTGGTCGGCATCGTCATTGCGGCCGCGGCAACGGCGGCGGCGGTATGGCTGGCGCAGCCGGTGTGGGACGGCGTCGGCTCGATCCTGATCGGGATTCTCCTGGGGATCACGTCCGTCGGGCTCGCCCGCGAGAGCAAGAGTCTATTGATCGGCGAGCCGGCGCACCCTGAGCTTGCGCGATCGATCCTCGAGATCGCGCGGCGCTCGCCGGGTGTGCTACAAGCCAACGGGCTCCTGACAGTACAACTATCCCCCGACGAGATCGTCGCCGCCCTCAGCGTCGAGTTCGCCGACGAGAAGCGCGCCGACGATATCGAGCAATGCGTGATCTCGCTCGAGAGTGAAATCCGCAAGCATCATCCGAGCGTCGCGGCCCTGTTCATCAAGCCGCAGACGAACGCGCGCTTTCACGCCGTTCGGGCGAAACGCTGGAGCCGGAGGTCCTAGCCACGGCGGCGTTAGCGGCCCGCCGGCGCCATGAAGCCAAAGAACGCTCCGAGCCTTGGGAGATGTGATGCAGGGAGCGTATTGCAGCCGTTATGAAATTCTGCGGGCGCGAGCGTGCTGGCCGCGACAGGCCATCGCCGTCAGGTACTTGAGATCATCCCAGTCAAACAACACAGGTCCCAACGCCCGCAGCCATTCTAATGCAAGAGATCTACATCAGTATCCTTCGAGCGCAGAATCCCCTGAGGGAAGCGGCGCTTTGCGACCGCCACGCAGGCCGCGACGCGAATCCGCACAGCGGATCGGCCTGCACCACTATTGCCGCGCAGCGATGGCGGTCATCTCGAGCTTGACGCCCGGGCCGAGATCGGCGACGCCAATTGCGGCGCGCGCCGGCAGATGAGCTTCTGCAAAGTGCGCCTTCCAGGCCGCATTGAACTCGGCCTTCTCCTTCAGGTCGGTCATGTAAATGGTCACCTGCAAGATGTTGGCCAGATCGGATCCGAGGGTCTTCAGCAGCTGCGCCAGTTGCCGGAGGACGTCGTTTGCCTGGCCCGACATATCGAGGCTCGTGTCCTCGGGAACGATTCCATCGATGTAAAGCACGCCATTGTGCTCGACCACTTCGTGCAGCAGACCTTCGTAAGGCGAGACGCGCTTGATCATGATGAGACCGTTGTGGCTTGAGGGGAGGGACGCATATCGCACATGTCCACGACCAACACGAGCCCCGTACCGCGCTCGTGCTCCGCTCGACGCCTTGCTTTTCACACACGGGAGCCCGGCGTTTGCATCAGCCCGGATCTCGATGACATCGGGATGCGGATCGCTATACTGCCACCACGTATCGGAACAAGGACGATCTAATGGACGACACGATTGGCTTCCCCGACCCCGGCCTCGACCTGTCCGACGGCTTCAAGCCGCATACTTCGCATTGGGGCGTGTTTTCCGCGCGCCAAGGCAAGGCCGGACTCGAGGTGAGGGCCTATGCGGGGGATCCCGATCCGAACGGTATCATCGACAATTTCCCGGGCGCACTGCGCCATCAGGCCCGCATCGCCCGGCCGGCGATCCGCCGCGGCTGGCTCGAGCGCGGTCCCGGCCCGGACGATCGCCGCGGCCGCGACGAATTTGTTACCGTGAGCTGGGAGAAGGCGCTCGATCTGCTCGGCGACGAGCTGGCGCGCGTCCGCGACACGCACGGTCCGGGCGCCGTGTTCGGCGGCTCCTATGGTTGGTCGAGCGCGGGCCGCTTTCATCACGCCCAGAGCCAGGTGCATCGCTTCCTCAACATCGCGTTGGGCGGCTATGTGCGTTCGGTCAACACCTATTCTTCCGGCGCGTCCTCGGTGCTGCTGCCGCAGATCCTGGCGGGATACGAGGATATCACCAAGCGCAACGTCACCTGGGAGCAGATCGCGGCTGACACCGAGATCGTGCTGGCCTTCGGCGGCATGGCGCTGAAGAATTCTATGGTCGCCGGCGGCTCGATCAGCAAGCATGTCGAGCGCGGCGCCATGGCAGCGGCGCGCCGGCGCGGCTGCGAGTTCGTCCTGGTCAGCCCGCTGCGCGACGACCTTCCGGTCGAAGCCGGCGCCGAATGGCTGAGCTGCGTGCCCGGCACCGACACCGCGCTGATGCTCGGCATCGTCCACACGCTGGTGAGCGAAGGCTTGCACGATCAGGCCTTCCTCGATCGCTATACGGAGGGGTGGCCGATCTTCCTGCGCTATCTCACCGGCGAAAGCGATGGGCAAGCGAAGCACGCCGAATGGGCCGCCCCGATCTGCGGCGTCGACGCCGACCATATCCGTGCGCTGGCGCGCCGGCTCGCCGGAAAGCGCGCACTCATCACCGTATCGCATTCGCTGCAGCGCGCCGAACATGGCGAGCAGCCAGTGTGGATGGGGCTGGTGCTGGCGGCAGCGCTCGGCCAGATCGGTTTGTCCGGCGGTGGCTATGCCTATTCGTTAGGTGCGATCGGCTATTACGGCCGCCGCGTCAACGACGTGCCGGGGCCGACGCTGGGGCAGGGCCGCAACGGCGTTGCCGATTTCATTCCGGTCGCGCGCATCGCAGACATGCTGCTCCACCCGGGCGCTACCTACCGCTACAATGGCGAGACGCGCACCTATCCGGACGTCCGCCTCGTCTACTGGGCAGGCGGCAATCCCTTCCATCACCACCAGGACATCAACCGTCTGCGCAAGGCGTTTGCGCAAGTGGACACGCTGGTCGTGCACGAGCTCGGCTGGACCGCGACGGCCCGGCATGCCGACATCGTGCTGCCCGCAACCATGACGCTTGAGCGCGAGGACATCGGCTATTCCACCAACGATCCCCTCATGGTCGCTATGCACCGCATCGCCGAGCCGTTTGGCCTTTCGCGCGACGACTACGAGATCTTCGCCGATCTCGCCGAGCGTCTCGGTGCGCGCGAACCTTTCACTGAAGGCCGCAGCTCGCGGCAGTGGCTCGAGCATCTGTATGAGCCGACCCGCGCCTCGCTGGCCAAGCGTGGCCTGGAGGCGCCGAGCTTCGATGAATTTTGGCAACGCGGCAGCCTGATCGTGCCGCAGCAGCCCGATGACGGCGGCAGGCTGCGCCGCTTCCGTGAGGATCCCACAGGTCACGCGTTGCCGACGCCGAGCGGCCGCATCGAGATCTTCTCGGCGAAGATCGCAGGCCATGGTGATGCGGATTGTCCTGGTCATCCGGTCTGGCTGGAGAAGACCGACACACCGAAGCCCAATGCGCCGTGCTTCCTCGTCGCCAACCAGCCGGTGACGCGCCTGCATAGCCAGCTCGATTTCGGCGGACATTCGCTGGCCGCTAAACATCGCGGCCGCGAGGTCGCGCGCATGAATCCGCGTGACGCTGAAGCGCGCGGCATCAGGGATGGCGATATCATCCGCCTGTTCAACGACCGCGGCGCCTGCCTTGCCGCAGTCCACGTCACCGACGGCATCGCGCCCGGCGTGGTGCAACTGCCGACCGGCGCGTGGTATGACCCGATGGATCCCGAGGACGACGCGCCGCTCTGCGTGCACGGCAATCCGAACGTGCTCACCCGCGACATCGGCACCTCGTCCCTGGCGCAGGGTTGCACGGGACAGTTGACAGCGGTCGAGGTGGAAAAGTTCACGGGCAATCTGCCACCGATCCGGGCGTTCGATCCGGTGTAGGGTATTCGTCGAAGCCCGGATGGAGCGCGAGCGTAATCCGTGACCGCTCGTCCAGCATCGGCCGCTCACGCCCGGGCGCGCGCTGTCCGGTGCTGCTCTTTCGTGACGATGCCTGCCGACAGCGTGACGAGACCCATCAGCGCGGCCAACAGCCAGAACGCCGTTGGCAGCCCACTGGCGCGAGCAACGAAGCCCACGCCGGCGGGACCGAGGAGCACGCCGGCATAGCCGGCAGTCGTGATCGCCGCGACGGCGAGGCCCGTGGGCATGGCTTTCTGCTTGGCCGCCCCGCGGAACAGCACGGGCACCAGATTCGATGCGCCGAGGCCGATGAGCAGGAAGCCGGCTATGGCAACCGCCGCCACGGGAGCCGTGAGCAGGACCACGAAGCCCGCGATGGCGATGAGGCTTCCCCACAACAGCGTGGCGCGGTCTCCGATGCGTGCGACGACGGCGTCGCCGCCGAGCCGCCCCACGGTCATCGCGATCGAGAACACCATATAGCCGGCGCCGCCTTGCGCCTCCGAGACGAGACCCGCGCCGATGACGAGCAGAGCGCCCCAATCGAGCATCGCGCCTTCGACCAGGAAAGTGATGGCGCCAAGCAGCGCGAGCAGGAGCACCGATCCGTGCGGCAGCACGAACAGAGGTCCCCCCTGCACCTGCGCTGAGCGGAGCAGGCGCGGCCACATCACCAACATCGCGATCAGCATCAGGATAGAGCAGACCAGCGCGCAGGTGAGCGCGCCGAATTGCAGCGAGAGCAGTGCCGTCATCAGCGCAGAGCCGGCGAAACCGCCGATGCTGAACAGCGCGTGGAAGCCGGACATCAGCGGACGGGCCGCGGCGCGCTCCACCTCCACCGCATGGATGTTCATGGCGACGTCGATCGAGCCGAGCGCGGCCCCGAAGGCAAAGAGCGCCAGCGCCAGCGCTGCGGGCGAGCTCGCGATCGCAAGCAGCGGCAGCACCAGGGCGAGACTGAGCCCGCCGGCGATGATGATCGGTCTGCTGCCGTAGCGCGCACTCAGCACGCCGGTCAGAAGCATGGCGAGGACCGAGCCGATGCCGAGGCTGAGCAGCAGCAATCCGAGCATGCCGTCATCGACGCCGAGGCGCGTCTTCGCGAACGGCACCAGCGGTGCCCAGCACGCGATGCCAAAGCCCGCGACGAGGAAGGCGAGCCGGGTCGCAAGGCGTGTTGCCGGCCGGTCGGCAGAAAGCATGGGAACTCCGGGGGAGCATGGGCGGGCGGCCGACAAGCCCCAGGATTGCCGCACCATTATGTCCGAACGGTGCACGAATTGTCGCAGGCAGCTTGTGAAAAATGCAAGCTGGCGCCGGCGCGCAGGGGAAGGTGCCCATGGCCCCGCGCATCGGCTGGGCGAGGCGGGACTAGACGCCCGGCTGGTGAAATGTGGATGGATGTAAACAGACGTAGCCAGGCCGGCGCGGGTCCGTCAGGCAAAACACCCGACCGTTTCCACATGTGTGTCAAGCCCTAAGCGGGAAAAATATTCTCCTTTACCGAAATTCGGAAATAACGTATGTATCGGCCATCCCGGCTCATCCGAGAGGGGCGATCATGTGTCGTGATGATCGTGGAGCGGGCTTGCGGTGGACGCGGCAGCGTCGGGCGCGAAAAGTCAGGGGCAGGGCGGATTGCTCTCCGTGAGCCCTTAAGCTTCGCGCAGACGGACGGCGCTGTCAGGTTCGTCGCGCCAGCATGTCGATGGCCAGGTGCACAACGCCGTCGAACCCTGTGGCGCAGGCGAGCCGCGCGTACGGCAAAACCGTGTGGTCCTGGCCGTCGTTGCTACGGTCAAGCTCTTGCGGATGCGGCATTGGCGCCAACCGGCGCGGTGTCCGCGACTTCCACGAAGGCGAGGGAGGCCAGAACGAACTCGGCTCCCGGGAGAGCGCGGCATAAGCCGTCAAACCACTGCGCAGGGAAGGCCGTGTGTTGGGCTTCACCTGTATGCCGCTGTGCAGTTCTTCTGCGTGTGCCTTTCGCACAGCGGTCCGTGGGTGCCAGGTCAGCACCCGGCCTTCCCTGCGCCCTCTTGGCTTGAGAGGGTGGAGCGACGAAGCAAAGCTCGGGCGAAACGCGCCGCGAGGATGCGAAGGCGTGTGTGCGACCACACGCGCTGTCTTCGCGCGGCCTTGACCTGGCGATCCAGTACTCCGAGACCGTTGTGGATCAATCGAGAGGCCGTGGCGTAGTGGATTCTCCGCTTTCGCGGGCAGAATCTCGTCTAGCCGCCGAGGATGCGGCGGCAGGCATCGACGAACACTTGCGCGCCGGTGACGATGTCGGCATCGGCGGTGTTCTCGGTCCAGTGGTGGCTGATGCCGCCGATGGACGGTACGAACAGCATCCCCGCGGGCATGATCGTTGCCAGCATCTGCGCATCGTGCCCGGCGCCGCTGGGCATGCGAACCGACCGCCCGCCGGCCAGGGCCTTGCTTGCGGCTTCGATCGCATCCTGAAAGCCGGCGTTCATCATGGCCGGCGCGCCGGTGCGCAGTTTCTCCACCGTGACGGTGCAGGGGCCCTTCGCATTGACCTCGTCCGTCATGGTCCGCAGCAACCGCTCCAGCCGCGCGATGACCGCCGGGTCGTCGTCGCGGATCTGGAACAGCATTTCCGCGCCGCCAGGAATGATGCTGGGTGCACCGGGATCGAGCGTGATGCGACCGGTGGTCCACACCGTGCGCGGGCCGCAGGCATCAGGGAAACGCTCGTCGATCGCGACGCAGAATTTGGCCAGCGCCAGCCCCGCATCCTTTCGCACGGCCATGCGCGTGGTGCCGGCGTGGTTCTGCTCGCCGACGAAGTTGATCCGGTATTGCCAGATGCCGACGATGGAGGTCACGACGCCGATCGCGAGGCCGCCGCTTTCGAGCGTGTCGCCCTGTTCGATATGTGCCTCGATATATCCGACGTGTCGTCCCGGCGGCGCGGTGATGCGCGGACGTCCTGCGAGCCCCATGTCGGTGAGTGCGTCGCGCATGGTGCGGCCGCTGGTGCGGTCGCGGGCAGCATCGATGTCGGCCTCGGTCACCTGACCGACATAGGAGCGTGAGCCGAGGAAATGCCCAAAATGTCCTTCCTCATCGCACCAGGCGGCAACCTCGACCGCGCCTTCGAACGAGGGATCGGCGTTCAGGACGCGTGCCGCCTCGAGCGCATAGACGACGCCGAGCGGACCGTCGAGCCAGCCGGCGTAGTTCTGGCTCTCCAGATGCGATCCCGCCAGCAGCTTCGGTCCCGGCTTCGCGCTGGTACCCAAGACGTTGCCGATGCCGTCGATGGCAGCGGAGAGGCCGGCGTCGGGCAGCTTCCGGATCAGCCAGTCCAGCGAAAACTTGTGCGCCTCGGAGAAGGTCGGCTTGTGCACGCCGGTCTTGTAGGCGCCGATGGCGCGCAGTGCGTTGAGGTCGGCGAGGACGCGCTTCCCGTCGGCGCAGGGCGGAGTGTCAGGCATGTTCGGCAACCTTCAGCGCCTCGCTGCGAATCTCCTCGACCAGCCGCTCCTTGAGCTGGACGAATTCCGGCGTGGTCTTGATCTTGTAGGAGCGCGGATGCGGCAGGTCCACATGGATCTCGGCCTTGATCCGGCCCGGGCGCGCGCTCATGACGACGACGCGGCTACCGAGGAAGATCGCCTCCTCGATATCGTGGGTCACGAACAGCACCGTTTTCTGGTCGCGCTCCCAGATCGCCAGCAGCATTTCCTGCATCAAGGCGCGGGTCTGGTTGTCCAGCGCGCCGAACGGCTCGTCGAGCAACAGGATTTTCGGGTCGTTGGCGAGCGCGCGGGCGATCGCGGTGCGCTGCTGCATGCCGCCGGAGAGTTGCTTCGGCCAGTGGTTCTCGAAGCCGGATAGTCCGACCTGGCGGATGAAGGCATCGGCGATCCGCTTGCGCTCCGCCTCGCGCACGCCGCGCTCGCGCAGGCCGAAGGCGATGTTCTCGCGCACGGTCAGCCAGGGGAACAACGTGTAGGACTGGAACACCATGCCGCGATCCGCGCCGGGGCCGGTCACCTCGCGCCCATCGAGCGTGACGCGCCCGCTGGTCGGGCGATCCAGGCCCGCAACGATGCGCAGCAGCGTGGACTTGCCGCAGCCGGAGGGGCCGAGGATGGTGACGAAGTCGTTGTTGCCTATGATGAGATCGGTGGGCTCCAGCGCCTTGGTCGGCGCGTTGCCGTGGCGTGCCGGGAAGATGCGCGAAACCTGTTCGATCTTGAGCGTCGTCATGCGAGCTTCCATGGGAACAGCCAGGCATTGAACGCCTTGAACAGGAAGTCCGAGATCAAGCCAATCAATCCGATCACGATGATGCCGAAGATGATCTGGCCGGTGTTGAGCAGCGCCTGACTGTCGGTGATCATGTGGCCGATGCCGGAGGACGAGCCGATCAACTCGGCGACGATGACGTAGGTCCAGGCCCAGCCCAGCACCAGCCGCAGGATCTCCGCAATTTCAGGGGCGGAGGAAGGCAGCAGCACGCGGCGGATGATGCCGCGGTCGCTGGCCCCGAGTGTATAGGCCGCCTCGACCAGGTCACGGCGCGTCGCGCCGACGGTCACGGCGACCATCAGGATGACCTGGAACACCGAGCCGATGAAGATGACGAGCAGCTTCTGCAACTCGCCGATGCCGGCCCACAGGATCAGGAGCGGAATGAATGCGGAGGCAGGCAAGTAGCGCGCAAATGAGACGAACGGTTCGAGGAACGCTTCGACCGGCTTGTAGGCGCCCATGAGCACGCCAAGCGGCACCGCGATGATCGCGGCGAGAGCGAAGCCGCCGACGACGCGCCAGATCGTCATGCCGATGTCGTAGACGAAGCCCTGCTTGGCCAGCAGGTCATAACCTTCCTGCACCATGGTCAGCGGGTTGGCGAGGAAGGTCTTCGACACATGGCCGCCGAGCGTTGCCCACGACCAGAGGGCAACGAACAGCACGAAGAACGCAAAGCCGTACGCCATGCGCTGCTTCGATGTCACGGGATCCAGGGGACGCATCAAACTGTCTATCCGAATAGCCGATCATGCGCCGGTCCCGCGCTTCAGCGGAACCGGCAACTTGCAGAGCTTTACTTGATGAAGCTCGCGTCGAAGAGATCCTCGACCTTCGGGGCGGCCTTGATGATGCCGATTTCGAGCAGGAGGTCGGCGGCCTCCTTGTTGAAAGTCAGGAAATCGCCGGCGAAGAACTTCTGGTTCGCGGCCTTGTCCTGCCAGCGCAGATATTTCGCCGAATTGCCGAACTGCTCGCCGGTCTGCTTCACATCGGCGCCCATGATCTCGTAGGCCTTGGCCTGATCCTTGGCGATCATGTCGAGCGCCTCGAAATAGCTGTCGGCGAGCGCCTTGGCGGCCTTGGGGTTCTCCGTCAGGAACTTCGGCGTGCAGCCAAAAGTGTCCATGACCATCGGGTAGTCGAGCGTGGTCGCGATGATCTTGCCCTTGTCCGGCGCGGCGCGCACGGTCGAAAGATAGGGTTCATAGGTCATCGCGGCATCGTTCTGGCCGGAGACGAAGGCCTGCGCAGCCGCAGCCGGCTCGAGATTGACGACGGTGACGTCCTTCACCGACAGGCCATTTTTCTTGAGCATCCAGGCCAGCGCGAAATACGGCGAGGTGCCGGGCGCGGAGGCCGCGACGGTCTTGCCCTTCAGGTCCTTGATCGAGGCCAGGTCGTTGCGGACGGCCATGCCGTCGGCGCCGTAGCTCTTGTCGAGCTGGAAGATCTGCTTGGTGGCAACCCCGTTGGCGTTCCAGGAGATCCAGGTCTCGACGGTCGTTGCCGCACACTGGACGTCGCCGGAGGCGATCGCGAGGTGACGGTCTTTCTGCGGGATTTTCTTGATGGTGACGTCCAGGCCGTTCTTCTTGAAGATGCCGGCTTCCTTCGCCAGCGTCAGCGGCGCAAAGCCCGTCCATCCGGAGATACCGATGCCGACCTTGACGTCGTCGGCGAGCACCGGAGTGGAGACCGCGAGGGCAATGATTGTCAAAAATACTTTCAAACTACGCATGATTGTCGTCCTCCTGCCGATCGATGGATTGAACGTCCTGTTGATCCTTGTCTGTCCATTTGGACCGCTGCCCGAAGCATTGCACGAATTGTGCCGCCATTATTCTCTCAGCCTCCCTTGAATCGGGCGACAAGGCGGTGAGAGTCACCCGGATAGAGCAGGCGCACCGCGGTGATCGTGCGCGCGCTGCGCCAGGTATAGCGGTCGATCACGAGGCAAGGCGCGCCAACCGCGATGTCGAGCGCCTTCGCCGCGCGATCATCCGCAACAATGGCGCTGATGGTATGCTCGGCCTCCGTCCACGGGACATGGTGGAGCAGCCACGAGCCTGGCGGCTCGCGCGAGAAATCCGCGGTCGCAGCGTTCGGCACAGACGCAAGGTCGATCAGCCTGTCCTCGACGGCGAACGGCACATTGTCGGCGCTATGCCGGCAGGCGATCGCGACCACCTTGCCGGACTTCTTGACGCCCAGGCGGGCGCGGTCAGCGGCGGTCGCCGTGCGCAGCTTGCGGCCAATCAGCTCGTAGCCGTAGCTGCGGCCGAGCGAGATGATCTCGGCACGGATGTCGGCGATCTTGAGCACGGCAGACTGATGCTGCGGCCGGCGCACGAAGGATCCGGCGCGCCGCCGCCGTTCGATCAGGTCGGCTTGCGCCAGCTCCGACAAGGCCTTGTTCACCGTCATGCGCGAGCAGCCGTAGCGCGCGACCAGCTCGTGCTCGAAGGGGATGCGATGCCCGGGCGGCCATTCGCCGGTCAAAATGCACTTTTCGATATCGGCGCGGATTCGCTTGTAGAGCGTCGGCTTGTCGGCCGCATCGGTTGCTAGGCTCATGCGACGAGCCTCCGGACCGAGGCGTTGAAGCGCTCGCGTGCGGCTTGGCGCAGCTTGTGCCGGCCGCCCTCAACCACTTTGTCGCCGCCGACCCAGACGCAATCGACCGCGCCGCTGCCAGCCGCAAAGATCCAGCCGTCGATGACGGCGTCGCGTGCGCGTCCCGCCAGTGACGGATGTGCCGTGTCGAGCGTGACGATGTCAGCGCGCGCTCCTGACGCGAGGCCGACGGTCGTCTGCCCCATCGCCTGTGCGCCGCCCGCGAGCGCATGATCAAACAGCGTGCGTCCGGTCGAGCGCCCGGCGCCGCTGGAGAGCACGTTACGCTGGCGATGCTTGAGGCGCTGGCCATATTCGAGCTGGCGTAACTCGTCGGCGACGCCGATCATCACGTTGGAATCGGTGCCCACACCGAACGCGCCGCCGGCATCGAGGAATTCGCGTGCCGGAAAGATGCCGTCGCCGAGGCTTGCTTCGGTGATCGGGCAGAGACCCGCGACCGCGCCGGACTTGGCGAATGCGGTGACTTCCTCATTCGTCGTGTGGGTGGCGTGGATGAGGCACCAGCTTTGATCGACCGGCGCGTGCTCCAGCAACCATTGCACAGGTCGCCGTCCCGACCATGCGAGGCAATCCTCGACTTCCTTCACCTGTTCGGCGGCGTGAATGTGCACCGGCCCGCCATCGGCAAGCGGAATGATCGACTTGAGCTCGTCAGGCGTCACCGCGCGCAGACTATGCGGCGCGATGCCGATATTCGCGCCCGGCAACCCGCTGATCGCCTTGCGCGAGGCGGCCATTAGCGCGGCGAACTGATCGACCGAGCAGATGAAGCGGCGTTGGCCTGCATGCGGCGGTGCGCCTCCAAAGGAGCCGTGCGCATAAAAACTCGGCAACAGCGTCAGCGCAATGCTTGAAGCTTCGGCAGCCTGTGCGATGCGCGCGGCCATCTCGCCGACGTCAGCATAAGGCGAGCCGTCTCGATCATGATGGAGATAGTGGAATTCGCCGACGCGGGTGAAACCTTGCTCCAGCATTTCGACATAGAGCAGCGTCGCGACGGCGGTCACGTCATCTGGCGTCATCGCCAGCGCGAAGCGATACATCGTCTCGCGCCAGGTCCAGAAAGTGTCGGTGCTGTCGCCGCGCAGCTCGGCGAGACCCGCCATGCCGCGCTGGAACGCGTGGCTGTGCAGGCTCGCCAATCCCGGAAGCGCGATTGCGTGGCGCTCGTCCCCGGCTGCCGGCGTCACATTCGGCGTCACCGCCGCGATCGTGCCGGCGGTGACGACCACCTGCACGTCATTGGCCCAGCCCGAGGGCAAGAGCGCGGAGGCGAAATGCAGTCGGGTCATGATTACACGCCGGCTGGACAGAACCGCCCCACGATTATATGTCTAGACATATAAGTCAAGCATCCCACGAAGGGGCCGTTGCATGGCAGAGCGCTTCGACCGGATCTGGCACAATGCCCGGCTCGCCACGATGCGGGCTGACCGTCCTGACCTTGGCGAGATCGAGCGGGGCGTCATCGCCGCGCGCGGCGGCCGTATCGTCTATGCGGGCGCGCAGACCGATTTTCCGGCGGATGCCGATGCGGTGGAAAAGATCGATTGCGCGGGACGCTGGATCACGCCCGGTCTCGTCGATTGCCACACCCATCTGGTCTATGGGGGCAACCGCGCGCACGAGTTCGAGCTGCGCCTG
Organism: Bradyrhizobium sp. 179; assembly: GCF_023073535.1. Lineage (NCBI taxonomy): Bacteria > Pseudomonadati > Pseudomonadota > Alphaproteobacteria > Hyphomicrobiales > Nitrobacteraceae > Bradyrhizobium > Bradyrhizobium sp. 179. The sequence goes on along the minus strand of NZ_JADPJR010000097.1, from coordinate 136,674 downwards.
AAGGGGGCGAGCTACGAGGAGATCGCGCGCGCCGGCGGTGGCATCGTCTCGACGGTGGCTGCGACGCGGCAGGCGAGCGAGGCCGAGCTCGTCGTAGGCGCGCTGCCGCGGCTTGACGCCTTGATCGCCGAGGGCGCAACCACGGTCGAGATCAAGTCCGGCTATGGTCTCGATACCGAGACTGAGATGCGTCAGCTTGCCGCCGCGCGCAGCCTTTGTGGTCGGCGGCCGGTCGCGATCCGCACCTCCTTCCTCGGCGCGCATGCACTGCCGCCGGAGGCGGAGGACAACAAGGATCGTTACATCGATCTCGTGTGCCATGAGATGCTGCCCGCGATCGCAAAGGCGGGACTTGCCGATGCCGTCGATGCCTTCATGGAAGGCATCGCGTTCTCCGCCGGGCAGACCGCGCGGGTGTTCGAGACAGCGCGGGAACTTGGACTGCCGGTCAAGCTCCATGCCGACCAGCTCTCGAATCTCGGCGGTGCTGCGCTTGCCGCGAAATTCTCCGCGCTCTCGGCCGATCATCTCGAGCACACCGATGAAGCCGGCGCCGTCGCGATGGCCAAGGCCGGAACGGTAGCCGTGCTGCTGCCCGGTGCCTTCTACTTCATCCGCGAGACGCAAAAGCCGCCGGTCGAGACGTTTCGCAAGCTTGGCGTCCACATGGCGCTGGCGACCGACTGTAATCCCGGCAGCTCACCGCTGACCTCGCTGCTGCTCGCGATGAACATGGGGGCGACCCTGTTCCGGATGACAGTGGCCGAATGCCTCGCCGGCGTGACGCGCGAAGGTGCGCGGGCGCTGGGCGTGCTGGATGAGAGCGGTACGTTAGAGGCCGGCAAATGGTGCGACCTCGCGATCTGGGACATCGAGCGGCCGGCCGAGCTTGTCTACCGGATCGGCTTCAATCCGCTGCACGGGCGGATATGGAGGGGCCAGTGACGGAGCGGGACGCAGCGATCGTCGTCAGACCGGGGATGGTCCGTCTCGACGATCTCGGGTGTGTGCTCGATGGTGCGCCCGTCGTGCTCGATCCCTCGTTTTGGGCGCGCGTCGAAGCAGCGGCGGAGATCGTCGCAAGAGCCGCGCGCGCGGATGTCCCCGTCTACGGCATCAACACCGGCTTCGGGAAGCTTGCGTCGAAGCGCATTCCGCCGGATCAGACCGCGGTGCTCCAGCGCAACCTGATCGTCTCGCATTGCTGCGGAGTCGGCCCGGCGACACCCGAATCGATCGTGCGGCTGATGATGGCGCTGAAGATCGTCTCGCTCGCCCGCGGCGCCTCCGGCGTCCGTCGCGAGCTGATCGAGCAGCTGCAGGACATGTTGGCGCGAGGTGTCTATCCGCTGGTGCCGCAGCAGGGCTCCGTGGGCGCATCCGGCGATCTTGCACCGCTTGCGCATATGACGGCCGTGATGATCGGCGAAGGGCAGGCGATCGTTGACGGGAAAATTGTATCTGGCGCCGAAGCGCTGAAGGCCGCCGGACTCGCGCCGCTGACGCTCGGGCCTAAGGAAGGGCTCGCGCTGATCAACGGGACGCAGTTCTCGACCGCCTACGCCATCTCGGGCGTGCTGCGCGCATTTCGCCTCGCTCGCGCCGCGCTCGTCACGGGGGCGCTGTCCGTCGATGCGGCGATGGCCTCGACGGCGCCGTTCCGCCCTGAAATCCAGGCGCTGCGCGGCCACGCCGGGCAGATCGCCGCGGCGGCGACGCTGACGGCGCTGCTCGACGGCAGCGACATCCGCCTGTCGCATCTCGAAGGCGACGAGCGCGTGCAGGACCCCTATTGCCTGCGCTGTCAGCCGCAGGTCGCGGGCGCAGCACTAGACCTGATCACGCAGGCGGCGCGCACGCTGATGATCGAGGCCAACGCCGTCACCGACAATCCGCTGGTGCTGGTCGAGACGGGCGAGATCGTCTCCGGCGGTAATTTTCACGCCGAGCCGGTGGCCTTTGCCGCCGATGCGATTGCGCTCGCGCTGTCGGAGATCGGCGCGATCAGCGAGCGGCGCATCGCGACGCTGGTCGATCCTGCACTCAATTTCGGCCTGCCGCCGTTCCTGACGCCCGACCCCGGCGTCAATTCCGGCTTCATGATCGCCGAGGTCACGGCGGCCGCGCTCTATGCCGAAAATAAACAGCGGGCGCTCGCCTGCTCGATCGACTCGACCCCGACCAGCGCCAACCAGGAAGATCACGTCTCGATGGCCGCACATGCCGCGCGGCGCCTGTCCGACATGGCCGACAATCTCGCCGCCATTCTCGGCATCGAGCTTCTGGTCGCCGCCCAAGGCATCACGCTTCGTGCGCCGCATGCGACCAGCGCGCCGCTCGCTGCCGTCATTGCCACGCTTCGTGAGCAAGTGCCCGCACTCGGTGCCGACCGCTACATGGCCGGCGATCTCGCCAAGGCAGCTGCACTGATCGAGGCCGACGCGTTGCCGGCCAACGCGATTGCCGCACTTCCATCCGATCCGTTTCCGAGACTTGATTAAGAGGTCCGCATGAACCGCCGACTGGACAACGACCGCACCATCCGCGCGCCGCGCGGCAGCGACATCAGCGCCAAGAGCTGGCTGACGGAAGCGCCCTTGCGCATGCTGATGAACAATCTCGATCCCGACGTGGCGGAGCGGCCGAGCGAGCTCGTCGTCTATGGCGGCATTGGCAGAGCCGCGCGCGACTGGGAGAGTTTTGATCGGATCACGGCGGCCTTGCGCAAGCTTGAAAACGACCAGACCTTGCTAATCCAGTCCGGAAAACCGGTCGGTGTCTTCCGTACCCATGCCGACGCACCGCGCGTGCTGATCGCGAACTCCAACATCGTGCCGCACTGGGCGACGCTCGATCATTTTAACGAGCTCGATCGGAAGGGCTTGATGATGTACGGCCAGATGACCGCGGGCTCCTGGATTTATATTGGCAGCCAGGGCATCGTGCAGGGCACCTACGAAACCTTTGTCGAGGTCGGCCGTCGCCACTATGGCGGCAGCCTCGCTGGTAAATGGATTGTCACCGCCGGCCTTGGTGGCATGGGCGGCGCGCAGCCGCTGGCCGCAACCATGGCCGGCGCCTCGATGCTCGCGGTCGAATGCCAGCCCAGCCGCATCGACATGCGGCTGCGCACCGGCTATCTCGATCGGCAGGCCGCAACGCTCGACGAAGCGCTTGCGATCATCGAAGAGGCGGGAAACACTAAGAAGGCGGTCTCGGTCGGCCTGCTCGGGAATGCCGCCGAGATCTTCCCGGAACTGGTGCGCCGCGGTGTCAAGCCCGACATCGTCACCGATCAGACCAGCGCGCACGACCCGATCAATGGATACTTGCCGAAAGGCTGGACGCTGGCCGAGTGGGAGGCGAAGCGCGCGTCCGATCCGAAGTCGGTCGAGCGTGCCTCGAAGACTTCGATGGTCGAGCACGTCAAGGCCATGCTGGATTTCCACGCACAGGGCATTCCGACGCTCGACTACGGCAACAACATCCGCCAGATGGCGCAGGACATGGGCCTGAAGAATGCCTTTGATTTCCCGGGCTTCGTTCCCGCCTATATCCGTCCCCTGTTCTGCCGCGGCGTCGGGCCGTTCCGCTGGGCCGCACTCTCGGGCGATCCCGAGGACATCTTCAAGACGGATGCCAAGGTCAAGGCGCTGATGCCTGACGACAAGCATCTGCACAATTGGCTCGACATGGCGAAGGCGCGCATCAAGTTCCAGGGCCTGCCGGCGCGGATCTGCTGGGTCGGCCTTGGCGATCGCCATCGTCTGGGCCTTGCCTTCAACGAGATGGTGGCGCGCGGCGAATTGAAAGCGCCGATCGTGATCGGCCGCGATCACCTCGACAGCGGTTCGGTGGCAAGCCCGAACCGCGAAACCGAGGCGATGAAGGACGGGTCGGACGCGGTGTCGGATTGGCCCTTGCTCAACGCGTTGCTCAATTGCGCCAGCGGTGCGACCTGGGTCTCGCTGCATCACGGCGGCGGCGTCGGCATCGGCTATTCGCAACATGCCGGCATGGTGATCGTGGCCGACGGCACGCCGGAAGCCGCGAAGCGGATCGAGCGCGTGCTCTGGAACGATCCCGCCAGCGGCGTGATGCGCCATGCCGATGCAGGCTATGAGACCGCGATCGACTGCGCTCACGCCAACGGCCTCGATCTGCCGAGCCTGGCCTAGTGCGATCAGATCGCGACCTTGGCTGCGGCTCCGTCTCTGCTTCGCCGAACGCCGTGCCGGATGAGGCGAAGGCAATGCTAGACGGCCGCTATTTCTTCTCCAGTGCCGCGGTCTGTTTGGCCAGCTGCTTGTCGAAATCCTCGGACAGGCCGGTGATGTAGGTCGCCAGCTCCCCCGGCCTGACGAACGGGTTCGGCGCGCCGTCCTTCATCTGCGCCCGCTTGGCCTGCATGCCGTAGACCTCCGGATGCGGCCCGAGCAGCACGTCGATCTTCATCGCCTTGGCCTTGGCGAATGTCGCGCGATAATCATCGACGATCCCGGGATAGGTCGGTTGACCGACCAGCCTATTCAGCGCGACCGTGCCGCTGCAGAAGAACAGCACCTCGCGGTCCTCCTTGCCGTCCTTGACACTCATCTCCCAGCTCGTGCAGCCCGGCGAATGGCCGGGCGTTGCATGCGCCGTCAGCGTGACGTCGCCCAGTGTGACCTTGTCGCCTTCCTTCACCGTGCGGTCAACCTTCACCGCAGGGAAGGCGAGGTCCTGGTTCTTCTCGTCGCCGGGATAGTAGCCGCCTTCGAGCAGCGGCTTGTCGCGCTCACCGGCCACGAGCTGCGCGCCGGTTTCCTTCTTGATCTCGGCAAAACCGCCGGTGTGGTCGAGATGCGCATGCGTGTTGAGGATGTATTTGATGTCTGAAACCTTGAAGCCGAGTTTGGCGATGTTGTCCTTGATCATGCCGGTGGACTGGGGCATCGCCGTGTCCATCAGGATCAGGCCCTGCGGGGTCTTGATGACGTAGACGGCAATGCCTTCGGTCCCGACATAGTAGATGTTGCCGATGAGCTGGAACGGCTCGAATGGGGCTGTCCACTTCTGCATGACCGCGGCCAGGAAATCCTTGATGGTCTGCGCCTGCGCGTCAGTTGCGAACAATGCCAGCGCGCACAGCGCGGCCGCGAGCTTCTTCATAGTCTGCCTCCCATTAGTTTTCTTGTCGTCTCGATCGGGCGCGGAAATCGTGTGCTCGACCGGTGCGCAAGTTACGTCGCGATCGGCGTTGCGGGCAACTGCTTCGTGTCTGGAAAATTTGATCTGCCGCGCGGCAATAGCGCCAGGCCGGCCGAAGGCCACAAGAGCCTAGCGCCCGATCGTCACCCCGGCGGTCGCGCGCATGGCGCCCCGGAGGCTCGTCGCGTTCATGTCGTCAAGGACCTGCCGCGTCAGCACGGTGGTCTGGCCGGGCGTGTTGAGGATCGTCTCGCTGCGCGAGGACGAGAGCCGATCGGCCTTGTAGAGTGTGGCCGGATCGGCGACGGGAGCAGCCGCGTGACGCGGCCATTTCCCGGCCGCGAGAGCGGGCTGCCCAATGCAGAAGGCGGCGAGCAGGACCACAGACAATGACCTTGCGCGCATATGCGATCTCCCATGTTGGGACATCAACCTAGCACATCGCCAGTGGCCGCAGAAGAAAGGATCAGGCGAGAGCGGCCTGGCGCTCCCGCACCGGCTCGCGGACCCGGTCGTGTTTCCCGGGCTCTGCGAGCCGGGTGAAGCTGCGCTGGCTTGCATGCGCAGGCGCCTCGACGATGACGCCCTCGCAGACGATTTGCCCGCCCAGCATCTTGAATTCCAGCTTGTCGTAGCGCGGCATCGTCTCGCCGGTCGCGGGTGGCAGCAGTCCGACACTGCCCTGGATGTTGAGCGTGGCATCGCCGGTGCCGTGCAGGCGCGGATTCCACATCCTGATCCCGGTCTCGGCCCAGCGCTGCCGGATCAGCGCGGCACGATCGGTCGGCTCTGTGGGTCTAGCGCGAACTTTCCGTGTGCTGCGAATCTCCGGAGAAGCAGACACGACAGCGGGAGCCGGCTCGATATTCGTGATGGCGCCGAGCGAATAGGCAGAGGGAACACCCGTAGCGACGGCTTTGGCGAGCGGCGCATCATTTGCGGTGGCGGGCGCGATCTCGGCGCTGCCATATGGGGCGCTGCCGGAGCTGGTTTCAGGCACGTCCGCAGCAACGCTGATGGTATCGACGACAACGGCGGGAATTTGATCGGCGACGGCCGCGGAAGCGCTGGGCGAGGATTTGTCGCTGGTGAGAGGGGTCTCGACCTCTCCAGACGAAAGCGAGACCTTCGCTGCGACGGCTTCAACCGCCGCCGGCACTTCAGAGCCCGTCTCGCTGACGATGACGAGATCAGGAACCAAAACCGGATCGTGCTCCACGTGGGGCGATGAAGCAGAAACGTCCTCGACGGCCGGGTATGTCGAGGCCGCCTCGGCTCCTATCAGTGTCTCCGGAGTTGAAGCGTCTTCCACGCGCATTTCGGTCGAGGGGCTCTCCGCATCGACAGAGACAGCCGTGTCATTCTCGGCTACCGGAGCCGTGACCGCGAGGTCGGAATTGTCATGCAAAGGCTCCGCGCTGACGTCGGTGACGCGAGCCGGAGCGGCTTCCGCAACGTCGATGAGGGCGGCTGGGCCATCTACGGCACTCGGTGCAACGTCAACGCTGCGGCTGTGCGGCGGGGGCCGAAGCCGGGTGAACGCCCAATTCACCGCAGGGAGGCGGCGCAGCAACGATATCAGTCTCGAAAGCACTGGAGTTATCCAAGAGGTACCCGGCGTGAGGCTATCGCTGATTCGCCAGCAATGTAAAAAACTGCCCCGGCCCTCGCACCGATGTCAATCGAGACGGGACCAATTGCAGAACATCGGTGCGCTCACACACGAGGCGGAAACCGCCCGTGCTTTTGTAATTGTGATTGTCGGCGGTATCTCAAAGCCTGCGCTATCGCTGATTTCACTGAACAGCGCGAGCGGTCATTGGCATAGCTACGATCGGCATCAGCCGGGGCGCGGCGTAGCAGCGAACTCCCGGGGAATCTTCAGGCTAGGCGAAGCTGTAACGTCCTCTCGCGGCTATCGCCCGGAGCCGGAGCCTGCACCGCCGCCGGAGCCAGCGCCACCGGAGCCAGCGCCGCCACCGGCTTGGCTGCCCATGTTATTCGTATTGGTGCCTCCTGCGGATGGCTGTTGGGTGCCCTTGCTGTCGCTGGCCTCGTTCTGCATGTTCGACGAACGGCCCGTCGTCATGCCCTTGGTCGCGGGCCCCCGCGACGAGGGACCGACGTCGCCTTGGCCGGATGCGCCTGGAGCGTGTTGTGTCTGCGCGAATGCGCCCCCGGTCGCCAGCGCCATGACGCACGCGGATGCCAAAATGATCTTCTTCATCGCAGTCTCCTTGCCTTTCACCTCGAAGACAACATGCCGATGCTGGCGACGTTCCTGGACGATGGCCTGTCGGCGTCCGCCTCGGATCAATTCGCGTTGCACCCAAATTTGACGGTTCCCGTCTCGTCCGTTCGTGGCTATTCAGGAAGCCCGTTGCTTGTTCGAGGATACGTATGAGGAAGATCGCCGCGATCGGAGCGCTTCTGCTCTGGTCCACCATCGCGTTGGCGCAGGATCGCACAATCACCGTGGCCTCGACGACGTCGACGGAGCAGTCGGGGCTGTTTGGCTATTTGCTGCCATTGTTCTCGAAGGCTTCCGGGATCGACGTGAAGGTCGTTGCCGTCGGCACCGGCCAGGCGCTGGACATCGGGCGGCGCGGCGACGCCGATGTGGTGTTCGTTCATGACAGGGTTGCCGAAGACAAGTTCATGTCCGAGGGGCAGGGCGTGAAGCGCTTCGACGTCATGTACAACGACTTCGTCATCGTCGGTCCCAAGAGCGATCCGGCGCAGATCGCCGGCAGCAAGGACGTCACTGATGCGCTGCGCAAGATCGCGGCGGCGAAGGCGCCGTTCATCTCGCGCGGTGACAAGTCCGGCACGCACGCGGCCGAGCTGAGGCTATGGGAGGAGGCAGGCGTCGATCTCAGTGCGGCCAAGGACGGCTGGTATCGGGAGATCGGCCAGGGCATGGGACCAGCGCTGAACATGGCGTCGTCGTCGAATGCCTATCTTGTCTCGGACCGCGGCACCTGGCTCTCGTTCAAGAACCGGGGTGAGCTCGCCATCCTGACCGAGGGCGACAAGCGGCTGTTCAACCAGTATGGCGTTATGCTGGTGAATCCGGCCTTGCATCCGAACGTCAAGGTGAAGGACGGGCAGGCCTTCATAGACTGGCTCATCTCATCCAAGGGGCAGGACGCGATCGCAGGCTACAAGGTGGGCGGCGAGCAGCTATTTTTCCCCAACGCGTCCCACTAGCAGGAACGCGATGGTTGACACCGCGACGCTGAGCGCGAGCAGGATCAGTCCGAGCCCCAGTGCCAGCGGCAGGTCGCCCTTGCTGGTCTCCAGCGCGATCGCCGTTGTCATCGTGCGGGTGAAGCCCCGGATATTGCCGCCGACGATGATGATGGCGCCGACTTCAGCGATGGCGCGGCCGAAGGCCGCGAGAAAGGCCGTCAGCAGCGAGGTCCGTCCCAGCGCGAACAGGAGTGCCATGCTGCGCAGCGCCGACAGTCCGTCGATCCGCGCCAGATCGCCATACTCCGCCCACAGCAGGCTGGCCGGCCGGTGCACCAGTGCCACCACGATCGGCGTCGCGAGCAGCGTCTGCGCAATCACCATGGCAGTTGGCGTGAACAGCAAGCCGGCGGGCCCAAACGGGCCGGACCGCGACAGCAGGAGGTAGAGCGCGAGCCCGACCACGACCGGCGGAAGACCGAGCAAGGCATTGGTCAGAATGATGATGACCTGACGTCCGCGGAAGCGCGTGATCGCAAGCAGGGCCCCGAATGGGGCACCGATCAGCAACGCGACGATGCTGGCGGTCAGGCTGACACGAATCGACAAGGCGACGATGCCGAGCAGTTCGGCGTCCACTTCGCCGATCAGCGTGAAGGCGGCAACAATGGATTGCGCGAACTCGTTCATCCGGCCGGACGCTGTTGCGCCGGGGAGGATGCCTCGGGATCGTCGATATCGCGCAATCGAATCACGGGATTGGTCTCTGCGAGTCCGACAGAATACTCGGGCGAGATGATTTGGACAGGCGATTTAGCGCAAAATAACCGTCAAATGCCGCGTTATGCAGGCGTTCCCGATGTGATCTCGGCGGCGTTCGGCTTTACAGAGGCTGGGCTCCAAAGCCAGCGCGCCACCACAACGGCAAGAACTGCCCCTACGAATTGAGCGGCGATGAAAGCTGGCACGTCCCGCGGGGCAATACCCGCGAACGTATGAGACAGCGCGCGGGCGATGGTGACCGCGGGATTAGCGAACGACGTGGATGACGTGAACCAGTAAGCCGAAGTAATATAAAGGCCGACGGCATAAGGAACCGCGGCGGGTGTCCGATACCGGACGCCAAGGATCGTCGACAGCAGACCGAAGGTCGCCACGGCCTCGGCCAGCCATTGTCCGGCGCCGGCGCGTTCCGTGAGCGAATGCTGGAGGACTGCAAGCTCGAACATAAGGTGTGCGATCTCAACCCCGGCGATGCCACCGGTGATCTGAGCGACAAGATAGATCGCGGCGTCCCTCCATGACGTTTCGCCGCGCCAAGCTAGTGCCAGCGTCACCGCTGGATTGAAATGCGCACCCGAGATCGGAGCGAGCATCAGGATCAGCACGACGAGGATTGCGCCCGTGGCAATCGTATTGCACAGCAGTGCCAGCGCGACGTTTCCGGCGGCGAGCTTTTGCGCCATGATCCCCGAGCCGACGACGGCGGCAAGCAGGAACGCTGTCCCAAGCGTTTCGGCGAAGGCGCGCTGTCGCAGGCCCGACATCAGGCGCCGCGATCGAGCCTGACGCGCTCGCCGTCTTCCTTGACGAATTCGCCCTGTTGCGCCGGCAACAGATCGAGCACCCGTTCGGAGGGACGGCAGAGCCTGACGCCGTTCGGCGTCACCACGATCGGCCTGTTGATCAGGATTGGATGCGCCATCATCGCGTCGAGCAGCTCGTCGTCAGTCAGCGCCGCGTTATCGAGCTCGAGCTCCGCATAGGGCGCCGCCTTCTCGCGAACGGCCTCGCGCACCGAAATCCCCATGCGCGCGATGAGCTGCTGCAACAGCGCGCGCGATGGCGGCGTCTTCAGATATTCGATCACGTGCGGCTCGATGCCGGCGTACCGGATCATCGCCAGCGTGTTGCGCGAGGTGCCACAATCGGGATTGTGATAGATGATCGCATCCATGGGGAGTCCTCGTGCTCAGCAGCACGCCTGCGAGGCTGTGGGCGCTGCCTGCGGCGCACAGCAGGCCGATTGCTGCTCCCGCTTCTTGTGAGCGACCCGCGCCCGGTTCTCGCCGCTGCCGTCGCCGTAATCGGTGCTCTCGCCCCTGGTGTAGAAGGTTTCCCAGGCGATGCCGGCCGGATCGTCAATCCAGGATTTTTCCGACTTGGCATAGCAGCAGGTGGTCTGTCCTTGCTCGACCACGTTGCCGCTGGCCTGGCGCAGCCGCGTATAGACTTCCTGGAGTTCCTCACTGGTCTCGACCTGGATGCCGAGATGGTCAAGGCCGGCCGCGCGTCCGCGCGTCGAGATCGCAAAATTCACCCGGGGATCGTCCAGCATCCATTTGGCATAGTCGGATTTCACGACCGAGGGCTCGCTAGCGAACAAGGCGGAGTAGAATCCGATCGAGTGAGAGAGATTTTCGACGGACACGTGAACATGCAGGCGCTTCATGGTCGGTCCTTTCAGGCTGGCACTCTGCTGTGCTTTCGCGCGGATTTCGAAGGCGTGGCCGGAGCGCACGACACGCCGCCGCAGCAGTTATCGGTCAGAAAACCGAGGAGCGCGTTCATGGTCTCAAAGCGCGCCGCGTAGATCATCGAGCGTCCCTCGCGCCGGACGGTCACGAGTCCGGCCGTCCGCAGCCGGTCGAAATGGAAAGTCAGTGTGTTGGGGGCGAGATCCAAAGTTTCGGCGACAGCGCCGGCAGTCATGCCGTCGGGCCCGGCTTGCACCAGCAGGCGGAAGACCTCGAGACGGTTGTCCTGTGCAAGCGCGGCGAGCGCCGCGACGGCATCGTTCGTTTCCATATTTCAACGATTATGGAAATAATGGACGGCTGTCAATCGAGAGCGTAGGGGGTCTACCCAGTCTCGAATTGACGGTCGGTCGCAGCATTCAGCGGTAGGCGACTTTATTCCGGCGATGGATGCTTTAAGGAGTGGCACGATCAGGTCGCACGCGCCCGGTGGGGGTGCTAGACCCTGATGCAGAAACAACGGGGCTGAGCCGTCCTGGCGCCGCCCAAGCATGAAGGACACGACGCAATGATCCAAACCGTTGGCATCATCGGGGCAGGCACCATGGGGAACGGCATCGCGCAGGTCTGCGCGGCGGCCGGGCTCTCGGTCGTGATGGTCGATATTTCTGATGCTGCGGTGAACCGCGGACTTTCGACCGTCGGGGGCAGCCTCGAGCGGCTGGTCAAGAAGGAGAAGATGTCGGCGGCCGATCGCGAGGCGACGCTCAAGCGCATCACCGGCACCACGGACCGGTCGAAGCTGTCGGATTGCGACCTCGTCATCGAGGCGGCGACCGAGAACGAGGAGCTCAAGGTCAAGATACTGAAGGATCTCTGCGCGACGCTGTCGCCGCGCACGCTGGTTGCGACCAACACCTCCTCGATCTCGATCACCAAGCTCGCCGCCGCGACCGACCGCCCTGACCGCTTCATCGGCATGCACTTCTTCAACCCGGTGCCGGTGATGGCCCTGCTGGAGCTGATCCGCGGCTTGCAGACTTCCGACGACACCCACGCCAAGGCGCTCGATTTCGCCAGGCGGGTCGGCAAGGTGGCGATCACGGCGAAGAACAGCCCGGGCTTCGCCGTCAACCGCATCCTCTGTCCGATGATCAACGAGGCGATCTTCGCGCTTCAGGAAGGGATCGCGACGGCGGAAGAGATCGACGCCGGCATGAAGCTTGGCTGCAACCATCCGATCGGGCCGCTAGCGCTGGCCGATCTCGTCGGCCTCGACACCATGCTTTCGGTGATGGAGGTCTTTTACAAAGGCTTCAACGACCCTAAATATCGGCCAGCCCCGCTGCTGAAAGAGATGGTCGATGCCGGTCATCTCGGCCGCAAGACCGGGCAGGGCTTCTACACCTATAGCGCCTGATGAAGGCATCAGCGGCGGGCGTTCAGCGTCCGCCGCTAGATCCCGCAATTTGCGCTGCGACAAAGACGCCGCGCAATTGGCCCGACAATGTCGAACGGGGGCTCGCGGGAACAACGGAACGGACAACGAAGGACATGTCGGATCGACTGAAGGCCGAGCGCGACGCGGCGGCTGCGCGGCGGAACCTGCTGACCGAGGATGCGATCGAGCGCACCGGGATCACCGAGGAGATGATTGGGGAACTCGTCACCCGTTTCTATGGACGGGTGCGCGAGGACGCACTGCTCGGTCCGGTTTTTGCGATCGTCCAGAACTGGGACGAGCATCTCGCCAAGCTCACCGATTTCTGGTCATCGGTCGTTCTGATGAGCGGCCGCTATCGTGGTTCGCCGATGCGGGCGCATCTGCCGCTGAGCCTGAGTGGCGACCACTTCGACCGTTGGCTCGACCTGTTCGAACAGACTGCGCGCGAGATCTGCCCGCCGGCGGCGGCCGCGCTCTTCATAGACAAGGCGCGGCGCATCGCCGACAGTTTCGAAATGGCGTCGGCGACGGTCGCAGGGCGTATCGCATCGCCGCGCCACGTGCTCCGGTCCTAGAGCGATCTGCTCCGCGTTTGCGCTCCGCAACGAAGAGCGCGGTGCACCAATTCCAGCATCATTGGTCTGATCTGCAAAATCATCATGCAGATCGCGCGGTGTGACGTTGAAATCGCGAAAATCCCTTTGAATGGGCTGATGATCGCGCAATCAAAGCGAGTAAAGCCATATTGATGCACTGCAGTGCCAATTCTTTGCCTTGTTTTTGGCAGAGTTCCAGCGCCTGCTAATAGACATGTCGCGCGCACCGTCCACCGCCCATTCCTCACCCTCCAAACCCATTGCGGAACCTGAAGCCGACGCGGGCATCGAGCAAACGCGGCGAACGCTGCTGCTTGCCGCGCTCGCGACCACCGCGTGTCTCGGCTGTTCCCAAGCGGCGCGCGCAGGTGAAGATCCACCTGGCTCGGACGAGCGGCCCCAGAAGGGCGATGTGCTCGTTTTCTCCGAAGGCGACAAGGAGGGAAAACTCATCACTGCGGCCGATGTGCCGGCCGGCGGGCCCCCGGTCCATGCCTGGCCGAAGGATCCCAACACGTCGGTGGTGCGGAGCGCCTCGCGCCTCAACGAGATCCTGATCATCAAGCTCGATCCCGCCGAGTTCGACGAGAAGACTCGTGCGCGTGCCGTCGACGGCATCATCGCCTATTCGGCCATCTGCTCGCATGCGGGCTGTCCCGTCACCGCCTGGGTGAAGAGCGATGCCGGCGACAAGGAGGTGTTCAAGTGCATGTGTCACAACTCCGAATTCGATCCCCGCGAGGGCGCGCAGGTCGTGTTCGGGCCGGCACCGCGACGGCTTGCGGCGCTGCCGCTGGCGCTCGTTGACGGTTCGCTCAGTGTCTCCGGGAATTTCATCGGAAAGGTAGGAGGCGCGCAGCCGGGATGAGGGACAGTGCGGGCCGTGCCCGCGCCAGGAGAGGCCGCATCCGCCGATGGGCGGACGACGGGACGAACAACAAGAATTCACAACAAGAATTCAAATGGCTGAAAAGGGGAACGTCCATGACCAGGAAGCAATGGTTACTGTCCGGCTTCGTCGCCTTCACGTGTCTTGCCTCGACCGCCGCTGTATCAGGCCCGATCGAGAATTATTCTCCAGTCACCGCGCAACGGCTGGAAAATCCTGAACCCGGCAACTGGATGCTCTACCGGCGCACCTATGACGGGCACGGCTACAGTCCGCTCGACCAGATCAACGCCTCGAATGTGAAAAACCTCACGCCGGTCTGGACCTTCGCTACGGGCGTGGTCGAAGGCCACGAGGCGCCGCCGATCGTCAACAACGGCGTGATGTTCGTGGCGACCCCGATGGGCCAGGTGATCGCGCTGAACGCGAAGACCGGCGACGAATATTGGCGTTACAAGCGGCAACTCCCCGACGATTTGTTCCAGCTGCATCCGACCAGCCGCGGCGTCGGCCTATGGGAGGACAAGCTCTATCTCGCCACCACCGACGACCACGTCGTCGCGCTCGACGCCAAGACCGGCAAGGTGGTGTGGGACACCAAGGTGCAGGATTACAAGAAGGGCCAGTACATGACCCTGATGCCGCTGATCGTCGAAGGCAAGGTCATCGTCGGCGGCTCCGGCGGCGAGTTCGGTGTGCGCGGCTATGTCGCCGCCTACGATGCCAAGGACGGCAAGGAGCTGTGGCGGACCTACACCATTCCCGGCGAAGGCGAACCCGGTCACGACACTTGGCAGGGCGACGACTGGAAAAACGGCGGCGGCTCGGCCTGGATGACCGGCAATTACGACAAGGAGACCAAGACGATTTACTGGGGTGTAGGCAATGCCGCGCCATGGCCTGGCGAAACCCATCCCGGCGACAATCTCTACACCTCCTCGGTGCTCGCGCTCGATCCCAACACCGGCAAGATCAAGACCTATCACCAGTACCACCAGAACGATTCCTGGGATTGGGACGAGGTCGAGGCGCCGATGCTGATCGACCTGCAGCGCGATGGCCGCAACATCAAGAGCCTGGTCCATCCGGGACGCGACGCGATCTTCTGGGTGCTCGAGCGCACGCCGACCAAGATCAACTACGTCGCCGGCTGGCCGTTCGTCTCCACCGATGTCTGGAAGGGCATCGAACCAGAGAGCGGCAAGCCGATCGTAGATCCCGCGCACAAGCCGGTGATCGGCAAGCGCGTGGAGTTCTGCCCCTCACTGTGGGGCGGCAAGGATTGGCCGTCGGCGGCCTATAGCCAGAAGACCGGCCTCGTCTATGTGCCTGCCAACGAGAATTTCTGCGGCGGGTTCACCGGCGAGAAGGTCGCGCTGAAGCCTGGCGAGCTCTGGCTCGGCACCAAGCCGGAGGATATCGGCCTCAAGACGAAGCCCGGCGCGGATCATTTCGGCGAGCTCCAGGCCTGGGATCCCGCGACGGGCAAGAAGGTGTGGCAGCACAACTTCCCGAAGTCGCAGCTGTTCGGCTCGGTGACGGCGACCGCAGGCGATCTCGTCTTCGTCGGCGGCACAAACGACCGTAACTTCCGCGCCTTCCACGCCAAGACCGGCGAATTGTTATGGGAGCAGAAGACCAACTCCGGCATCATGGGCATGCCGGTCTCCTATGAGATCGACGGCACGCAGTACATCGCGATCCAGTCCGGATGGGGCGTGGACGCTCAGCGCATCCAGGATGCGCTTGCGACCAACAACATCGGCATCGAAGCCAACGTCCCGCAGGGCGGCGTGATCTGGGTGTTCGCGCTCAAGAAATAGCTCCGCGGGCGGATCGAAAAAGCGGAGCAGCGGGGGGGTGGCGAATGCGGCGGACGGCAACGTCCGCCGCATTTTGCATCTTCCTTCTCCCCTTGTGGGAAAAGGTGGCGCGCGAATTGCGCGCGCCGGGATGAGGGGTTCTATTCACGCGCACTCATCGCGAGATTTGCGTGGAGACAAACCCCTCATCCAAGCGAGATCGTGATGGCCAGCGTCGCTGCCCTCTCCGCAAAGGGATCCATGCGCAGCCGTCAGATAACTACTTCCCCTCGCGCTCGACCTTGTCCTTCTCCTTCTGGTTCATCTCCCGAACCTTCGGATCAGGATTGTGTTGCCCCGTGGTCTGGGTGGTCGAGGCGGGCGGGGCGTTGGCGTTGGGAAGCGAGTTCTGGTCCGGCGTGGTGGGGCGCGTCGCTGTTGTCGGCGGGCTGGTGCTGCTCTGGGCGAATGCGCCGGCGCTCGTCAAAAGAAAGGCGCCCGACAGCGAGACTGCGAGCGCCTTTGAGATATTGGTCATCGATCTGCTCCTGTCAGATCGATGGCAACGGTGTGAGCCGTGTTGCGTTCCCCGCTAGGCCTCCAATTGCTTGCCGATCGGAAGCGAGCGGATACGTTTTCCCGTCGCGGCGAAAATCGCATTGATCAGCGCCGGCGCGAACGGCGGAACGCCGGGTTCGCCGACGCCGCTGGGCGGCGTGTCGGGTCCGGGCGGCACGATGTGGACGTTGGTCACTGCGGGAGCTTCGTCGATCCTGACGAGTTGGAAGTCGTCAAAGTTCTTCTGCTGGACCTTGCCGTCCTTGAAGGTGATCTCGCCATATTTGGCAAGGCTCAGCCCCATGATCGCTGCGCCCTCGATCTGCGAGGCGATGCGCTCGGGGTTGACATAGGTGCCGCAATCAATCGCCGTGTCCACCCTTGGCACCGTCAGCTTGCCCTTGTCGTCGACCGCGACCTCGACGATCGTCGCGATGTAGCTGACGAAGCTGCGGTGCGCGGCGATGCCCAGGCCGTGGCCCTTCGGGACCTGACGGCCCCATTCGCCCTTCTCGGCGACCAGCTCGACCACCTTGCGCAGGCGCGCGGTGTCGATCGGGTAGCTGTCCTGGGGCTCGCCATAGTTCCAAAGGTCTTTCACCTCGGGCTTGACGATGCGCGGGCTGCCAATCAGCGCGAGAAGTGTCTCCTTCTGGTCGCGGCCGGTCGCCTGCGCGATCTCGCCGACCATCGATTGCACCGCGAAGGCACGCGGGATGTTCGAGACCGAGCGGAACCAGCCGATGCGGGTATGCGCGGCCGCCTCCGGGTTTTCGCAGGAGATGTTGGCGATCTCGAATGGCATGTCGACAAGGCCCATGCCGATTTCGAACGGCGCCTGGTGCACGGTGCCGGCGGCAAACGTCGAGGCGATGCTGGGTGCCACGCTGCGATGGCGCCAGGCGATCACCTTGCCGCTCTTGTCGAGGCCGGCCTCGATCCGCTCGACCGAGACGGTGTGCAGGAAGCCGTTATGGATGTCATCCTCGCGCGTCCACTGCACCTTGACCGGTGCACCGAGCTCCTTGGAGAGCAGCGCGGCCTCGAGCGCAAAGTCGCATTTCGACTTGCGTCCGAACCCGCCGCCGAGCAGCGTGACATTGACCGTCACGTTCTGCTCGGGAATGTCGAGCGTCTTGGCGACGTCCTCGCGGGTGCCGCCGGGGCTCTGCACCGGCGCCCAGATCTCCGCCTTGTCGCCCTTGACGTCGGCGACCGCCACCGGCGGCTCCATGGCGACATGGGCGAGATGGGGGATGTAGTACTCGCCGACAATGACCTTGTCGGCGCTCTTCAAGGCGGCGTCCGCATCGCCCTCCTTGCGCAGGACGAGGCCGGGCTTGCGCGACGCCTCCTCGAGCTCCTTGCGGTAGGCGACGGAGTCGTATTTGCCGTTGGGACCGTCGTCCCACACGAGCTTGAGCGCGTCGCGGCCCTTGATCGCGGCGCCGGTGTTGCGCGCGATCACGGCGACGCCGCCAAGCGGCTGGAACTTCGACGGCCACGGCCAGCCGCGCACCTGCATCACCTTTTCGACGCCGGGGACCTTCAGCGCCGCGTCGGGATCGAACGAGACCAGCTTGCCGCCGGTCACCGGCGGGCGGGCGATCACGGCATATTTCATGCCGGGCAGCCGCACGTCGGCACCATAAACTGCCTTGCCGGTGGTGATGTCGTGGAGATCGACGATGCCGATCTGACCCTTGCCGAGATAGCGGAAGTCCTTGGGGTCCTTCAGCTTGAGGCCTTCGATGCTCGGCACCGACTCCTTGGCGGCATCGGCGGCGAGCTCGCCGAAGCCGAGCTTGCGGCCGCTGGCGCTGTGGACGATCTCGTGATTGACCGCCTTCACCTCGGTCGCCGGTACGCCCCAGCGCTTCGCCGCGGCCTGCTCCAGCATGGTGCGGGCGGAGGCGCCGATCTGACGCATCGGGATCAAATAATGCCGCGTGCTGCGCGAGCCGTCGGTGTCCTGGTTGCCGTACTTGACCTCGTCGCCATGGGCCTGCTGCACCTTGACCCTGGTCCAATCGGCTTCCATCTCCTCGGCCACGATCAGCGGCAGGCTGGTGCGCACGCCAGTGCCCATTTCCGAACGGTGCCCGACGATGGTGACGATGCCGTCCGGCGCGACCGAAACGAACACGCGCGGATCGACCACGACGCCATGCGGCATCTTTCCGGCACCAGTTTCGTAGGCGAAGGCCTGGCGCGACATCACGGGGGCGGCAAGCACGAAGCCGCCGGTGACACCGAGGCCTTTGAGAATGCTGCGGCGCGAGACTTTCTCGACCCTGACGTGCTTTTCGAAGCCGCGAAGCTTGCGGGGATTGTCGATGAAATTCATGTCACACTCCCGTCGATGCGAGATGGACGGCGTTCTCGATGCGCTGGTAGCAGCCGCAGCGGCAGATGTTGCCGGACATCGCCTCGCGGATCTGGTCGTGCGAGGGTTTTGGGTTGTCCATCAACAGTGCCGCGGCCTGCATAATCTGGCCGGCCTGGCAGAAGCCGCATTGGGGCACGTTGAGCTGGCGCCAGGCCTTCTGCACCGGGTGATCGCCGTTAGTGTGCAGTCCCTCGATCGTCGTGACCTCGCGTCCGGCGACGTCGTTGATCGACGTGATGCAGGCGCGGACGGCCTCCTTGTCGACGATGACGGTGCACGCGCCGCACAGGGCCTGGCCGCAGCCGTATTTGGTGCCGGTCAGTCCGGCTTCGTCACGCAGGAACCAGAGTAGCGGGAGATCCGGGTCGCCGTCCCAGCTCTGTTCCTGGCCGTTGATCTTCACCTTGATCATGATTGTCCCTCGCTCTTCATAAGCATGTTCAATTCAAAACCCATTGACGCCGCCGGAGCGCAATGCCGGTTGCGTCGTGCCGCCGCATCCCGGCCCGTCATCCCGCACGGGCAGATCCCAGCGGGCGGCAGGAATACGAATCGCAATGTCCGGATGTGCTCGATACCTCCCGTTTTGTTCTTAATTGATTGCATTTCGCGCGGCATCGTGACGACGCGATCGTAGCAGAGGTCGCGCCGGCCCGGCGTTCACAGCCGAGTGTTCTCACCGGGAAAAGATTGCATCGATGGTTTGTCAAAAGCAGGGCGCGGCTTGATGCCGCGCGCTTGCGAAACGGGCGCAACCAAAAAAAGCTTCGTCCGCCAGAAGACTGTACGGACGAAGCAGGGTGCCTCAGTCGAGGGAGGGAGAAACGCAAGTACCGCGAATTTCAAACAGGAAGCCGGCGGCCCTGCGCAGTCATTCAGAGACCAGGACTGAGGAGCTGATGGCCCTCACATACGCGTGGTGCAGAAGCGGCGGGATCGCCGTGATGGTCCCGGAAGGGACCGGCCGGCCCGCTGGCGTTGGTGGACGCCAGCGAACCGACAGAAGTCTGGGCGAAGGCGCGGCGGCCCTGCTCAGGCGCCTTGCTTAGGCGGCTTTGGCTTTCGCCACGTGGGTCGCGATCGCGTCCATCAGTGCCGGCGACAGGCAGTCATAGGGCTCCAGTCCGATCTCCTTCAGCCGCGAACGGATGCCCGCCATCTGCTCCGGCTTCACGCCCGATTCGATCACCGAGGAGACGAAGGCGGCGAATTGCGGCGCCTGTGAGCCCTCCTCCTGGAACAGCTCGGGATGGATGAAGTCCAGGCCGTAGAACGGATGGCCCTTGTTCTCGATCCGGCCGTACATGTGGGTGCCGCAGGCCTTGCAGGCATAGCGCTGGATCACCGCGGAGGGATCGACGATCTGGAGCTTGTCGCCGTTCTCGAGCACGGTGACGTTCTGGCGCGGCACCACGGCGACGACCGAGAAGGTCGCGCCCTGCGGCTTCCAGCACTTGGTGCAGCCACAGGCGTGGTTGTGCGCGACGTCGCCCTTGATGCCGACCTTCACCGGCTGGTCCTTGCATTTGCAGACCAGCGTGCCGCCGGCGAAGTTGCCGCTGCCTTGCTTGATGCCGTTGTCGATCAATGGATGGAGTGCAACAGTCATGGGTCGATCCTCCTGGGTGATGGCTGTGAGCTAGAACACGACGACGGAACGGATGGATTTGCCCTCATGCATGAGGTCAAAACCTTTGTTGATCTCTTCGAGCTTGAGCGTGTGGGTGATCATCGGGTCGATCTGGATTTTTCCGTTCATGTACCAGTCGACGATCTTCGGCACGTCGGTGCGGCCGCGCGCGCCGCCGAAAGCGGTGCCGCGCCAGTTGCGCCCCGTGACGAGCTGGAACGGGCGGGTGGCAATCTCCTTGCCCGCTTCGGCGACGCCGATGATGATCGAGGTACCCCAGCCGCGATGGCAGGCTTCCAGTGCCTGGCGCATCACCGTGGTGTTGCCGGTGCAGTCGAAGGTGTAGTCGGCGCCGCCGTCGGTGAGGCCGACGAGGTGCTGGACGATGTCGCCGGTGACCTTCTTCGGGTTGACGAAGTGGGTCATGCCGAAGCGGCGGCCCCAATCTTCCTTGGAATCGTTGATGTCGACACCGATGATCTTGTCGGCGCCGGCCATCTTGGCGCCCTGGATCACGTTGAGGCCGATACCGCCGAGTCCGAACACGACCACGTTGGCGCCCGGCTCGACCTTCGCAGTGTTGACGACGGCACCGACGCCGGTCGTCACACCGCAGCCGATGTAGCAGCTCTTGTCGAACGGCGCGTCCTCGCGAATCTTGGCGACGGCGATTTCGGGCAGCACGGTGAAGTTCGAGAAGGTCGAGCAGCCCATGTAATGGTAGATCGGCTTGCCCTTGTAGGAGAAGCGGCTGGTGCCGTCGGGCATCACGCCCTTGCCCTGCGTCGCGCGGATCGCGCTGCAGAGATTGGTCTTCTGGCTGAGGCAGCTTTTGCACTGCCGGCATTCCGGCGTGTAGAGCGGGATGACGTGGTCGCCCGGCTTCACCGAGGTCACGCCGGGACCGATCTCGCGGATAATGCCGGCGCCCTCATGGCCGAGGATCGACGGGAAGATTCCTTCGCTGTCGAAGCCGTCGAGCGTGTAGGCGTCGGTATGGCAGATGCCGGTAGCCTTGATCTCGACCAGGACTTCGCCGGCCTTTGGTCCCTCCAGGTCGACCTCGACGATCTCGAGCGGCTTCTTGGCTTCGAAAGCGACGGCGGCACGTGTCTTCATCGTAAACTCCTCAAATCCTCGTAGGACGCCAGGAAGTCGTCTTGGCAATCCTGGCAACGTTCATTTCTTGCCCATGCAGGCATCTTCCGCCTTGGTGTAGGCGTCCGTTTTCTCTTCCTTCTTGGCGGGACGCTGGCGGCCCCATGCTTCGGTGGAGCGGGCGCGCAGATAGACGTAGAGATCGTCCATGTAGCAAGCGACGTTCGGGTTGTCGCCGAAGGCCGGCATGACGTTCTCCTGCGCCGTCGAGATGTTCTTGCGGCCGGAGGCGATCACGCCGAGAAAGTCGCCATAGCTCATCGACTTGACGGAATCCTTCAGCGCCGGTGCGTAGGTGGATCCCATCCCGTCCGGCCCGTGGCACACGTGGCAGTCTGAATGATAGCGGCGGTATCCGGAATAGGTGAACCAGTCCACGGTGCCGTCGGCTGAAATCTTGTAAGTCGGGTTTCCTTCTTTATCGAGCCACTTCCCGTCGTCTTCCTTCTTCACCGCGGTCGGGTCACCCGGACCTTCCGCGACCGCAGCTCCTCCGGACACAACGAAGATCATCACAGCAATGACAGAGCAGATTTTACGCAAGAGATTGTCCTCGAAGGCGTTCGGTGGAGACGAGCCGGCGCGTGGAGTTGATCCACGCGCCGGAGCGATGCTGAGCGGGCCTAGTTCGGCAGCGCGAACACGGTCAGCGTGCCGCCGAGCGCCGTGTAGTTGCTGAGAGCCGCGTAGCCACCGACGGCGCCGAGACCGGCGGTCGGATCGGTCAGACCTGCCGCCAGGCCGATGCCGGCCCAGCCACCCACGCCGGAGAGCACGGCAACGTACTGCTTGCCATTGTTCTCATAGGTGGTGACGTTGCCGATGATGCCGGAGGGAGTCTTGAACTTGTAGAGCTCCTTGCCGGTCTTGGCATCGACCGCCTTCAGGTAGCCTTCGAGCGTGCCGTAGAACACCACGCCGCCGGCGGTTGCGAGTGCGCCCGACCAGACCGAGAACTGCTCCTTGTTCGACCAGACGATCTTGCCGGTCTTGCCGTCCCAGGCGATGAAGTTGCCCATGTGGCTTTCACCCTGCGGCGGATACATCGAGAGCGTCGCACCCACATAGGGCTGGCCCGCGGTGTAGCTCACCTTGAACGGTTCGTAATCCATGCAGACGTGGTTGGTCGGAACGTAGAACAGCTGCGTGTCGGGCGAGTAAGCTGCCGGCTGCTCGTCCTTGGTGCCGAGCGCGGCCGGGCAGATGCCCTTCACGTTGACGTCCTCGCCCGCCTTGTCGGTCGAAGCTGCGTCGAGCACCTTCGGGCGGCCATAGGTCGGCGAGCTCTTGTTCATGTCGACGCCGGAGGTCCAGTTCACCTTCGGATCGTACTTTTCGGCGACCAGCAGTTCGCCGTTCTCTCGGTCCATGGTGTAGGCGAGACCGTTGCGGTCGAAATGGGTCAGGAGCTTGCGAGGCTGCCCATTGATCTGCTGATCCGTGAGGATCATCTCGTTGACGCCGTCATAGTCCCACTCGTCGTGGGGCGTCATCTGATAGACCCACTTGGCCATACCGGTGTCCGCGTCGCGCGCGAAAATGGTCATGGACCATTTGTTGTCGCCCGGACGCTGCTTCGGATTCCAGGTCGAGGGGTTGCCCGACCCGTAATAGACCATGTTCAGAGCGGGATCGTAGGAGATCCAGCCCCAGGTGCAGCCGCCGCCGATCTTCCACTGATCGCCTTGCCAGGTTTTCAAGCTGGAGTCCGGTCCGACCGGCTTGCCCAGCGACGTCGTCTTGGCCGGATCGAACTTGATCTGGTCATCCGGACCTTCGGAGTAGGCGCGCCAGACCTGCTTGCCGCTCTTGAGATCGTAGGCGGTGACGTGGCACTGCACGCCGAACTCGCCGCCGGAGATGCCGACCAGAACCTTGTCCTTGACCACCAGCGCGGCCGATGTGCCGGTCTCGCCCTTCGCAGGATTGCCGTTGGTCGCCGACCAAGCCACCTGGCCGGTCTTGGCGTCGAGCGCCACGAGAGTGGTGTCGGCCTGATGCAGGATGATCTTGCCGTCGCCGTAAGACAGGCCGCGATTGACGGTGTCGCAGCACATCACCGGGATGACATTCGGATCCTGCTTCGGCTCGTACTTCCAGACGATTTTGTTCTCGTTCGAAAGGTCAATAGCGTAGACCTTGTTCGGGAACGGGGTGTGGACGTACATCATGTTGCCGATGATCAGCGGCCCGCCTTCGTGGCCACGCAGCACGCCCGTCGAGAAGGTCCAGGCCACCTGGAGCTTGCCGACGTTCTGTGCGTTGATCTGGTTCAGCTTGGAATAGCGGGTATTGGCATAGTCGCCCGCGGGCATCACCCAGTCTTTCGGGTTCTGCGACATCTTGATCAGCTCGTCATTGGCTGAGGCGCTGCCGACGGCGAGAGCCGCCGCGGAGCCAAGATAGGTCGCCAGTAGCACCTTGCGCATAGTTAATTCCTCCGTTGGTCGTTTATTGTTTCCGAAGCATTGCTCAATCACCGGGCTTTTCGTCCGGCGTCTGCTCGTGCAGGGCGGTCACGATCGAGACCAGAAACGATGCTGTGCTGTTTCCTCCTCCTGATGAGAGCCACGGGTCCGCGTGCAGGAGCGGCCCGTTCTTGTTGTTCCTGCCGCAATCCCTAACGACTTCGTCGACGGGAAACTTGCCCAAGAGAGAAGCCGGTTTGCTCGACAGCGCACGGGCGCGAAGATTTTGATTTTGCAGTAGCGAATTCAGCGGTTTCCGCGCGGGCCCGCGCCGCGGTCTGCGCCTAGGTTCCCCTTGACGGCGCTGCAACTAAGGCGGAGGATTAAGTTTCAAAGGTGGCAATGGAACGGAGGTGCAGTTCCAATAGACCGCCCAAGTTTGAGGTAAACGTCACGCAATCACGGCTGAGGGCTCCGCAGCGCTGGTCGCGATTCGCGTCGAATCTCCGGATCAAACCAGTGGCTGGATCAATGTCCGACACCATTCACACGCTCTCGACGACGGGGCTCACGCCGAAGCGGCAGATCCAGAGCTGGATCGATGGTCTGACGAGCCTGTGCGGCCATTTCGACGTCGATCCGCTGGAGGCGTCCTCGCTTGAAGGTCGCATCGACTACACCACCGTCTCGCGCCTGAAGCTCTGCCAGATCGAGGTGAGCCAGCATCGCATCGCGCATACGCTGGCGCGTGCCAAGGCCAATGAACACCCCTACATCAAGATCCACTTCCAAACCTACGGCGTGTCTTATTTCGAGCAAGAAGGCCGCCACATCGAAATCAACCCGGGCGACATCATCGCCTACGACGTCTCCTGCCCGCATTCGATCATCAGCCCGGCCTTCACGCGCCACGACGTGGTGATTGTGCCCAAGGCACTGCTGCGCGACCGCGGCTTTCCCTCGCAGCGGATGCCGGCGTGCAAATTGTCGGCGAAGACCGGGACGGGGCGGATCGCCCATGATTTCGTTCACGCGACTTTCGACGAGGCGGCAAAGCTGTCGGCGAACAGCGCGGTTGGCGTTGCAGATTCACTGATCGACCTCCTGCTGCTACCGCTGCGCGAGGCCGACACGATGTTGGACCGTGTCGGGCCGGAGGCGATGTATGTGCGGGCTCAGTTCTTCATCCGCGAGCACTTGCGCGATCCGGATCTGTGCATCGACCAGATCTCAGCCGAGCTCGGCTGCTCCAAGCGCTATCTGCACATGCTGTTCTCCGAGCGCGGCACCACGGTGAGCGACTACATCTGGCAGGCCCGCCTGCAGAACTGCCGTCAGGAGCTCGAGGCCCACGCCGGCAAGACCATCACAGACGTTGCGTTCTCCTGGGGCTTCTCCAGCTCATCGCATTTCAGCCGCGTGTTCCGGAAATACTTTGGCGTGGTGCCGTCCTCGATCCACAAGGCGCAGCAGGGCACCGCGAGTTCGGGCGAGCATTAGGCGCGCTGCGGCCGTCGCCGGCAATGTTGTGCCGTGATGCGACGTCGGTCAAGCCGACACGGCGATATAGGGAATGCTGGCCAGCAGAACGGCAAGCAGCACCGCGTTCGCCAGCATTCCGCTCCAATGCAGCCGGCGCAGCGACGCGGGGCCTCGGTATCGCCGGCTTCCGTCGCGCTGAGCTGATCGTCCATCCGTTGCAGGAACCAGCGACGTCCCCACATCGCCAAGGTTGCAAGCAGACCAACGCCCGCCGCGGCGACCAGGCGACCGTCGAGCAGGAAAGCTATCGTTCCGATGATTCCGGCAACACGCATCACCAGAAAGTGGGCATTGAACATTCCGCGCAGCAGCTGGGCGACGGGCGCAATATCCAGCTTCACCAGCAGGAAGGCGGGCGAAGCCAACGTGAAATAGCCCATCGGAAAGAGCAGGATGATCATGACAGCTACGGCGACGCCATCCGGTGTCATAGGATCGGCCCTTCTCGTTGGCGCCGGCGAGCTGGCGCCGCACAATCATAGCGCGAAAGTGCATTTCCGACACTA
Source organism: Bradyrhizobium sp. 179 (assembly GCF_023073535.1). Lineage (NCBI taxonomy): Bacteria > Pseudomonadati > Pseudomonadota > Alphaproteobacteria > Hyphomicrobiales > Nitrobacteraceae > Bradyrhizobium > Bradyrhizobium sp. 179. The sequence goes on along the minus strand of NZ_JADPJR010000097.1, from coordinate 110,893 downwards.
GCTAGGCTTTGGTCGGACGCCAGCGCCGTGAGCGCGACCGCGCCTTGCCTCCGATTCAGGCCGGCTCGAGGCCGAGCGACTTTGCGCTCTCGATCCAGACCGGCAATTCGCGCTGATACAGCGCATTGGTTTCCTTGAATCCGAGGGCCGGTTCGAGCACGAAGGTCGCGAGAACCTCCTTCACCTTCGGATCCTTGTTGGCCGCGACGCAGAGCTCGGCTAGCCGGTCGACGACCGGCTGCGGTGTCGCCTTCGGCACCGCCCAGCCGGTGAAGCCGCTCACGGTGAAGAATTTCGACGTCGCGCCCTGTTCGGGGAGCGTCTTCACGGTCGGGATCGCGTCGACCTTCTTCGAATGCACCGCGAACACGGTGCCGCGGTCGCTTTGCAGGACCGATTGCGCCGCCGTATAGCTGCCCATCGCGGCATCGAGCGTGCCTTCCAGCATGCCGGTCCACATCGGGGCTTCGCCGCGGTAGTGCACCGGCTCGATGGAGAGACCGTATTGCTTGTTGAGCTCGTTGATCGTCATGTGCGGGGCCGATCCCGCGCTGTAGGTGCCGAAATTCACCTTGCCGCTCTTGCGCGCGAAGGCGGCGAAATCCTCCAACGTCTTGACGCCGGTTTTGGGGTTCGCGACCAGCAACAGGCCGGCGCCGGGAATCACGCTGACGAGGGTCAGATCCCTGTCCATGTCGTAGCCGGGATTCTTCATCACCACCCGGTTCATGATGTAGGTGGTCGAGATCGAGCATAGCACGGTGTGGCCGTCGGGCTCGGCGCGGGCGACCTCCGCCGTGCCGATTGCGCCGGAGGCGCCGGGCTTGTTCTCGATGACGACGGTCTTGCCGATCTGCTTGGCGATGAATTCGCCATAGGCGCGCGCCAGCAGGTCGGTCTGTCCGCCGGCGGGATAGCTGCAAATCATGCGAATCTGCCGCGACGGCCATGCAGCTTGCGCCGAGGCGCCGCGCGAGACGAAAGGCATCGCGAATGCGCTGGCGCCGGCGGCGACGAAGTGGCGGCGATCGAGCTTTGCGGACATGATTCCCTCCAGCATTTTCATCGAGGGTACTGCATCGGGTCGTCTCTGCCATCCGCGACAGCCGAGACAGATTGGCGCATTGGTCGCATCACCAGTCGTTCCTGGATGCGAGCGCGGCTCGCCGGCCTGGCATCCATCGGGCTGCACTGCCGAGAGATGGATTGCGGGCCCGCCGTTCGGACGCCCGGAATGACGGGCAATCACCGCTGAATGATCTTCATCCAGACATCGCCGAGGATCGCAGGCTCGCGCGGCGGCAGATAGGTGAGGCCGGCCTGCTTGCCGAATTCGGCGATCTTGCCTTCGGCAGCAAGCTGGCCAAGCGCCGTGTTGACGGCCTCGATCAGCGCGGGATTGCCGGCAAGCCCGACATAGCCGCGATTGACGCCGATCGGATAATAGTAGCCGGATGCGGTGAGCGCCGTATCGGGGTGCGCGGCCCGATGGGCGTCGAAGCGCGCAAGGTCGATCAGCGTCGCATCATGATCGCCACGCTGGAGCGCGCCGAGCAGGTCGTCGCGGCCGGGCACGAGATGGGTAATATTGTCGATCAGGCGCCCCTTGTCGAAGGTCATCAGGATGGCATCGCCGAGCGAGCCGCTTTCGATCACGAGGCGAAGGCCGGCAAGATCGCCAATGTCGCCGATCTTGCGGCCCTTCGCCTTCGGCCCGAGCACCACCGTCATCGGCGAATAGAGGTAGGGCCGGCTCGGCGCGAGCACGCCGATCGCGACGCGGCGGCGCCGGTCGTCACGCGTGGCGCCGGCGAAATCCGGCAGACGCGCCGTCTTCATGCCGGGCTTGACGAGCGAGTCCTGCGTCAGTGCGTAGCCGCCGACCAGTGCGCAGCGCCCGTCCGAGAGCAGCGCATTGGCCTCGAGCTGTGGGCTGGAATCCTCATCGAGCTTGCTCTCGAACCACTGGATCGTGAGCGGCCGTCTCAGCCGTTCCGCGATCGCCTGCGCCAGCAGCACGTCGAAGCCCGCATCCGGCTTGCCCTTTTGATGCACCGAGAGCGGCGGCCGGTCCTCGTCGAGACAGACCTTCAGCGGATCCTCCGCCGCGTGCGCGACCGTAGGCGCCGCGGCGAGGATCGCGGCAACGCTCCACGCGGCAAGCCGGCCCCTCATGGCTTCCTCCGGCTCGAGATGAAGGCCCAGAGGTCTCCGATCTGGTCGTCGCTGAGGATGTCGCCCCAGGGCGGCATCTTGTTGTTCTTGCCATTCTTCACCGTGGTGACGAAGCGCGTCTTGTCGTCGGGAATGGTGCGCAGGTCCGGCGTAATGGTGCCGGAGTTCATCAGGTTCGGGCCGTGGCAGTGCGAGCATTTTTCCGCATAGGTCGACTTGCCATGGTCGATCTGCGCCTGCAGCGGATTGCCGGTTGCATCGTCCGCGGCGCGAACGGTCGCCGCAAGCGCGACCGTCAACACCGCGACGGCGGCGAACATCGCCGCCGTCTTGTGAGATATCTGCTTCAGCATCGTGTCGTGGTTATTGCTTGACCGCAAAAACCCATAGCGAGCCGCCGGGCGGAATCTGGGCCAGTCGTTCGTCGCCGGAAAACAGCGAGTAGACGCCGCCATAGCCGCTTGTCACTGCGACGTACTGCACGCCGTCCTGCTGCCAGGTCACGGGCTGCCCCTCGATGCCGGAGCCGGTCTGGAACTGCCAGAGCTTCTTGCCGGTGTCGGCATCGAAGGCCTCGAACTCGCCGGTCAGCGCGCCCGTGAACACGACGCCACCTGCGGTCGACAGCACGCCGGAGAAGCGCGGGATGTCGACAGGTGCCTCCCATTTCGCCTTGCCGGTCAGGGGATCGATCGCCTTGAGATGGCCGCGCGGGCCGTCTCCGTACTCCCAGAGATCGGTCAGATCCATGCCGAGATACCATTCACCCTGCTTGAAGGTGACGGGCTCGGTCTTGTACCTGCCGCCGAAGGCGAGCGTGTTGGCATAGGCCAGGCCGGTCTGCGGATTGAACGACATCGGCTCCCAGTTCTTGCCGCCGAGGATCGACGGATAGACGGTGACCTTCTTGCCCTCGCGCGCGTCCTTCGAAATGTCGGTCTCGATCGGACGTCCGGTCTTCATATCGATTCCGGTGGCCCAGTTGACCTTCACGTAGGGGTTGGCCGCGAGCAGCTTGCCGTTGGTGCGGTCGAGCACGTAGAAGAAGCCGTTGCGGTTGGCGTCCATCAGCACCTTGGTCGGCTTGCCCTCGATGTTCATGTCGGCGAGCACCATCTCGGCCACGCTGTCATAGTCGAACGGATTGTTCGGCGAGAACTGATAGTGCCACTTGATCTTGCCGGTCTTGGGATCCATCGCCAGCACGGAGCAGGTGTAGAGATTGTCGCCGGGGCGGACCGCCGAATTGAACGGGCCGGGATTGCCTATGCCCCAATAGACGGTGTTCAGCTCGGGATCGTAGGACCCCGTGATCCAGGTCGAGCCGCCGCCGAGCTTCCAGGTGTCGCCCTTCCAAGTGTCGCCGCCGGGCTCGTCAGGGGAAGGGATCGAATGGGTGCGCCAGAGATGCTTGCCCGTCGCCGGATCCCAGCCGTCGATGAAGCCGCGCGTGCCGAATTCTGCGCCCGAGATGCCGGTGATGACGACGCCGTCGGCGACCAGCGGAGCCACAGTCATCGAATAGCCTTCCTTGATGTCGGCGGCCTTCTGCCGCCACAACTCCTTGCCGGTCTTGGCGTCCAGCGCGATCACGTTGGCGTCGAGGGTGGTGCGGTATACTTTGCCGTCGTAGAGCGCGGCGCCGCGATTGATGATGCCGCAGCAGACGATGCGCGGCGTCTCGGCGGGATACTCGACCTTGGTTTTCCAGATCTGCTTGCCGGTCTTGGCGTCCACCGCCATGGTCGCATTGTGCGAGGTCACGTAGATCACGCCCTGGTACACCAGCGGCTGCGATTCCTCGCTGCGATCATCGTTGAAAGAGTAGTTCCAGACCGGGACGAGGTTCTTGACGGTGTCCTTATTGATCTGGTTCAGCGTCGAGAAACGCTGCAGATTGTAGCCCATCCCGTAATTGAGAACATTCGATGTATCGGTCGCGCCCTTGACCAGTTGCTCGGTGGTCTGTGCGCTTGCACAAGTCGATGCAAGCATGACGAGGCTCGCGGCCATCGCAAAGCGTTTCATCCGTTCCTCCCAATGTGCGCGCCTTTTGACGCTGCAGGAGCAACACTCCGCCCGAATACAAAACGCGTCAATACGAAAGTCGCAAGTCCGGCGCCGATATGCTGGCGCCGGATGCCGGTGACCTGACGGAGACCTGACAGCTCAGCCCCCCCACTTGTGCGCAGACGCTGGAAAAATTCCGCGACGCGAAGCGCTGGGCCGCAAGCGGGCCGGGTCGGCGCGGCCCGCTTGCGCGAGTCGTGGCGCGCGCAGGTTGTAATTTCCGGCTTGAACCGGGTCACATTTGTGGCCTTATCTCATTTCGATCCCGCTCGAATCGAGATTCTCAGGAGGTTTCGATGATGTCACGTCGCTCAGTCGCGCTTGCGCTCACGATTGCATTGCTGTCCGGTCCGGCCTTCGCGGCATCCGGCAACGCGGTCAAGATGTTCGATACTGACAATGACGGAACGCTCGATCTCGCCGAGGTGAAGAAGGCGGCCAGCGCATTGTTCGCCAAGCTCGACCCTGATCACGACGGCACGCTCGACGCTCGCGAATTGCGGGGGCGGCTGTCGGCGAAAGAGCTCGCCGCCGCCGATCCTGATCGCGATGGGACGCTTACGCTCGATGAATACCTGTCCGTGGTGGAGCAGCGCTTCAATGCGGCCAATCCGGACAAGGACGGGACGCTCGACGCAAAAGAGCTGAACACGCGGGCCGGCCGTGCACTGCTGCGGCTGCTGCGCTGAGGTCCGCTCCCGGCAGGAACTTAATTCCGATCGGAAGCCCGGAACATCGGGCTATTCGGCCTGTTCTCTTCGCGATGTCCTGCTCCGCGCCGGGGCAGCGCGGCAGGAGAAGAGGAGAAGCAGATGAACACGAAACATTCCGTTTTTGCTGCCTGCGCGATCCTGACGTTGAGCGCGGGCGTCGCCATGGCCGGTCCGTGCAACACCGGCAGCGCCAGCACTGACAAGGATGCCGGTTCCGGTCCAGTCACCGTGGGCTCGGCGCAGTCGCAGAGTTCGTCCAGCGAAACGGGGCAGCATCCGCCGACCAGCACGATGAATCGTGCCAGCAGCGGCGCAGCTGCCTCGTCCGAAGATGCGCAGCGGCAGATGCAGAGCCAGCCAACTGCGGCGGAGCGGGCGGAAGGTGCTAAGCCTAACACGCAAACGGCAGGTAAGGACTGCTGACGACGCGGCACTGTTGGTGTCGGTTCGAGGCGCGGTTTCTCGCGCAGGGCAATGTCCCCAAGATCTGTAATTGACCAAGAGAGAACTGACTTTGCCCGAGAGCGAAATGCGGCCGCGAAGAATCGACACAGACGCGTGCGGCCTTCGAATCGGCGCTTGAACTACAGGGGACCCAGCCCTAGGTTTTGCCCCGCGCGATGTCGCGCTGAATACCTTGGGAGACCCCGAATGGCTTGGAAAGCTCCGAAGATCGTGGAAGTGCCGGTCGGCATGGAAATCAACATGTACGCCTGCGCTTCGCGTAAGTAAGACTGACGACCTGCCGCGGCTTCGATGGCAAACGCCGTCGAAGCCGTGGTAGTGTCAGGAATGCGCGCGAGAGCCAATCCCTTCTGGACCATAGCTGCCTGCACAGTCGCGCTTCTACCTGTATGCGTCAGCGCCGAAGAAGGCTTTGATACCGAGCATATCTTCGGCTTCATGATCGGCACCGATGTCGGCAGCGTCGGCGAGCGCGAATTCCAGAGCGAGACGACGGGACGATTTGGTAAGGGCGGTGGGACCTATCGCGCGCTCACGAAGGAGGTCGAGATCGAGGTGGTGCCGCTGCCGAACTTGCGTATCGAGGTCGGCGGTACCGCCAGCTTGCACGACATCACCGGCGTCCCCGACACCGACGATCGCCGCCAGTTCAACTTCCAGGGCGCCTCGCTCGATCTGCGTTATCGTCTGCTCGACCGCGCGCACGCGCCATTCGGCCTGACTGTCGCCGCCGAGCTCCATGGCGACCGCATCGACGAGACCAGCGGCGCGAAGGGACGGACGTACGGCACCGATTTCACGCTTGCGTTCGACCGCGAGCTCGTTCCGAACTTCGCCATCGCCGCGCTCAATCTGATCTATCAGCCGGAATGGGCGCGCTTCGAGATGGCGGGACTGTCCGAGAAGAGCTCGACGATCGGGGCGGCGGTTGCCGGCATGGTGCGCGTGCGGCCCAATGTGCTGCTCGGCGGGGAGATGCGTTATTTCCGGCAATACGACGGCATCGGCCTCGGCGAGTTTTCGGGCCACGCCCTGTTCGTCGGCCCCACCGCATATTTTCAGCTCTCCGAGCGCTCGCGGCTGACCTTGAGCTGGAGCATGCAGGCTTGGGGACGTCCGGCCGGATCATCCGCCAATCTCGACCTCGTCAATTTCGAGCGTCACCAGGCGAGGGTTGTATTCGGGGTTAACTTTTAACGCAGCCATGTTCCCCTCTGTTCGCCCGCGCGGAGAGGAGAAAGAAGCCCCATTTTCTCTCACGCCGGATTGAAACTTCCCGCTCCTTTGCACGTAACCTTTCGTGCTAGTCTCCATCGCCCCTTTGCGAGAGGATCCCGGCATGAACCCGATTGACCTGGTGGTGACTGTCTGTGCGGTGCTCTCGCCCGCGACCTGCGAGGAGCAGCATCTGGTGTTCAACTATTCCGGGTCGCCACGGCAATGCGCGATGGCCGCGCCGCCCTATATCGCGCAATGGGTCGGCGAGCATCCGAAGTGGCATGCGGTGCGATGGCGCTGCGAATATCCGCACCCGAACGACAAGGCGTAAGCCGGCCTCGCTATTTGGTGCAGTCCTTCAGATCCTTGTCGGCGATCGAGAACACCGCATCCGCCCTGATCTCGATGTCGCGGACGATGCACTGCCGTGAATTGGCATAGCTGACCTTGGCATCATAGCGGCCCGGCTCGACGCCGGTAATGCGCAGCCGCTCGTCGTGGTCGACCTCCTTGTCCTTGTCGTTCAAGCATTGGTTCGGACCCCAGTCGGTCCTGCCGGCCGGAGCGAGCTGGAAGCCGGAGATCGTCTCCGTTGTGAGATTCCAGAGCCGGATGCCCTTGCCTTTGGTCTGCGCGAGCGCCGCGCCCGGCATCGCGACCAACAGGATGCCGATCGCAATCAGCTGACGTCGCATCGTGAAACCTCCCTCGACGGTCTTGTTTGGCCCCAGTTGACCACGAGTGTTCATTTCGATTCAAGCTGCAGCGCCGCGAGCTCGGCCTTGATCCTGCCGAGATCGGTTTCGCTGCGCTCCGCTCGCGGGATCGCGATCGGCACCTCCTGCACGATGCGCGCCGGCCTGGGCGACAGGAAGAGCAGTCGGTCGCCGAGCCGGATCGCATCGTCGATGCTATGGGTGACGAGCAGCGTCATCACCGGACGGCTCGCCACCAGCGTTGCGATCTCGTCGCGCAGGCGGCCGGCGAGCGCGTCGTCGAGCGAGGCGAGTGGCTCATCGAGCACCAGCAGATCGGGCTCGACCGCGAAGGCGCGGGCCAGCGCCACGCGCCGGGCAAGGCCCAGCGACAACTCGCCGGGGAAATGGTCGCGATGCGCCTGAAGCTCCAGGATCCTGAAAAGCTCGGATAGTTTGGCCTCGGTCACACCGGACGCAGCCAAGCGCACGTTCTGCTCGACCGAGCGCCACGGCAGCAGCCGCGGCTCCTGGAACACCATGCCGATCCGCGCCTTCGGCGGCCGCGCGATGCGCCCCTGAAATTCATGATCGAGCCCGAGGATGATGCGCAGCATCGTGCTCTTGCCGCAGCCGGAGGGGCCGATCAGCACGCCGACCTCGCCGGATTGAAGCGCGAATTTGACGGGCGCCAGCACCTCGTGCGTCCCGCCCGCGGCACTCCTGAACGTCTTGCCTGTGATCTCGACCTCAAGCCGCACGGGGCCGCCACCGTGTTGCGCGGGCTTCGAACGGCTGCACCAGCAAGGTTTCGATGACGAGCACGACGGCGGCGAAGGTCAGCGAATAGGCGAGCAGCCGCGGCGTGTCGAACAGCTGGAAAGCGACGCCGATCTCGAAGCCGACGCCGTTAGGGCGGCCCAAAAGCTCGGCGACCAGCACGATCTTCCATACCAGAGACAACCCGGAGCGCGCGGAGGCTGCGATATAGGGCGCGAGTTGCGGCAGCACGACGTGGCGGAAGGCGCGCCAGCGCGGCATCGCGAACACGCTCGCCATCTCGTCGAGCGAGCGGTCGAGCGCGCGGGTGCCCTCGCGCAAGGTGACGATGGCGGTCGGCAGCTTGTTGATGGCGATCGCTGCGATCGCGGCGGCTTCAGTCAGGCCAGCCCAGATATAGGCCAGCACAATCACGACCAAGGCCGGCAAATTGAGCAGCAGGATCAGCCAGGGATCGCCGAGCCGGTCGGCAAGCTTCACCCGTCCCATCAGATAGCCGATGGCGCTGCCGAGCGACATTGCCAGCACGAAGGCGAGTGTGACGCGGGCCAGCGTGACGCCGAGATGCAGGAACAACGCGCCGCTCGCGGCTTCCGCGATCATCACCTCGAGCACGGCAGGCGGGGAGGGCAGCTTTGCGCCGCCGACGAACAGCGCGGCGATCCACCAGATTGCGAGGAACAGGACAGACGAGACAAGACGCAGCACCTCAGTCTCCGGGGACTGCGTGATAGAAGGTGCCGGGATCGAGCTCGGCCGCCGGCCCGACGAGATCGCGGCCACCGATCTCGGCGAGCACGCGGTAGAGCACGCGCGCATCCGCCTCCTCGTCGGCGATGCTCCGGCGCGGGATGCCGTCGCGATAGCGGTCGCGATAGGTCTTGAGCAGGACCGGATCGGCAGTGCCGGTGAGCGGCGCGACCTTGTCCCAGGCCGCGTCCGAGGTCACCAGCAGCTCTTTGGCCTTTCGGGTCATTGCGATGAAGCGCGCGATGGCGTCACGATGGCTTGCCGCCCAGCTCTCGTCGAAGACATAGCCGACCGCGGCGACCGGGCCCTTGGCACCGAGTTTTGGCAGGATGTCCTCGATGCCGGCGAGGCGGCGAAAGCCCTTGGCCTCGAGCTGCGCGCAGAAATTCCAGAAATTGAGGCTCGCATCCATCTCGCCGTCGAGCGCCTTGGCCGCGATCAGGGGTGGTGCGCCATAGACGATGGTCGCCGCAGACTTCAGGTCGATGCCATCCTGCCTCATGCGGGCCTGGAGCAGCAGCCAGCTCTTGTCGATCGCTCCGCCGGCGATCGCGAGCTTGCGTCCCCTGAGGTCGGCGAGCGTCTTGATCGGAGAAGCCGCCGGCACCATCACCGCGCCAAGCGCGCTGGAATAGGGATAGAAAGTGAGCTTGGCGCCGAGCGCGCGCTCGCGCGACACCCATAGCCAGTCCGACAGGATGATATCGGCGCCACCTGCGCGCATCGCGATCTTGCCCGCTTCCGTGCTCGCGAGCTCGGTGACCTCGAGCGAGAGGTCGGCCTCCTTGTCCAGACCGTTCGCGCGGATCGCGGCCAGCTCCCAGGAGAATGTTCCGGTTTTCTGCACCGCAAGGCGGATGGTCTCGGCGGCGCGGCCGGGTACGGCCAGCGTCGACGCCAGCGTCACTGCGAGCACCAATGTTCGACCGAGTGCTCTTATCACACCACGTGCTCTCATCACCTTGTGAGCCGTTTCCTCTGACGGAGTGCTTTTCAGGACAATACGCATAGCATAGCTTTGGTCGCAACCAGCGGGAGGATGCGTATGAAACTGGCGGGACAGCTACGACCGATTGTCGCCGCATTGACCGTATTGGCAGTGACCGCGTGCGCGGCGCGGGCCGAGGACGCCAATGATTATCCGACATCGGCGCGCGCGGAGTACGTCTACGGCTGCATGAAAGCCAATGGCGAGACGCGGTCTGCGATCGAGCAATGTTCGTGCTCGATCGACGTAGTCGCCTCGATCGTGCCCTATGAGCGCTACGTCACCGCGGAAACCGCGCTCAGCATGTCCCAGGTCCGCGGCAATCTCGGCGTCCAGTTCCGCACCTCGGAGCAGGCGAACTCGGCGGTGAATGATCTCCGGCGCGCGCAGGCCGAAGCCGAGGTGAGGTGCTTTTGAGTTGTGCGGCAATGGAGGGGGAGGGTCGATTGCGCGCAGCGCGAGCGGGGGGTGATCTCTCCACCTCGGGCACTGTTGGGTGTGGAGAGACCGTCACCCCACCCCGTCTCACATTCCGCTGCGCTCCATGGGAGCCGACCCACGGGCGAGCTACGCTCGTCCCGGTCTCCTCCAAGGGAGGGTGCTCCTCGCCTTACGTCCCCGGCTTCTCCACGTCCCACTCATTGCGGAACACGTGCCCATCCGTGTCCTTCGCCTCCGCGCGAAAGCGCTTGGCGCCGTTGGAGACGTAGGTGAAGCGCAGATTGGGATCTTCCGAGATCGAGATGCCGCCTTCCATCGACAGCACCGGGCTGTCGTCCTGCGTCAGCTTGAGCTGGTTGATGAAGAAGGCCGGGATATAGAGCTGCGTGACCTGGTCCATTTGCAGGCCGGAATTGTTGGGATGGCCGATCATGATCTGCGCCTCGCGGACGCGGCTCGCCGGCGCGTCCTCGCGCGCGAATTGCCGATAGCGCATCTGGCCGAGGCGGTTCTTGGCCTCCTCGACGTTCTTTGCCGCCGGCGCAGAGCAACCGCCAGAGGCCTTGACATAGACTTTGGAGACATAGAGCTGGCCATCGCTGAGCTCGGCGACCGCATGCACGTCGGTGTAATTGTTGACGCGCACGCGCGTCGAGATCTCCGTCACATTGGCATCCGGTCCGAGTTCGAACTTCGCTGCCATCGGAGCGGGATTGCGGTCGATCACCAGCGTGATCGAACGGATGCGCCGCGCATCGCCGGGCGACAGCTTGCTGCGCAGCGTGACCGGCACGATGGCCGCATCCTCGGCGCGATAGGGCATTTCGATGCCGATGACGGTGCTGCCGTCGTTCATCGGACGGTTGCTGAAGATGTCCTGCACCAAGCCCGGCCAGGGGTCGTCGGCCTCTTCCGCCTGCACCGGCATCGCGAACGCGATGCCAAGCAGTACGGCGGTCAAGGCCAGGCGGCGTGTGCATCCCAACATGGTCATGGTCCTGCGGGCGTTTCGCCCATCGTAGCGCGCCCGCTACTCCCATTCAATTTCTGAAAATGCTGCGGTTGCGTTGCGGGCATTGTAGTCCTCGAACAACGCCCAGCGCGGCCGTTCCGACCCGGCGGCCTTGTCGGCGGCGGTTCGGATCGGCTCGCCCTTCTTGTTCAGTGCGCGGACGTCGGACAGCAGCGTTGACAGGTAGCGTCGCTCATCGGTCAGCGCGGCAGGCCAGTCGCTCACGGGGCCGTGACCAGGAACGACGCGCAGCGCCGGAATGGCCTGCAATTCCTTCAAAGTGTCTAGCCAGCCGCGGATGCTGCCGTCCACGACCGGAATGTGGCGGAGAAAGACGAGATCGCCCGCGAACAAGGTTTTGGTCGTCTCATCGAACACAGTCAGATCATTGTCGCTGTGCCCGGCCGGCCAGGCCCGCAGGGTCAGCCGGCGCGACCCGAGATCGAGCGTCGTCGTGTCCGAAACGAGCAGGGTAGGGGCAATGATGTTCACGGGATCGATCAGCTGATTGCCCATGATGCGGCGAAAATTGTCGAGATAGAAAGGCCCGCGCGTCGCGAGCGCCTGGGGAAGCTTGTGATGGCCGACGAAGATGGTGTTTCCATCGGCGAAGGCCGCATTGCCGAAAACATGATCGGGATGGCCGTGGGTGTTGATGACGTAGCGGATCGGCTTGGGCGTCTTCACCCGCACGGCCGCCAGCAGCGCCTTGCCTTCGCGGTAGCTCCCGCCGGTATCAATCACAGCCACCGCATCACCGCCCACGATGAAGCCGACGTTGGCGATGTCGCCCTCGTTTTCGCGGGTCATGAGGGCGATGGTCCCGGAGTGTACGAAGATTCCCGGCGCGACTTCGCTCACAGGCAATTCGGATGCCTCGGCGCGTGCTAGCGTGACGAACCCCAGCAGGAACAGGACTGCGATTGTTGAAGCGATGTGAGACACTTTTCCGCCTCAGTTCAGAGTGTTTGCTGCATTGCGCTGCAACAAAGCAACACCAACACAAAGCTGGCAAGACATGGCGCGTCATGCGTTGCATGGATACATTCAAACAAAACGAGGAGGAAGCGCGATGACGGAGGCCGGACGACATCGTCGCTGGTTGTTTTCACTGTGGATCCTGGTGGCGTCCTGCGCGTTCGGCAATGCTGCGATCGCGCAGACCAACGAGACCGGCGACCTCTCCTTCGAATTGGTCGATCCAAAGGTGCTGCGCGTCTGCGCCGACCCGCGCAATTTGCCGTTCTCGAACGAGAAGGGTGAGGGGTTCGAGAACAAGCTCGCCGAGTTCTTGGCGGACAAGCTCCAGAAGAAGCTCGACTACGTCTTCTTCCCGCAGGCCACCGGCTTCGTGCGCATGACGCTGGGTGCGCATCGCTGCGACGTCATCATGGGCTTCCCGCAGGGCGACGACCTCGTTCAGGGCACCAATCCCTATTACCGCACGACTTATGCGCTGGTCGCCAAGGTCGGCAGCGGACTCGAGGACGTCGATACGCTGGAGGACGCGCGGCTGAAGGGCAAGCATGTCGGCATCGTCGCTGGCACGCCGCCGGCGACCAACATGGCGATAGCCGGTCTGATGGGCGATGCAAAGCCCTATCCGCTGATGATCGACACCCGCTTCGACAATTCGGCGCAGGCCATGATCGACGACCTCGCCGCCGGCAAGATCGACGCCGGCGTGCTGTGGGGCCCGATGGCCGGCTATTATGCAAAAAAGGCCGGCGCTTCGCTTCACGTTACGCCATTGGTCAAAGAAACCACCGGGCCGAAGCTGGTCTATCGCATCGGCATGGGCGTGCGCCCGGCCGATCAGAACTGGAAGCGGCAGCTCAACAAGCTAATCCAGGAGAACCAGGGCGAGATCAACAAGATCCTGCTCGACTTCGGCGTACCTCTTTTGGACGAGAACAATCGGCCGCTCGGCGCGGAGACGGCCAAGAAGACGCCATGAAACGGCATCTTGCCGTTGCGCTGCTCGCCGCTGTTCTGACAGGGCCGGCATTGGCACAGCAGCAGGAGCCGTTCGAGCCTGAAGGCTACCGCACCGACAATTACCGCGCGCCGGTGCCGGCGACGCTCGCCGGCGCCCGCGTGCTGACGACGGCGCAAGCCGAGGCGATCTGGCGGGCGAAAAGCGGTGCCTTCGTCGACGTGATGCCGCGGCCGCCGAAGCCGAAGAACCTTCCCGCAGGCACCGTGTGGCGAGATGCACCGCGCAGGAACATTCCGGGCAGCCTGTGGTTGCCGGACACCGGCTACGGCGCGTTGCCGCCGGCCGTGGACGATTACCTGCAGCGCGGCCTCGCGCGTGCCTCGCGCGGCGACAAGGCCGCGCTGCTCGTGATCTATTGCCTGGCCGATTGCTGGATGTCGTGGAACGCCGCCAAGCGCGCGCTGGCGTATGGCTACTCCAACATCGCCTGGTACCCTGACGGCACCGACGGCTGGGAGGGCGCAAAACTCCCGACCGAGGAAGCGCAGCCGGAGCCGCGCCCGGAGCCGTAACGACACACAATTATGCCGGGGCTTGTCCCGCCTGCGCGCCGAAGCCGCGTCGGCGCGAAGGTCGGGGCATCCACGTTCTTCGTTGCGCGTGGCTAGACGTGGATGGCCGGGACAAGCCCGGCCATGACGCTGTGTCGCAGCTTGGAGAAGTGAAGGCGAAGACCGCACCTACTGCTTCTGCAACTTCGTCAGCGTGCCCGTGCCGTTGGTCTCGGTGGCGGTATAGGTCACCCTGTCGCCGGCATGAACGGCATCCAGCATCGCAGCGTCCTTTGCCTTGTACTCCTGGAGCGCGCCGGCGCTTCCTGAGCTGGCGCCGACGGTGCCCTTCTGCGTCTGCTGGATCGAGATCGTGCCGTTGAGCCGATCGATCCGCGTGATCATTCCGGTCAGATCGTCGGCAAAGGCGCTGGATGCGAACATGGTGATGACCGCAACGCTCGCGAAGATGAATTTCGTTGTTCCCATCGAGGCCTCCCGATGTCTTGGATGTCCTGGATTGACTTCGACAAGACATCCTAGAGCGATTTGGTTCCGCCAGATAGCGCGCCGGAAGGTTAACGATCGCGGCGATGTCGCGGGAACTTTCGTGAGCTGTCAGCGAGCCTGACGCTATTCCATTTCCTGCTGGATCACGCGCCCGAGCGCGAACAGGCGCTGGTCGATCATGGTCGGAACCTCGCAGACAAATCGCACCACTTTGTGACGATCCTCGAAGATCCGGGTCTTCCAGATCAGTTCGTTGCTGAGCGCCTCGATTTTGGCATCGTCGCGGGGCGTTACGCCCTGGAGCGCCTGGAGCGCCAGCGTTTCCTCGCGGATCTTGTCGGCGGCCTCGCGCTGCTTGCGGCTGACGCGTTCGAGGCCGTTCATAACCTGGGAGCGCTGGGCGTTAAGCGTGTCGAACAGGCCGGCGAACAGCAGCTTGGCGTTCGCCGTCTTGTCCGACGCGGAGGCGGCCAGAAACTCCTTCACCAACTTCTCGGCCTCGTCGAGCGGCGTCTTGCGCGCCGACAGCTTTGCGACGAGCGCGCTGATCTTGGCATCGTCCTTCCATTTGTTCTGCACGTCGTCGAGCGGCGGGCCGGCCCAGACGGCCGCGAGCGAAATCTCCGGCACCTTGGCTTGGGTGCAGGGCCAGTCGGGATAGTGCGGATCGGCCGCGCGCGCGGCCATGCCGGACAGCACAATTGCCATGACAGCCAGGACCAGAACCCTCATCCTTCGCCTCCCGCAGGCCCGCGTCGCGCCAGCCCGCGCGACGGATCATAGGCGAAAATCGCACCGATCATGAACACGATTGTGCAGATTGCGACCACCGCCAGCGAGATCCAGTTGAGCTGCCCGTATAGCGCAAATCGTATCAGCTCGACCGCATGAGTGAACGGATTGGCCTCGCAGAGGTAATACAGATAAGGGCTGCCCTCCTGGACCCGCCAGAGCGGGTAGAGCGCGGAGGAGGCGAAGAACATCGGGAAGATAACAAAATTCATCACGCCGGCGAAGTTTTCCAGCTGCTTGATGCCGGAGGAGATCAGCATGCCTAGTGAGCCCAGCATCAGGCCGGACAGGATCAGGGCCGGCAGCACGGTGAGATAGCCCGAGGATGGCGGCGTGATGTCCCAAAACCAGGCGATCAAGAGGAACGCATAGACCTGGAGCAGCGACACCGCGGTGCCTGCCAGCAGCTTGCAGAACAAGAGGAAGCCGCGCGGCAGTGGACTGACCAGCAGCGTGCGCATGTTGCCCATCTCGCGGTCATAGACCATCGACAGCGAGGACTGCATGCCGTTGAAGAGCTGAATCATCGCCATCAAGCCGGGCGCGATATAGACCTCGTAGAGGATGTAGGTCTCGTAGGGCGGGATGATGGAGATGCCGAGCACCTGACGGAAGCCGGCAGCGAAGATGAACAGCCACACCAATGGCCGCACCAGCGCCGAGACGAAGCGCTCGCGCTGATGCAGGAAGCGCAGGCCTTCGCGCCAGACGATGCCGGAGAGGCAGGTCATGTACTCCGCGAACGAGAAGCCGCGCGGCGCCTCGCGGGTTGTGATGCTGCTCATGCGATGCCTCCCGGCATCGCTTGCGCACCGGTCAGGCGCATGAAGGCGGTGTTGACGTCCTGCGCACCGACTTCCGTGAGGACGCGGCTCATCGGCCCCTGCGCCAGCACCTTGCCCTGGTGCAGCACCACGAGATCGTCATTGGGCATGACCTCGTCGAACAGATGCGTCGCCCAGAGCACGCCGATGCCTTGCTCGGTCACGAGCTGGCGGACATGGCCGATGATGTCGGCGCGCGCCTTAACATCGAGCCCGACGGTCGGCTCGTCCAGCAACAGCAGCCGCGGCCGGTGCAGCAGTGCCCGTGCGATCTCTAGTCGCCGCATCTGCCCGCCCGAGAGATCGCGCACCTTGCTGCCGGCGCGCTCGGAGAGCCCGATGCGTCCGAGCAGCTCGGCGCTACGTGAAGCCGCCTCACGCCGGCTGATGCCGTGAAGCGCGGCGTGATAGAGCAGGTTCTGCGTCAGCGAAAGGTCGAGATCGAGCGTACGCGGCTGGAACACGACACCAAGCAGCCGCAGCGCCTCGCCTGGAGTTTTGCTGATGTCGTGACCGAAGATGGCGACACGGCCAGCCTGGATGCCGAACAGGCGCGTGATCAGCGAGAACAGCGTGCTCTTGCCGGCACCGTTGAGGCCGAGCAGCGCGGTGAAGCTCGCGGGCTGCACGTTGAAGGAGACGTCGGTCAGTGCCCGCCGTGGCCCGTAAGAATGACTGACGCCGTCGATCGATAGCGCCGGCACTGCGGCCAATTCCAGCCTCGGCGTCTCACGCGGTTCGGCGATGGGGGCAGGGCTGGTCATGGCGCGATCGTGATGCCCCAGGGCAGTTCGCCCACCTGAATGGTCTTGATCACCTTTTGCGCGGCGACGTCGATGACGGAGACGTCATTCGACACGCCGTTGGTGGTGAGCAGGTATTTTTCATCCGGCGTGAACGCCATGTGCCAGACCCGCTGCCCCACCAGCAAATATTTCAGCACCTTGCGGGTCGCGACGTCGACCACGGCGATGCGGTTGGCGGGGCCGAGCGCGATGAAGGCGGTCTTGTCGTCCTTGGTCATGCCGATGCCGACCGGCTGGATCGCCTCTTTCCGCAAGCCCGGGATGTCGAAGGTGACCTTGCCGATCACCTCATGCTTGTTGGGATCGATGATCGAGACGGTGCCGCCGATCTCGGAGGAGACCCACACTTCCGAGCTGTCATGCTTGAATTCGGCAAAGCGCGGCCGCGCGTCGACCAGCACGTTGGCGATGATCTGGCGCGACGATGTGTCGATGAAATGCGCCATGTTGGTCGTCTCGGACGTGTTGATCAGCGTCTTGCCATCGGGGCTGATGGTCATGCCCTCGGGCTCGACGCCGACCTGGATGTCGCCGAGCCGGGCGCGCTTCTCGAGGTCGATCACGGTCACAGTGTTGTCGTTCTCGTTGGCGACGTAGAGGATTTTCCCCGCGGCATCCTGAGCGAACAATTCCGGGTCGGGCCCAGAGGGCAAGCTGTCCACCACGCCTTGCGTCTTGGCGTCGATCACCTGGATGGTGTCGTCGTCGCCGACCGCGACCATCACGAACTTGCCGTCACGGGTGAAATCGATACCGCGCGGACGCTGGCCGACTTTGATGGTCTTGGTCACGGTCCAACTGTCGGTGTCGATCACAGACACCGTGTTGCTTTTCTCGTTCGAGACATAAGCGATGAATGCATGCGCGGGTGCGGTGGCAAGCGCTAGTCCGGCAAACAGCGAGAGGGGCAACATCAGCGTATGCAAGCGTCGTTGCTCTTCGATGCGCTGAGGTTGTGCGCGGGCTGCCTTCACCTCCCCCGCTTGCGGGGGAGGTCGTATCGCATCGACAGATGCGATGCGGGAGAGGGCTCGCTCCTCTTGGGGAGTCTTCCTTACTGAGACACCCTCTCCCCAACCCTCCCCCGCAAGCGGCGGAGGGGGCGCAGCGTCGTCGCGGTGGATGCTCGAACTCATCTCAAATTGCTCATTTCAGCTTGCATTTGCTCTCCGGACGGTCGTAGCCGAGCGTGTCGAGTTCGGAGACCTGGTGCAGGAATCCCTCCT
Organism: Bradyrhizobium sp. 179; assembly: GCF_023073535.1. Taxonomy (NCBI): domain Bacteria; kingdom Pseudomonadati; phylum Pseudomonadota; class Alphaproteobacteria; order Hyphomicrobiales; family Nitrobacteraceae; genus Bradyrhizobium; species Bradyrhizobium sp. 179. The sequence goes on along the minus strand of NZ_JADPJR010000097.1, from coordinate 92,938 downwards.
GCGGCGAGACTGACACCACCATGCGGCCGTCGACCAGCAGGATCGGCTGGCGAAGCTGGAGATTCCAGTCGCGCAGGGTAAGCCGCGTCCCCTTGAAGGCGGCGACCGAGAAATCCGGGCCCTTGATGAAATCGGCGATTTTCTTGACCTCGCCGGAATTGGTGCGTGAGGTGGCTTCGCCGATCATGCGCACCGCGGTCCAGGCCTGCATGTCGAGCGCGGTCATGCGCCGCGAGTTCAGCTTGACGAAGCGGTTCTGCATCTGGATTGCGCCCCATTGATCCTGCGCCGCGTCCCAGCTGCGCGGCACGAGACCGGCCGAGCCCGCGACGGGCCGCGGATCCCAGGTGCGATAGGGCAGGTACGCGCCGAACACCTCGCTCTCGTCGGCGACAACAAGCACGTCATAGGTCGGCGCCTGTTGCGTGAACACCGGCATCTGGCGCTGGATCAGCGTCACGCCGGAGTCGGTCCGGCGTGCGCCGCCTTTGTCTTCAAACGTGCGCTCCTGCACGATCTTGGCGCCGAACCGGGTCGCGGTGCGACGCAGTGCGTCGGCGAATAGCTTGTCCTCGTCATGCGAGCCGACCACGAGCAGCCAGCGCTTCCACTGCTTCCACACCAGGTACTGACCGAGCGCATCCGCCAGCATGGCGCGCGTCGGCGCGGTGTGGACGACGTTGGCGCGGCAATCGGCCTCGCGCAGCCGCTCGTCGACTGCGCCGACGTTGAACAGCAGCGTGCCCCGCGCGCGCAGGGCGTCCGAGACTTTCAGCAGCATATCGGCCGGCAGGTCGGCGATGATGAAACCGTTCTTGTCGGCGAGCGCGGTAGCGGCCTGCACCGGATCCTCACCTTCCTTGATGCGGCGCTCCTCCAGCATAAAACGCTGGTTGAGAAATTTCCCGGTGGTGTTGTTGTCCTCGATGGCGAGGCGGGCGCCGGCGACGCCGTCATTCTCCGCGGGCTGCTCGACCAGCGACAGTGTCGATCTGGTGCCGGCGACGCCGAGATAGCCGACGCCGATCGTAACAGGGTCAGCGGCGAGCGCACTCGTCGCGGCGACACCCAAGCCGATCAGGCCGACCAACCATCGGATCATGTTTCCTCCGGACGATCTCTCCGGCTTGACCGCCGGTGGAGAATTGTCTCTGCTAAAGCATGACCGATTTGTCAGGGCATGCAACCCCGCATTTCGTCCTCGCACGCGCGGGGACTGGAATCACGATCCTGCGAGCGCTGCTATGTCTCGCTGCATTGTTGTTGATGGGGTCGGTCGCGCTTGCCGACCCGCCGAAACTGGCGGTGTTCGATTTCGAGCTGATCGACACCAGCCTGCCTGGCGAGTTCTACGGCTCGCGGCTTGAAGAGGCGCGGCTGGAGCGCATCAGCGAGCAGCTGCGCAAGGAACTGGCTGACTCAGGCAAGTTCCAGCTGCTCGACATCGGGCCAATCAGGGATGCCGCCCGTCACGCGAACTTGCAGGCCTGCGGCGGCTGCGACCTCAAGCTCGCCGGCCAGCTCGGTGCCGATCTCGAGATCACCGGCCTGGTGCAGAAGGTCTCGAACCTGATCATCAACCTGAACATCTATCTGCGCGACGTGAAGACCGGCAACATGGTCACGGTTGCCAGCGCCGACATGCGCGGCAACAGCGACGAAGCGTGGACGCGCACGATGAGCTATCTGATCCGCAACCGCCTGCTGGCGCCGAATTACGGCAAGCCGGAGTAAGGGCTCTTACCCTCCCCTCCAGGGCCCCTCCAGGGGAGGGTAAGAAGGATCACGCCGTCAATCTCTCCGCGTGCCAGTGCAGATGATCGCTCATGAAGGTCGAGATGAAATAATAGCTGTGGTCGTAGCCCGCCTGACGCCGCAGCGTCAGCGGGATGCTCGCCTTGGTGCAGGCGGCTTCGAGCAGTTCCGGCTTGAGCTGCTCTTTCAGGAAATTGTCGGCTTCCCCGATATCGACCAGGAAGCCAGAAAACTTGGCGCCGTCCTCGATCAGCGCCACCGTGTCGTGGCTGCGCCAGGCGTCCTTGTTCGGCCCGAGATAACCGGTCAACGCCTTGATGCCCCAGGGCACGAGCGAGGGCGCCACGATCGGGGCGAAAGCGCTTGCCGCGCGAAATCGGTGCGGATTGCGCAAGGCTACCGTCAGCGCACCGTGGCCGCCCATCGAATGGCCCATCACCGACTGCCGCTTGGCGTCGACCGGAAAATTCGCCGCCACCAGATTCGGCAGCTCGTCCGTCACGTAGCTCCACATGCGATAGTTGCGGGAGAACGGCTCTTGCGTCGCGTCGACGTAGAAGCCGGCGCCCAGGCCGAAATCATAGGCGTTGTTGGCATCACCCGGCACGTCGGGCCCGCGCGGGCTGGTATCGGGCGCGACGAAGATCAGGCCGAGCTCGGCGCAGGCTTTGCGGAATTCGCCCTTTTCGGTGACATTGGCATGCGTGCAGGTGAGCCCGGAAAGATACCAGACCACGGGCAGCTTGGCGCCGTCCGCATGCGGCGGAATATAGACCGAGAACGTCATGTCCGTTCCGGTCGTCTGGCTCGCGTGGCGATAGACACCCTGGACGCCGCCATAGGATTTGTTGGTCGAGACAGTCTGAATCGTCATGCCCAAAGCTCCGTGGCATCTCGCCACATCAAGATTTGCAACGCTTGTGTGACCGAAATTTGTGGCGATGTCAGGCAACGCCGCTGTCGATCGCCAGCCGCACCAGCTCGACCGAGGTCTTCACGCCCAGCTTCTGGCGCATAATCGAGGACGTGTTGGCCACCGTCTTGTAGGACGATTGCACCAGCCAGGCGATCTCGGACAGACTTTTTCCGGCGCTGAGCAGCCGCAGGATTTCCATCTCGCGTGCGTTCAGCTTCGACAGCGGGCTTTGCGCCAGCGCCGGTCCCGCAAAGGCAATGCTGCGCGCGATCGCGCTCGGGAGGTACGTGCCGCCGCCGCCGACGGCGCGGATCGCCTCGACGAGGTCGTCGGGGTCGCCGGTCTTGGAGACGTAGCCCTTGGCGCCGCATTCGATCGCCCGCGCGGCAAAGGCGGGATCGTCGTTCATGCTGAACATGATGATGCGGGCCTCGGGCGCGCGCTCGAGGATGCGGCGCGCGAGCTCGAAGCCGGAGACGGTCGGCAGGTTGATGTCGATGATGCAGAGGTCGGGGCGTTCGACGATGAACACGCACTCGCCGTCTTCCGCGTCGGCAGCCTCCAAAATCTCGATCTCGCCCTCGTCGGCCAGCACGGCACGGCAGCCGGAGGCGACGATGGGATGATCGTCGACGATCAGAATGCGCATAGGCGTTCCCCGCGACAGCGCGTTCTCCCTGATAGAAACTGCCTGTTCTGCGCCGCATGAGGCCGACCAGGCAAGACGCGCGCGTCTCATGTCGCCTCATGCAACCCGGCCGGGATTGCTGTACGCTTCCGATTAGATATCCGCCGCTTCGCCTCTGTCAACGTCATCGGAGAGGCGGGGCAGAACCTTCGCGGGGCACGAGCGATACCAATGTGGCAAAATCTTTCCTTGCGCGGGCGCATCAACCTGTTGCTGGCGCTGCTGCTGGCGCTGGGGTTGGCCGTCAATATCGGCCGTCAAGTCGCGGAGGCGGGGCCGCGCGTGCAGGCCGAGGACCAGAGCGTGATCCGGCTCGCACGCGAGTTCATCGAGATGATTGTGGCGGACCTGAACGAGGCGCCCGATCCGGACGCCCGGCTGAAACAGATTGCGCGCGATCTCAGTCGTCTGCGCCATGTCAGCATCGCGCTCCATGACGCCGGCGGAAATCCGCTGACGCCGCCCCGGGCCGATGCCGACGCCGATACGCGCGGACCGCCGGCTTGGTTCGTCAGCCTGGTTCATCCCGAGCAGACCGCGGTCAGCGTGCCCGTCTCGATCCATGGCAAGCCCGGCTCGCTCGTGATCACCTCGCATCCGAACGACGAGATTGCCGAGATCTGGGACAGCATCGTGACCCAGCTCGAGGTCGGCTCGGTCATCGCGGTGGTGCTGTTCCTGGTGATGATGAATGTGGTCGGCCGGGCTCTGGCGCCGCTCCAGACGTTGGCCGAGACAATGGCCGAGATCGAGGGAGGGCATTATGACGCGCGGGTCACCCCAGGCGGTGCGCCCGAACTCGCCGCGATCTGCGGCAAGCTCAATCATCTCGCAGCAGCGCTGGGTGAGGCGGTCGAGGACAAGCGGCGCCTTGCCGAGCGTGCGGTGTCGCTCCAGGACGTCGAGCGCAAGGAGATCGCGCGCGAGCTGCATGACGAGTTCGGACCGTATCTGTTCTCGCTGCGCGCGCATGCCAGCGCGCTGGCGAAGCTGGCGGACGGGCGGGCGCCGAGTGCGGAGGCGGTGCGAAAGCACGGCAGCGCCTTGCTGGAGCAGATCAACGCGCTCCAGCAGTTCACCCGCCGCGTGCTGGAGCGCCTCCGGCCCGTCGGCCTCGCCGAGCTTGGCCTGCGCCAGGCGCTCGAATCGCTATCGCGGCTATGGCGGGAGTCGCATCCCGAGGTCAGCATCGAGACCTCGATCTCGCCGGCGTTGGGCGCGACGGGCGAGACTGCCGACCTCACCATCTACCGCATCGTGCAAGAGGCGCTCACCAACGTGTTCCGCCATGCCGGCGCGACCGCGGTCAACGTCATCATCGAGCCGGCCGGGCAGCACGGGCGCGACGGCCGCGTCTGCGCCCGGGTACGGGTCAGCGACAATGGCCACGGCATGGAGCCGGGTCAGAAGCTCGGCTTCGGTCTCGTCGGCATGCGCGAGCGGATCCTGGCGCTGGGCGGCACCCTCAATGTCGTCTCTGGCGAGAACGGTTTGACCGTGGAGGCGCTGGTTCCGACGGCGGCGGCCTGATCGCGCCCGAAAAACGATCGGGAAAAATTCCCGATTTCATCGGGAAAACGAGAGCGGATATCGTCCGATCTTTTGTGGCTGGCGCACTCATTGCGGCCGAATACACTCATCTCGACCGAACGGCGGAAAATCACAACAGCCGGTCGTCACGGATGGGAAGGCGGGGATGGGCAAGGGTCTCTGGTTCAAGCGTCGTTTATTGATGGCGTCGATCTCGACGGGGCTGGTGTCCGGGTTGTTCGCGCACCCTGCCGCGGCCGCGCAGGACGAGGAGACCAACGTTCAGAACCTGCCACCGGTCGAGGTGACCGCGCCACCGTCGGCGACGAGGCGCACGACGCCGTCGCGACCGGTCGCACGCATCGGGACGCCGGGGTCCGCCAGCCCCAGGACGCGCATTTACGTCTATCCGACCGCGCCGGGCACCGGCAGAGGTCTTGATGTCGACAAGGTCCCGTCGGCGATCAACGCTGTTGATGCCAGCCAGATCAAGCGCACCGGCTCGCTGAACGTGACCGACGCACTGCGCGACAACATCGCCGGCGTCAACATCAGCGAAGTCACCGGCAATCCGTTTCAGCCCGACGTCGAATTCCGCGGCTTCGTCGCTTCGCCCGTGACCGGCACGCCGCAAGGCCTTGCGGTGTACCAGAACGGCGTCCGCATCAACGAAGCCTTCTCCGACGCCGTCAATTGGGACCTGATCCCCACCGCCGCGATCAGGTCCGTGACGCTGGTAACCAACAATCCCGCCTTCGGTCTCAATGCGCTGGGCGGTGCCATCAACCTGCAAATGAAGGACGGCTTCACCTATCAGGGTGCGGAGCTCGATGTCATGGGGGGCTCGTTCGGCCGCATCCAGGGCTCGGCGCAATGGGGCAAGCAGGTCGACAAGAATTACGCCGTCTACGGCGCGCTCGAAGGCCTGCACGACAACGGCTTCCGCAACTTCTCCCGATCGGACGTGCGGCGCTTCTACGGCGATGTCGGCTACAAGGCGGGCGACAGCGAATTTCACGCCAACATGGGAGTGGCCAAAAACGATTTCGGCGCCAGCGCCACTGTTCCCGCCGAGCTGCTCGAAAAATATTGGGGCGCGACCTACACCACACCGCAGACCACCTCGAACCGCGTTGGCTATCTCAACTTGACCGGAAAGGTCGATGCGACGCCGACCTGGACGCTCGAAGGCACCGCGCATGTGCGCCGCTACGAGCAGAAGATCGTCGACGGAAACCCGACCGATGCGCAGGAGTGCGGTGCAGATCCGACGCTGCTGTGCTTCGGCGATGACACCACGCCCGCAAACGGCGTGAACGGCGTGCAGCTTGCCAATCCGTTTGCGCCGGGAACGATCCTCGGCGAGATCGACCGGGGCACGATCCGTTCGAGCAGCTTCGGCGTTTCGGGACAGGCCACCAACACCGATCAGCTGTTCGGGCACGACAACCGCTTCGTGATGGGCGCAACCTATGACGCCGGTGTCACGCGCTACAACGCCACCGCCGAGATCGGCTCGATTGCAGAAAATTACGCCGTCAGCGGCGGCGGTGTCTTCCTGGGGCCGACCGGCTTACCAAATCCCGTTGCCGGTCCTGTCTCGCTGCGGACCGTCAACCAATATAACGGCCTTTACGCGATGGACACGTTCAACGTCACGGATGCCTTCGCCATCACCGGCGGCGGTCGCTTCAACGTGGCGCGCATCACGCTGGAAGATCAGCTCGGCACTGCGCTCAACGGCGATCACACCTTCACCCGCTTCAACCCGGTGATCGGCGGCACCTACAAGATCACGCCCGAGCTGACTGCTTATGCCGGCTATTCCGAGGCCAACCGCGTGCCGACGCCGCTCGAGCTCGGCTGCTCCGATCCAGCCCGTCCCTGCCTGATCGCAGCGTTTCTCGTCTCCGATCCGCCGCTGAACCAGGTCGTGTCGAAGACCGTGGAAGCGGGCCTGCGCGGCACCAGGGAGCTGAACATCGGCACGCTCGGATGGAAGATCGGCGGCTTCCGAGCCACCAATCATGACGACATCCTTGCGGTACCCGCCGTCGGGCGCACAGGCTTCGGTTATTTTTCCAATGTCGGCCGGACGCGGCGCCAGGGGCTCGAAGCCGAAGTCAACATCAAGTCTCCGACGCTCCAGGTCCAGGCGAGCTACGCCTTCGTCGACGCGCGCTTCCTTGACCCGCTCGAACTCGGCTCGGAAAGCCCGTTTTCCGATCCGGCCACCGAGACCATCCGGGTCCTGCCCGGCAACCAGATCCCCGCGGTCCCGCGCCATCGCGTCAAGGTCGGCGTCGATTACGCCGTGACCGACGTCTGGAAGGTCGGCGGCAACGCGCTGTTCGTCTCCAGCCAGTATCTGGTCGGCGACGAGTCCAACCAATACGCGAAGCTGCCGTCCTATACGGTCTTTAACCTCCACACTTCCTATCAGGTCGCAAAGAACGTCCAGCTCTACGGCCGCATCGACAACGTCTTCGACAAGCGTTACGCGACCTACGGACAGTTCTTCGACCGCGAGGCCGTGCCCAATTTCACCAATGGCGGCGCAGAATTCACTGACCCGCGCTCGCTCAGCCCGGCAAGGCCGCGGGCGTTCTATGCGGGCATGCGGGTGACGTTCTAGGCGTGCTCGATGCACTGCCTTCCGCTACGGCCTGAGGCGGACTCGCACCGGCACTGCGGCTCTCCGGGAATTGGCGGAGGAATACCGGCGCTGGGCCGACAGCCAAGAGAAGAGAGGCCAAGCTCTGCAGCCTGAAAACGGCGAGCGGACAAACTAAATCGGACGCGTTCCGAGATCGGTGCTAGACACGGGGATGATGAAATTCCTTATGATTGCGCTGGTCACCACAGTTCCGGTCCTCGCTCAAGTCAGCTCCACTCAAAACCCGCCCTTTACCGATCGCGAACAGGTTAAACATGACCGCGCGAAAGCGGCCGAGGCCGAAAAGAGTGCACCCACAACGCGGCCCTGGGATCGTGACGCGGACGGCAAGCGCCCGTGGGATCAAAAGCCCTCGAAGCCCTGACAGAACGATGTCGCGCTCGGCGCCATGCGCTCGAACTCCGTTCGATGCTTCTGGAGATAGCAAGGCCTGCTTCCGCGTGTTAAATGTCGTCGCGAGCCGGCACATCTGCCGATTTGCGCCGGAAGCGAGAAAGAAAGTGATCGTTCTGGCGTGATTCTAGGCACGACCTGCACTTCCGGCATGCGATCGTCTTTAAGTTTCGGCGATGGCGTTGAGGGCGACTATCTTGCCGGCTTCCTCGAACGCTTCTTGGGTGCCGGCAAAGCTATTCGAACAGCTTCATCGGCCGCTTCTTTGGCCTCGCGCACCTCGCGGAGCCGCGCCATGTTCTTGCGAATTTCGATAGCCTGTCTTTCGGCGTCCGCCAATGCGCGCGCTCCCTCTTCGGCGGCCAGCTGCTTACGATTTAGGCGCGCGATGCCTTCGGGTGACAGGTCTGCCGATTTCTTGGCGCTCATTGCTCACCCGGCCTGGCAAACGACAAAACCCGCTCAATCAGAAGATCGAGCGGGCAGGGGGGCCGTTTCAGTACATCCGTGAAACGGCGCCACGATATCAAGCCAGCGAGAGGTTCTCAGCGCTGACTTTGCCTCGCATCTTGTCGGTCTTGACCTCGAAATTGACCTTTTGGCCTTCTCCGAGGCCCGCCAGACCGGCGCGCTCGAGGGCGCTGATGTGAACGAACACATCGTTGCTACCATCGTTCGGCTGAATGAAACCGAAGCCCTTTTGGCCGTTGAACCACTTCACAGTACCTGTCGTCATTTTCTTCTCCAAAGCGCGCGAACGCGTTCCGCGCGACAATCACGCGGTTATCTTCAACTTCGTCGATGTCTTTGGAAAAGGAGCCCGCGGGCGCATTCAACAAGGCACAGCGGCTAATCGAACAAGGTCAATATACATCACATTCGCGATTTCGCAAGGAGCAAGCCAATTTGTTTCTGCGAGGCTCCTCGGGTGTTCCGATCGCAGCACTTCGTGTGTGTCTGCCGGCCTGCAAGCAAGACGTTAGCGATTGACAGCACAGCACGACAGTGGTCACGTTGGTGTCACCAAGCTGCATCGCTGTGACAAGCAGATCGGCTCGTCCGAAGCCGCGACGAATGTCGCCGCCGCTATCCTCAAAAATCGCAATGAAGCTCCTGCGCAATTGGCTGCCCTGCAGGACGTGTCGCATTCGCAGCCCCCGCGAGGATGATCAATTGCACGTACTTGTCAGAGACAACAACGTCGACCAGGCGCTCCGCGTTCTCAAGAAGAAGATGCAACGCGAGGGCGTCTTCCGGGAAATGAAACAGCGGCGTTCCTACGAAAAGCCGTCGGAGCGAAAGACCCGCGAGAAATCCGAGGCCATCCGCCGGGCCCGCAAGCTCGCTCGCAAGCAGGCGATCAGGGAGGGCTTGCTGCCCGCGCCGCCCAAGAAGAAGCCGTTCGAGCGCAAGGCGCCACTGCCGGAGATCAAGGCGCGCGCGGAGTAGAAAGAATCTCGTTCCGGAGATTCCGCAGCAACGGCATGTCCGGTCTCATAACATAATGGCGGCGTCACCTGTGACGTCGCAAGAAGGCCGGTCGCGGTGCTGTCGTTGCTTATGACCTGAAATCGATGCCTCGCAGCACAATGCCTGGCGGCGTGCCCTCGAACTCCGTCGCGCGATATTTGCTCGCCGCGCATGCTTCGATGCGATCCCGCAATCGGCTGAACTGGGCCTCCCGCTGCTCGGGTTTGACTTGCGGGCCGCGCTCGAGGTCGTCCATCGCAGAAGTCGAGATCGCGCAAGGAATCTCCCGGGCACCGTCATGCATCGAGAACCGGACGATCATTCGGTCGTATTCGTGGCTAATAAAGCGGCCGCTGGTCAATGTCATGGCTTGCTCCGTTACCTGATTGCGGCATGTCGAGAATGCGGGGCGGCCGTCGTTCGCCTCAGACCTCGCCCGACAGCCGGGCGAAATCGTCGAACAGTGCTGCCACTAGCGCGCGATGGCGCGTATCCTCGGAAGGCAGACTTGCAGCATAGAGGTTGAGCAGATGGCGCGCCTTCACTGCCGCCTCTGGCCAGGACGCGGCTGGCACCGTCATCATGCGGTTTTCGAGATCGGCTTCACGCTCGCGCAGCTCGCGGAGATGCGCCTCGACGTCAGCCAACGCACGGCGCAGGTCGGTTGCCTTCTGCGCGGCCATGCCGCGATGCTTATCGAGATCGACCGGCCGGTCAGTCATTGGTGATGCTCGCGTCCGCGGCTTGTGCGTTCGCAAGATCGATCGAGCCGATCGACAGCATCTCCGTGGCGCCGCAAGCGCCTTCGGCGGGCACCGTGATCATCGTGGCAATGCGGCGATAGGCCGAGAAGGTCAGGCCCTCGATCGTCTCCTCGTCTGTGACGACCTCATAGGCGCCGGCCGGTAAGGTGCGCTCGATGCCGCGGATGCGGAACGGATGCTTGAACTTGACGGTTTCTCGCCGCGAGCGGATGGTCATGCACGCCTGCCTTTCGCAAGTGAAGCCCCAACCGATGCTGGCTGTCGCGACCATGCGCCCTTCGCATGGCAATAGCCAGCACTATCGTGACCAGCCGGCAAATGAAGATGTCGCGGCGGAGCCGTCGCCCGCGTGGCATTTAACGCTCGCTATTGGCTCGGCGCGGGCGTAGCCTCGCCACCATCACCGCACATCTCAACGGCTTCGACCGGTGACTGAGGGTCACGTGTGCTCCCGCCGAAGGCCTCGCAGGAGCATTCGATGTCGCGCGTTCGCATCTCGGAATGGATCGTGCCGCCGGTGGTCGTTCCGTTGTTTTTGCTGCTTCTCGTATGCGGAGCCGCCGTCCTCAATGGCTAGGACAACCCGCGTGCCATATCTGGTCAGCGGAACCAACGAATACGGCAGCTCCAATTTCGGCCGCGGTAGTGCAACGGTCGCGCTGCGGCTCGCGCGAAAACTGCTGCGCGAAGGCTACATGGACGTCAGGGTCTGCACTCCGCGTGGACGGGTGCTGCAGTCGAACGAACTCGACGAACTCAAACCACCAAAGGAGAGCGACATGGCGAAGGGCCAGCAACGCGGCAATCGCGAAGCCAAGAAGCCGAAGAAGGAAAAGGCCAAGGTGATCGCTGCGGCGCCGAACCGCAAGGAAGCCGCTTGGCAGCCGGATTTCGGGACGGTGAAAAAGAAGTAGCGAGAAACGAGGCGAACGGGCGAGCGCTCGAGGCGCCGCCCGATTGACTCTCCTAATTAACTCGCAACTTCTGATGTCGCCTGTTCGTCCATAGCGGACGGCGCGTCGGCGTTCCATGTCTGCTCTTCCCAAGTGACATCGCTTGATTGGAAATCGAGAGCGGCCGCCGGTTTCGGCCGGACGGCACAAGATCGCCACCCTGAATTCATCGCCGCCGTATTGATGTTTAACCAAGCAGAAACCATCGCGAATGATCCGAAAATTTTAACGAAACTCCCCGGCCGGTTCTGCGTCGTTTCGTCGGAGGGCCCGTCCGATGACAGAGCACCAGTTGCGAGAGCAGGAGTTCCAGATCGCGCGCTATCGGCGCCTGGAGCGGGAAGTGACAGATCCGCTCGCCGCATGTCTGCTTCACAGCATCATCGAGGAGCTCGAGGCCGAGCTGCGGAGGGACCAACCGGATTTGCACGGGCCGCGCGATTAACCCTTTCTTAGCACTAATGCTGCGGACTATCCCCTCGGGAATACCAGGGGGAAATGGCTCCCATGCTGAAGGACGGCACCTACGCGGCTTGGTACAAGACGCCGCTGGACCAGGGCACCGGCATCGTCCATGTCGCAGACGGACAAATCTGGGGCCGCGACAGCCTGATGACGTATCATGGCTCCTGTCACGTCGATGGCGATCGCTTCACCGCTACCGTATCGACCAAGCGCCATACCGACGGCCGTGTAACGGTCTTCGGCAACGACGATGAGCTCACGCTGCACATCGAAGGAAGCTGCCCTGGCAAGATCGCGAGCTACACGGCGACGGCCGTACAAGTCCCGGGAATGATCCTCCAGGGCACGCTCATCCTGACCGAACAGCAGCCACCGGCACCTGAACGAGAACGAGCCGGGCAGATGCCGGAGTTCAATCCCGACAAGCTGCCGAAGTTGCCGAAGCGCTCGCGCTGAGCGCATGCGCCATCGCGACGAAACCGCTCGTCGAAGCCTTGCCACCTAACGCCCTGCAAACTTCAGGAATGGCGACGCAGAATCCCCCGCGCTCACCAACCAGGGGGAGACGTTTCGCGCTGAATGCGGCGACGTCCTGAGTCAGTTGGCTGCTCCAGCGAGGCGAGGCAAAATCATTTTTCCTCCCTCCAACCCCGGGCGAGTATCGCCGCTTGTTGCAAGGTGATGCTTCGGACCAGCGGATCCGCATGACGATGCACGAGTTGCCAATCCGTGCCATCCTTGCGGTAGACTTCAGTCACGCGCAGCGACCAGTCTTGAGCCGCCAACCCGCCCACCTCGGCCCGCTGGTGTTCGACCATGACGAGAACGACGAGCTCGTTCGATGCATAGGTTTGCAAAACCTCGAGTTCGGTTTCGCCTTCCCTGAAGTATCGCGATAGGTCAGCCAAGCGCTTGGGGCTGGCGTCGAATCCGCGACTTGCAGGACCGCCGAAGGGCTGCATCAGCGTGAAATCCGGCGCAATGCGGACAAGCTGGAACCAGCGATCCATGTCGCCACGCATGAAGGCGGCATTCTTCTCGCGGGCGCGTTCGATGAGGCTGGCTATCGCGTCGTTCCCGGCGGCGGCATCGGCCGAAAGCTGAACGGACAGAGGAAGCGCAGCCGTAGCGGTCATCATCGAGCGCCGCGACATCGTCTCCGGCGAGCCTGGCGATTTGTTCAGCCCGGGCGGTCTCTTGGTCATTTCAGGACTCCTGATCGAACGACGAGCGAGCCCAATCCATGCGGCCTTGATCTTGATGAATCCAGCGATATGATTTCAGCAATATGCTGAAGAAAATTGATCTATCCAGGATTGATCTGAATCTGCTCGTGCTCTTCCGCGTCGTTCTGGAAGAACGTCATGTCGCGCGCGCAGCCGCTCGGCTGAGCCTGACGCCGTCGGCCGTCAGTCATGCGCTTGGCCGGCTCCGTCTTCTGCTGAACGATCCGCTGTTCCTGCGGACACCGAAGGGCGTCGTTCCAACGGCGCGGGCGTTGGAGCTTGGGGAGCCGGTGGCCGAGATCATCGCTCGCGTCGAACAGCTGATCGGGTCGGCTGCGCCGTTCGACCCTGTGAAAAGCAGCCGTCGGTTCACGATTGGCGCCCCCGACGCCGTCCTGGTCTCCACAACCGTTCCGATCTTGCGTTCGATCGCGACTGCGGCACCTCACATTGACATCGGGCTGATCCACTTGATGCCTGCGCCGCGCGGCGGCGCGATCGGAGAGCCCTGGCACCAAAGTCTCGACATGCTCGAAACACGCGAGCTCGATATCGCAATGCTGCCGCTGCCGGCGGTATCACCGCGTTTCGAGGCGCGCAGGCTCTATGACGAGGAGTTCGTGCTGGCCATGCGCAGGGGACATCCTTTGGAAAGAGCTTCACCCCGTGTTGCATTCTCGCAATCACAGCACCTGCTGGTGTCTCTCAGCGGTGAACCGCGTGGTTTCGTCGACGAGATGTTGGCCAAGCGTGGCCTCGAACGCCGCATCGCCCTGACGGTCCCGAATTTCATGATGGCGCTTGTCCAGCTTTCTGGGTCTGATCTGATCGCAGCGTTGCCGCGCCGACTGGTGGAGCACCATGCCGGCCGCTTCGGCTTGGTATTTGTCGAGCTGCCTTTCGCGCGCAAACCGGATACGATCCGGGCCATCGCAACCAAGGCAGCGATGAGAGACCCCGGCATCGCCTGGCTGATGCAGATTGTGGTCGGTTCAGTCGGAACAGCCAGGCCCTAAAATCGCCGGCCCTGAACACGAGAGGTGTTCATCCGACGCAGGAAAATGGACGGCATCGTGCCTGCTGCGTCACCAACGCTTGCCGGATCTGGGTCCTCCCGCATGCGCTTCTCAAACGGCCCGGAACTGTTCATTGTGCCGGGCCGAAACGAAGAAGCGGAGCAGCATCAATGTCGGACAAGGTCTCGCGTCGCCAGTTTGCCAAGCTGGCGGGATTGTCCGCAGCCGGAGTTGCGAGTCCCCTTGAAGCTCTCGAGGTCAAGCCGGCATCGCCGCCGCGCGGAAACGGCTTCCCCGCAGGCTTCCTCTGGGGCACGGCGACGTCGTCCTATCAGGTCGAGGGTGCGGTCAACGAGGATGGGCGAGGGGCCTCGATCTGGGACAAGTTTGTCCGCATCCCCGGCAAGATTGAGGACGGCACCAATGGCGACCGCGCCAACGAGCATTATCAACGCTACAAGGAGGATGTCGCGCTGATCAAGGAGCTCGGCTGCAAGGCCTATCGCTTCTCGGTGGCCTGGCCGCGGGTGTTTCCGGACGGCGACGGCAAGCCCAATCCGAAGGGGCTCGACTTCTACAACCGCCTGATCGACGAGCTCCTCAAGAACGGCATCGAGCCGTGGCTGACACTCTATCATTGGGACCTGCCGCAATCGCTTCAGGACCGTTTTGGCGGCTGGCGCTCGACCGAGACTTGCAAGATCTTCGGCGACTATGCCGCCTATGTCGCCAAGCATCTGACCGACCGGGTCAAGAACGTGTTCACGCTGAACGAGAGCGGCCGCTTCGTCTATTTTGGCTATGGCGTCGGCATCGACGCGCCGGGCTTGACGCTGCCCCAGGCCGAGGTCAACCAGATCAGGCACAACAGCGCGCTCGCGCACGGGCTCGCCGTGCAGGCGGTGCGCGCCCATGGCCGCCGCGGCACCCGCGTAGGGCCGGCCGAGAACATCGACGCCTGCGCGCCCGCGATCGACACGCCGGAGAACGTCCGCGCCGCGGGAATCGCGCTGCGCGAGATGAATGCCGGTTATCTCAACGTCATCATGACGGGCAAGTATACCGACGCCTTCCTGAAATTCGCCGGGCCCAACGCGCCGAAATACACCGATGCGGAGCTGAAGATCATCTCCTCGCCGGTCGATTTCCTCGGCCTCAACATCTACGCCCCGCAGAACTATGTGGTGGCTTCCGACCAGGGTGCCGGCTTCATGCCGCTGCCGATCCCGAAATCGTTCCCGCACATGAACTCGGACTGGCTGCGCGTCGGTCCCGAGACGATCTACTGGGTCCCGAAGCTGGCTGCGAAGATCTGGAAGACCGACGCAATCTATATCAGCGAGAACGGCACCTCCAGCGATGACGTCGTCACGGCGGACGGCAAGATCTACGACACCGATCGCATCATGTATCTGCGCAACTATCTCGCCCAGCTCCAGCGCGCCACCACTGAGGGTGTGCCGGTGCGCGGCTACTTCCTCTGGAGCCTGATGGACAACTTCGAATGGGTGTACGGGTTGAACAAGCGCTTCGGCCTCTATCACGTCAATTTCGACACCCAGGTCCGCACCCCAAAGCTCAGCGCCAGCTTCTACCGCAACGTGATCGCGAACAACGCGGCGGGTGTGTGAGCGCCTTCTTCCCGTGTAGGTCCATGACGTCGCTGAGGCTTTCGCGCGCCATCGCTCAGATCGCATGCCCCTAGCCCGATTTTACGCGTAGCGGAAAATCCGGGGGAGGGGTGCACACGCCACGGATTGACTCACCTGGCCCCCTAATTCACAACGCCTCTCAACACCCATAAACAAGAGGACAACGCCAATGGTTGACGCGCTCATCATCGATGCCTGCCGCACCCCGCGGGGCGTCGGCAAGGCCGGCAAGGGAGCACTCTCGGGCATTCATCCGCAGCAACTGGGTGCAACCGTGCTGCGCGCGCTTGCCGACCGCACCGGCATCGATACCGCCGATGTCGACGACATCGTCTGGGGCTGCAGCGCGCAGGTCGCGACGCAAGGCGGTGATCTCGGGCGGATGTCGGCGCTGGATGCCGGCTATGACGTGCGCGCGAGCGCGGTGACGCTCGACCGCTTCTGCGGCTCCGGCATCACCAGCGTCAACATGGCCGCCAGCTCGATCATGGCGGGCGCCGAAGACCTCGTCATCGCCGGCGGCTGCGAGATGATGTCGATGGAGGGGCGGCGCGGCTCTGGTCCGATGATGATGGACAGCGGCAATCTTCGCCTGCGGGCGCGGCACCCGCAGTCGCATCAGGGCGTCTGCGCCGATGCCATCGCGACGCTGGAAGGTATCACGCGGCAGGACGTCGACGCGCTCGGGCTGGAGAGCCAGAAACGGGCAGCGCATGCGATCGCGAACGGCCACTTCAAGAAGAGCCTCGTGCCCGTCCAGCGCGAGGACGGCAGCCTTGCGCTCGACCATGAAGAATATCCGCGCCCGCAGACCACGATGGAGGGGCTGAGCAGCCTGAAGCCGGCGTTCTCCGCCGTCGCCGATTATGCGCTCGACGATAAGGGCACGACCTATCGCGGCTTGATCCTGCAAAAATATCCCGACCTCGAAATCGACTTCGTGCACCACGCCGGCAACTCGTCCGGCGTGGTCGACGGCGCCGCCGCAATCCTGCTGGCCTCGCCGGCCTACGCCAAGGCACATGGCCTCAAACCGCGCGCCCGCGTCGTGGCGATGGCCAACATGGGGGACTCGCCGACCCTGATGCTGAACGCGCCGGTCCCGGCGACGCGCAAGGTGCTGGCGAAGGCGGGGCTGACTGTCGATGACATTGACCTGTTCGAGATCAACGAGGCCTTTGCGGTGGTTGCGGAAAAATACATCCGCGATCTCAGGCTCGATCGCGCCAAGGTCAACGTCAATGGCGGCTCGATCGCGCTCGGCCATCCCATCGGCGCGACCGGCTCGATCCTGATCGGCACCGTACTCGACGAGCTCGAACGGCGCGACCTCAAGCGCGGTCTCGTCACTATGTGCGCCGCCGGCGGCATGGCGCCGGCGGTCATCATCGAGCGCGTCTAGCCCTTATATTTCACGGTGAATCGCGACCGGCCTCCGGCAAAGAGGCCGGTCGTCGCTTGTCGAAAGCATCGAATCAGCTTTAGCAAGGTGGCTTGCGGGCCTTTGAAACAAGGCAAAAACCGCTGCCTGAGGCTCCTTTCGCTCCGGAAGCAGCTAAAATGCAGGGTTTTTTGTCACAGAGGGCCAAAAAAGCCCGTAAAAACCGAGACAAAACTGTGCAGAAGGCTATAGGCCTTCGCCGGTTGGTCTAATATGCAACCGGCAACGAATCAGAGGAGACACGATGCCAACCCAAATGTCGAAATCGCAGCTGATCGAAAAGATTGCGACCGCCACCGAGCTTTCCAAGCGTGACGTCAAGAGCGTTATGGAGACGCTGACCGACGTCGGTCACAAGGAGCTCAAGAAGAACGGCCTGTTCCTGGTGCCGGGCTTCGCCAAGTTCGTGGTCATCAAAAAGCCCGCGACCAAGGCGCGCAAGGGTACCAACCCGTTCACGGGTGAAGAGATGATGTTCAAGGCCAAGCCGGCCCGGAAGATCGTCCGCGCCCGCCCGGTCAAGGCTGCCAAGGACGCCGTGGCCTGACAACGCAAAGGCCCCCTCAGTCCGAGGGGGCCTTTTATTTGGGGCTGCCGCGAGGGCTTGAGACGGAGGGCTCAACCCTTGCGGCGCTTCACCCGGACCGGGACCGGCTCGAGCCGCGGTCCTGGCGCCGCAAGCGCATCGCGCACCCGGTCGATGGCGCGATCGAGCAGCTGGCGCAGCCGCTGCGTTGTCCGCGATCGCTTCGCTCTTTCCAGCAATCCGCTCATCACCGTTACTCCGCAGCTTCGACCTTGGCGTCAGCCGGCTCGAGCGCCGCGGCGATGGCTTCGTCCACGCGCTCCAGCCAGATGAATTCGAGGTTGTCCCGCGCGCTCTTCGGGATCTCGTCGTAGTCCCGTTTGTTGCGCGCTGGCAGCATCACGCGCTTCAATCCGGCAGCGGCGGCCGCCACCACCTTCTCCTTGATGCCGCCGACAGGCAGCACCAGGCCGCGCAGCGAGATCTCGCCGGTCATCGCGGTGTCGCTGCGCACCGTGCGATTGGTGAGCAGGGACGTCAGTGCCGTGAACATCGCAACGCCCGCGCTCGGTCCGTCCTTCGGGGTCGCGCCCGCGGGAACGTGAACGTGGATGTCGCTCTTCTCGAACAGCTGCGGATCGATGCTGAGCTGGGCGGCTTTGCTCTTCACCAGCGTCAGCGCAGCCTGCACGCTCTCGCGCATGACGTCGCCGAGCTGACCGGTCAGGATCAGCCCGCCCTTTCCGGGCACGCGCGTCGCCTCGATGAACAGGATGTCGCCGCCGACCGGCGTCCACGCAAGGCCGGTGGCAACGCCCGGAACGCTGGTGCGCAGCGCGATCTCGCCTTCGAAGCGCGGCTGGCCGAGCACGATGGCGATGTCCTTCGGGCCCACCACGACCTTTGCGGCCGTGCCATCGGCGATCTGCACCGCGGCATGCCGGAACACCTTGCCGATCTCACGCTCGAGGTTACGGACGCCGGCCTCGCGGGTGTAGCCCTTGACGATCAGCTTCAGCGCCTCCGGCTCGATCTCGGCCTGTTCGGCCGAGAGGCCGTTGGCCTCCAGCTGGCGCCGCACCAGGTAGCGCCGCGCGATTTCCAGCTTCTCGTCCTCGGTGTAGCCGGCGAGGCTGATCAACTCCATGCGGTCCAGGAGCGGACCCGGGATCTGATCCAGCATATTGGCGGTCGCGATGAACACCACGCGCGACAGGTCGAAGGGCACGCCCAGGTAATTGTCCCGGAACGTCCCGTTCTGCTCGGGGTCGAGCACCTCCAGCATGGCGGCGGAAGGATCGCCCTGCACACCGCGGCCCATCTTGTCGATCTCGTCGAGCATCATCACGCAGTTGCGGGCGCCCGCCTTCTTGATGCCCTGGATGATGTTGCCGGGCAGCGCGCCGATATAGGTGCGCCGGTGGCCACGGATCTCCGCCTCGTCATGCACGCCGCCTAAGCTGACGCGCACGAAGGGGCGATCCATCGCGCGTGCGATGGATTGGCCGAGCGAGGTCTTGCCGACGCCAGGCGGGCCGACGAAGCACAGGATCGGCGCCTTGCCCTGCGGGGCGAGCTTGCGCACCGCCAGATATTCGATGATCCGGCTCTTGATCTTCTCCAGGCCGAAATGATCGGCATCGAGGATGCGGCGCGCCTCCTTGATGTCGATCGGCTTCTCCGCGGGCAGGGCCCAGGGCAGCTCGATCAGCCAGTCGAGATAGGTGCGGACCATGCCGGCTTCGCCGGCGGCCTCCGGCATGCGCTCGTAGCGGCGCAGCTCCTTCTTGGCGTGCGCGTCCGCCTCGGGCGGCATGTTAGCCTTGGCGATGGCAGCCGTCAGCTCGGCGACCTCAGCCTGCTTGCCGTCGCCTTCGCCGAGCTGCCGCTGGATGGTCGCCATCTGCTCGCGCAGGATCGCCTCGCGCTGCCGCTCGTCGAAGCTGGCCCGGGTCTTCTGGCCGATCTCGTTGCTGATGCGCAGCACCTCCAGCCGCTCGGCGAGGTGCTTCGACACCTTCTCGACCCGCAAGGCGAGGTCAATGGTCTCCAGCACCTCCTGCTTGTCCTGCGGCTTGATGTCCATGAACGAGGTCGCGAGGTCCGCCAGCGCACCGGGCGCGCTGGTGCCCTGGAACATCGCGGCCAGCTCGGGCGGGGCCTGCGGCAGCAGCTCGATCGCCTCGATGGCCTGGCGCTGCAGGTTGAGCGCGCGCGCCTCGATCTCAGGCGAGGTCGTGGTCGGCTCGGGGATCTGCTGGATGCGCGCAGCCAGGAAAGGTGTGCCCGGCAGGAAGTCGAGGATGCGGGCGCGCTGCACGCCCTGGCAGACGATGTGGTGGCTGCCGTCGGGCGCGGTGATGTAGCGCACGATATTGGCGATGGTCGCGACCCGGTAGAGGTCGTCCGGGCCGGGCTCGTCGATCTCGGGGCTGCGTTGCAGGACGATGCCGACCGGCCGCTGCTCGCGCAGCGCCTGCTGCGCGGCGGCGATGGACTTTGCGCGGCCGATCGAAATCGGCGCGATGGCACCGGGAAACAGCACCATCTCGCGCACGGGGATGATGATCAATGCGTCCTCGGGAATCTTCACGTCGGAACCGTTTTGCTGGGTATTCATCTGTTCGGCAGCCATGATCAATCTCAGGATTTGGCGAGGCGCAGCGCGACGCAGCCGTCCATCACGAAGCGGCTGATGGCATAGCGGCCAAGCGGAAGCGCGATGCGCCGCTCGAAGCGGCCCTGCGGCAGCTCGAGCCGGTGGATGCGGGCGTTGCGAAGCTCCGGGGGAAGGGTGCGCTGGCCGGAGATCACGAGCACGCCGTCATGGATCGCCGTCTCGACATTGCTCGGATTGACGCCGGGAAGCGCGATCAGGATCAGGAGCTCTTGCTCGGTTTCGAGCACGTCGATCGGTGGCTCCCAGCAGGCTTCCTGGCGGCCGAACTGCTGGCGCAGCCGTTCGGCGCGGGTCAACGAGTCCAGGGCTTCGGACAGCATCCAGTCGAGGGGATTTTTGGGTTGCATGATGCGGACTCGGCGATGGGAAAGGCTGCATATGGGGCTGGTTCCCGAGAATTCCAGCCCGCCGGCGCGGACGTGCCATGCGGATCCTGCGATCCAGAAAAGGAAAACGCCGCGGCTCGCACCGCGGCGTTCCGTTATCGGCCACGCACAGCGTCAGGCCGCTGCGCGGTACTCCTCTTCCGCTTCGAGGTTGATCACGGAGGTGGCGAGCTCGGTCAGCGCGCGGTCGGTCGCCTCTTCCTCGTCCAACGTCTCCTGAAGCAGCCTTGCCGCATCCTGCATGCCGAGCTCCTCGGCCCAGGTCCGCAGCGTGCCGTAGCGGGAGATTTCGTAATGTTCGACCGCCTGTGCCGAGGCGAGCAGGCCCGCATCGAGGGCGGGAGCGTTCTTGAACTCTTTCATGATTTCGGCGCCCTCGTCCGCGATGCCGTTGATGGCCTCGCAGGGCTTGCCGCGCGCCGGCTTGCCCAGCATTTTGAAGACTTGGTCGAGACGTTTGACCTGGCCCTGGGTCTCGCGCAGATGCTTGTTGAACGCCGCCGCAAGCTCCTTCGAGTTTGCGGCCTTTGCCATTTTGGGCAGCGTCTTGATGATCTTGTTCTCGGCGAAATAGATGTCCTTCAGCGTCTCCAGGAACAGGTCACTGAGCATCTTCGGCGCCTGACGCGGTCGCCGCGCCGCGGTCTTCTTGGTTGTCCGTTTCTTCGCTCGTTTAGCCATACGTCCTCCTCTTGAGGTGACACGGGAAGGCGTCGCCTTCCTCAATCCTCAGGCGATCAAAACCCTTTCGAGAACGAAAGTTCCAAACTGGCAACCGGGGTTCGTGGCGATCGCTCAGGTCAGGCGCTTATAGGGGTCTTCCTGGCGCTGTCGCTCTTCGGTCGCGCGATCGAGCCGCGCACGCTCGCTGCGGCGCAGGCGGCCGGCCTTCATCACTCCGTAGACGAGGACGCCGCCGAGCACGAACGCGCCGATGAACCAGAGCCAAAGCATCTGGGCCGAGGCGTGACCCAGCAGCATGCTAACTCCGCTGTCGCTCATAGTTGGTCTCCACCGATGTCCATTACGGGCATGCTGAGCTAAGTCGGCTGCCGAAACGTCGTTCCATGCGGCCGCGCTCGGGAGATGTCAGACGAGATGCGCCAGAGGCTGCCGCACCGGCGTGCCCTTCGGCTCACTGCCGCGCGCCGTGAAGTCGCCGGCCTCGGTCGAAGTCCGCAGCCATTTCGTCACGTCGGCAATGGCCTCCCGCGGCGAGCGACCGAATTTCCGCAAACTACGGAAATATTCGAGCTGAAGATGCGCCGAAGTGCCGCGCTTCGGGATCATCTTCAAATGCTGGATATCGCTTTCGATGCCGAGATGCGCGATGTCGGGCGCCAGCATGGCAATCACCGCCTCGAGCCAGCTCCTGAATGAGATCGGCTCAAAGGACGCCAGATCGATATATGTGCCGTCGGTTCCATAGCGCTGGGCTCGCCAGCGGTTTTCCTCGATCAGCGCGCGGTGCACAGGCGAATAGGTGGCATTCAGATCGGGATGGTGCACGACACGCCGGACCAGCGCGCGAAACAGGGCTGCGATTGCTACCGAGTCTGCAATTGCCGTGCAACAGTCGGTGATGCGCAGCTCCAGGGTCGGATGCTGAAGCGACGGCCGCAGCGCCCACCAGACATAGGTGGCATTGGGGACGATGCCCGCGTCGACCAATGTCTTCACATAGGTCTCGTATTCGGCGAGGTTGCGAAACATCTCCGGGAAACCGGTCCGGGGCAGGGCGTCGTTTGCGGCATTGCGGTAGCCCAGCAGTCCCGTTGGACAGCCGCACCAGAACGGCGACGAGGTCGAGAGCGCCAGCAGCAGCGGCAGGAACGGCACCAGGCGGTGCATGATCTCGACGCGCTGGTCCGGCTCAGGCACCTCGACGTGAACGTGCAGGCCGCTGATAGGATTGCCGAGGCCGACCATTCCGAGATCGCTGATGACCTTGCTGTAGCGGCGCTTGCGCGTCATGCGCTGCTGCTGCGGTTGAGCCAGTGGATGCGTCCCCGCGGCAATGATGCCGACCCCGTGGTCCTTGCCGACCTCGGCGAGAACCGAGCGGTAGCGCGTGAGCTCGGCGATCGCATCGGCCGAAGACGCCAGCGGCGGCGTCGCCACCTCGATCTGCGATTGCAGGATTTCGGTGGTCAGCCGTTCGCCGAGGCGCTTCTGGGCCGCCGCCATATAGGGCTTGGGCAGCTCGGATCTAGGCGCCGCCGATTGCCGATTGACCAGAAAATACTCTTCCTCGATGCCGAAGCGGTAACGGTGCATGGCCTACGCTGCCCCTTGCGGCTTGGCATGCTTGCGAACCGCGTCTCCGAACGCCGAGAGGATGCGGGCCGAGGCATGATCCGTGCTGGCCCAATAGTCCGGATGAAAGAGTGTGCCGAGCGCAAACGCGCTCGCGCCCTTGACGCTGACGGCCTCGATCGAGCCGTCCTCGGCCACCGCTTCCGCGACGAGGCCCGGGGCCAGATCGGCGATCAAGAAACTATGCAGCGAATTCACCGGAATGGCCTCTGCGCTACAGATCTGCTGCAGGACGCCACCCTTACGCAGCGTCACCTTCTGCCGCAACCGATAGCGCGCATCCTCATTGTCCGCCTCGGGCGTGCCATGACGCTGGTCCTCGGGCATATCGTCCGGCTCCTTTGCCAGCGTGCCGCCGAGAGCAACGTTCAGCTCCTGCATTCCGCGGCAGATGAAAAGAGCGGGGATGCCCCGCGCCAATGCACGCGGGATCAGGCGAAGCGCAATCTCGTCGCGGAATTCATCGAAAGGACCGTCGCGCGCCTCGTCGGCCATTTGCCCATACCGGGAGGGATGGACGTTTGTCTGTCCGCCGCCGATGAAAATGCCGTCGAGGCCGTCGAGGTAAGCATCGATGTCTGCTTCAGGCGCTGCCGGAAGGATCCGTGGCACCGCGCCCGCGACGAGCCCGACGGCGTTGACGCAGATCAAGGCGACCGAGGCGAGTTGCTCGCCGCGCGTGACCATGGAATCGGAGAGAATACCGACCTGCGGCGCGCCGCTGCGGGCTTGCCAATGGCCACGCGATGCGCTGTGCCTCCATTGCTGAAGACCATAGGCCACCGCATCCGCAGCGCTACCGAATTGATGAATGGCAGCCTTGAGCTCTCTGACGTTTGTCCCTAATCGAAGCGCCCAGTGACTGCAGGCAACGGGATCGTGCGGGTCAATTGTGGAACGGTGCTCGTGCAATTGTCGCGGCTGCTTCTATTCGTGTGTCGATGCTGAGTGAAACGGCAATCGTGCAGAATGGTTGCTGTCCGATCGAGCTGCCCGATCGTTTTACATAGCACGCGGGTTAACTTTTGTTATGGCGCGGCACTTGAAGAAGCCAGGCCGGAAGAAACGGCAGCGATTGACATCTCCCTGTCCGCCTTCGTGATGCTGCGAAGCTCGCGATCATCATCGTGGTCGTGCTCTCGGGCCTGCTTCTGCTGCTGTGCTTCGCCTCCGCTCATCTGATCCCCCGCATCCTCGAGCGCACCGGAGATGCCGTGCGCTCGCGCATGCTCGGCATGCTGCTCGCAGGCCGCTCGGCTCCATTCGCGACAACGGGATTGCGGCAGTCCAGCCGGGCTTTCGGCGAGGCTGCGACGATCTGGTAATTCTTTGATTTTGCGATGTATTTCCAGACGTTGCGGCCGTGCCGGCAAGACATGGGCCGGTCCGGGTCGCTTTCTCTTGCGCTGCCTTATTGCTTTGACGTACTTCCGGTCTAGCAAACGCCCAGCGCCGACAAACCGCCAAGAAGCCGAGAAGAAATCGAGATGTCGATGACAGCGGACGAGCTCGCCAAGAGACAGGCCATCATCGACGCCTGCCGCCGCATGAATGCGCTCGGTATCAACCAGGGCACCTCGGGTAATATCAGCATCCGGCATGTGGACGGGCTTCTGGTCACCCCGACCAGCGTGCCCTATGACGCTATGACGCCGGACCAGATCGTGTTCATGGCGATGGACGGCTCGCATGCTCCTGGGCAGAAGCCGTCCAGCGAGTGGCGCTTCCATCGCGACATCCTGAAGTCCCGGCCCGACGTCAACGCCGTCGTGCACGCCCATCCGACCTATTGCACCATCCTGGCGATCATGGGCATGGAGATCCCGCCGGTGCACTACATGATCGCGGCCGCCGGTGGCGACAGCATCCGCTGCGCGCCCTATGCCACTTTCGGCACCGTGGAGCTGTCCGAACATGCGGTGCGGGCGCTGGAGGGCCGGCTTGCCTGCCTGCTCGACCATCACGGCATGATCGCGATCGGCAAGACGCTGGACAAGGCGATGTGGCTCGCCGTCGAGGTCGAGACACTTGCGCGGCAATATCACGGCTGTCTCCAGATCGGACAACCGCCGCTGCTGCCGAGCGCCGAGATCGAACGGGTCCGCCAGCGCATGGCAGGCTACGGCCTGTCGGAAGAATAGGGCGGGCAGAAAGTGTTCGTGCGGATCAGACATCTCGTCGATCGCAAGGGGACGAACCGCACCATGGTTCGGCTGCGTGCCCTGCTGCGCAGCAACGAGTTCTACCTGATCCCGCTCGCGCTGGTGATCGGCACGCTCGCGGGCGCGATCGTGACGCTGATGGCCGAGATCGCCCAGATCGCGCACGTCGTGATCTACGGCATCCCCGTCGATGTCCGCCTCTCGTCCAATGCGAGCGTCAGTCCCTGGGCGGCGCTGATCGCGCCTGCACTCGGCGGGCTCGCGCTCGGCATTATGGAATGGTCGCGGCGGCGCATGAAGATCTCGAATGCGGTCGACCCGATCGAGGCAAACGCACTGCGCGGCGGTAATCTGTCGATGCGGGACAGCTTGGTGGTGTCGAGCCAGACTCTGATCTCCAACGGCTGCGGCGCCTCGGTCGGCCTCGAAGCCGGCTATACCCAGATCGGCTCCGGCATCGCCTCGCTGCTCGGCAAGTTCTTCAATCTCCGCCGCAACGATCTGCGCCTGATGGTCGGTTGCGGCGCTGCCGCCGCAATCGCGGCGGCGTTCGGCGCGCCGATCACCGGCGCCTTCTACGCCTGCGAGCTGATCGTCGGCGTCTATTCGGTCGGTAGCGCTGCTCCGATCCTGGCGGCCTCGCTCGCCGGCGCCCTGACCGCGCAATGGCTGGGGGGCGCGCCGTACTCGCTGGAGATACCGAAGGTCAGCGCCGTCGGCGTCGAGCAGTACCTCGCCCTGATCGGACTTGCGCTCGTCACCAGCGGCATCGGCATCGCCGTGATGCGCTCCTCGCCGACGTTCGAGCGCCTGTTCGCGTGGATGCCGGTCTGGCTGCGTCCGGTGATCGGCGGCCTCATCGTCGGCGGCTTCGCGATTGTCACACCGCAGGTGCTCGCAGCCGGCCACGGCGCCATGGTGCTCGATCTCTTTCATGACATGACGATCGGCCTGATCGCACTGATCATCGCCCTGAAGGTGACAGCCTGCCTGATCTCGCTCGCCTCGGGCTTCCGGGGCGGCCTGTTCTTCGCCTCGCTGTTCGTCGGCAGCCTGATCGGCAAGTTCTTTGCCGCGGTGCTCCTCTTGATCAGTCCGAACTTCGTGATCGATCCGCTGGTCGCGATGCTGACCGGCATGGCGACGCTTGGCGTCGCCATCGTCGGCGGTCCCTTGACGATGTCGTTCCTGGTGCTGGAGATGACCCGCAATGTCGACGTCACCGCCGTGGTGCTGGCCGGCTGCATCGTCACCTCGATCTGCGTCCGCTTCATGTTCGGCCATTCTTTCTCGACCTGGCGCCTGCATCTGCGTGGCGAGACCATCCGCAGCGCCAACGACGTCGGCTGGCTGCGCAACCTCACCGTCGAGCGCTTGATGCGTTCCGACGTCGGCAAGGTGCCGTCGACCACGACGATCGCGGCCGTGCGCCGCGAATTCGCGCTGGGGTCACGGCCCGGAATCGTCGTCGTCAACAATGCCGACGAATATGTCGGCCTCGTCATGCTGCCCGACTTGTTCTCCAACGACCTCGACACCATCGCCGACGACATCCAGGTGGTCGAGCTGGCGCGCCTGACCGATATCGTGCTGATCCCGGAAATGAACGTGAAGTCGGCGATGGCGGTGTTCGACGAGGCGGAAGCCGAGATGCTGGCGGTGGTTGATTCCACCGACAGCCGCAAGGTGGTCGGCTTCCTCACCGAGACCTTTGCCCGCCGCCGCTATGTCGAGGAAATCGACAAGGCGACGCGCGGGGTTTTGGGGGCGCTGTCGTAGTCTATTGGCCTTGTCGAGGTGGCGAGGCGACGAGGCAGGCTACGATCCGGCGGACCAGTGGCAGCACCACGAGCAGCGTCGGAAACGCGACGAGCCATGACAGCGCCCAGGCGCCGGGCCAGGTTGCCAGGAACGCCGGCGTTGCGCCGAGGCTCCGCAGCGTCGAAATGACCGACACCACCGCCGTCATGAGGACGGACAGCACAAAGGGCATTACGATCGGCGCATAGCGCGCCGGCAGTTTGCGAACCGCAATCATCTGATTTCTTTCGAGGAAAAGGACGCGTCGATCACGTTGAACCCTTAGATGGCATCGATCCCGACGGCGTCGGTTGATGCGTTGGTTCACGTCAAACGCTTACGGCGACCGAAAAACGGCGCGGCTGTTCATTATCCGCTCAGGTTGGATGGTTCAAGCTGGGCGTAGTCGTTCGGTTTACAATCGTTCAAAGCGTGGCAGATCGCCGCGATCAGGAAACCATTTCAGTGGTTTGCGCGTTACGTGTCGTTTGCTTATGGCTCTTTGGGCGAGAACAGAGGAAGGTCAAAATGAGCATTAGACCCATGATTCCCGCAGCCGGCCGCAGCGCGCTCGTCGCCGCGTTCGCAAGTCTCGCCCTGATCGCAGTCTCCGCCTCGCCATCCGTGGCCGCTTCGGCCGGGGCACCGCCCGCCAGGGCAGACGTCGCTGGCCAGGCCGTGTCGGGCGCCACCGATTTCAGCGCCGCTCGCCGTCATCGCTATTACCGGCGCGGCCCGAACGCAGCGGGCCTCGCCTTCATGGGCGCGGCGGCAGGCCTGATCGGAGGAGCAATCGCCGAGAGCCAGCGCCGCGAATACTATGAGAACCGCTATTATTATGGCCCTGGTCCTTACTACGGCGGCCCGGGTTATTACGGCGGCGGTCCTTATTACGGTCCGCGCTACTATTCCCAGCCATATTAAGCGATCGTTTTCGCCATAGGCCGCGGGTGCGATCGGCACGTCCATCGGTCAAATCTGCGGCAAGCTTCTGGAACGCGCGAAGAAGGGGCGGTGCTTTGCACCCCTTTGTTGTTTCGGGTCTCGGCTCTCCCGGCCGTCTCATGTGTCGCCTGCCTGTCAATCCCCTCGCGCAAAAATATTCCGCTTTACCCGAAATTCGGAAATGACGTATGTATCGCCCATCCGGCTCATCCGAGAGGGGCGATCATGTGTCGTGATGATCGCGGAGCCGGGCTTGCGGTGGACGCGGCAGCGTCGGGCGCGAGAGGCCAAGGGCAGGGCGGATTGCTCTCCGTGAGCCCTTGAGCTTCGCCACGGCGCTGTCAGGTTCGTCGCGCCAGCATGTCGAGGGCAAAGTGCACAACGCCGTCGAACCCTGCGGCGCAGGCGAGTCGCGCGTACGGCAAAACCGTGTGGTCCTGGCCGTCGTTGCTACGGTCAAGCTCTTGCGGATGCGGCATTGGCGTCAACCGGCGCGGTGTCGGTGACTTCCACGAGGGCGAGGGAGGCCAGAACGAATTCGGCTCCCAGGAGAGCGCGGCATAAGCCGTAAAACCACTGCGCAGGGCTTCGCAGGTGCCAAAAACAACAGATAAATCAATGCGCCACGGTTGAAGTGTCCCCCGTTGTGTCCCGATCCGCCGTCTCGAAAAAAATCAACAGGAATGAGCGGCATCTTAGGTCGTTCTTGCCTCGTTCACTAGCCGCGCCTGTATTCAACGTCGGTTACCGTAGTTCTCCGAGGTTCGGAACAGATCTCGAACAAAGCGAGCGTTCGCCAGCTCTCACAACCGTGAGGGAAAGAGGAAGGCCAGACCCTGCGGATTTGGGCGACAGCTGGCAGTTTGGACAAACCCACGGATCGGATGCTGCACGAGTTCATTCACAACGATGCGCTTCCGATAGTCGGGAAGATTACGCCAGTAAAGGTCGGTGGGGTTCTGAACGCCCGCCGTCGAAAGTATTGAGCGCACCCAACCGTTGATGTCGCCGCCGTACTTCGCGCGAACAACGACGGCACTCAAGCAAAGCCATTCCGTGGCGCCTGTCGGATCAATCGGGCGCACGGTCTTCAGTCCGGGATCGCCCGCTTAATCGATAAAGGCGATGTAATACAGGAATATCGCTCGACACAATGGGAAACCGAAATATCAACCGAAGAAAGTTGCGACAGGAAGATTGATCCCCGGAAATTGCGGGGGCTTCTGCCGAACCCGTGCCAGTGAGTCCGCATGGCTGAGGAGGGCCGGACTGGCTGCGCTCTACATCATGACGCTGCCCAAGGTGGTGCACGGCGCTCCGGAGTGGCAGGCGTCGATGGAGGACTTGCTTCTGGGGGCCGAGCGCGGCCGGCCCATCACGTTGGCCCGATCATCACCGCCGCTTGATCGTCGAAAAATCCGGCCGCACCTCCGCGCCACGCCTGCCGCGCGCCCCACACACCGGCCTTCAATGTCCGATCGGCGGATGTCGTCCGCCATGCCGCGATTCATCTGACGTGGTGGCGCGTCAGTTCAGAGCATCAATCGTTCGTTGCAGCCGGGCGATGGTCTTCTCTTCGGCTTCGATCTGGCGGGTCGCGTCAATGCGCAGTGATGGCGCATCGTCGGGCGCTCCGGCTTCTAAGCGCCGGATGCGGTCACGGGACAGTTCGATGATTTGTTGAAGCTGCTCTTTCCAGTCAGCGGACATAGCTGCAACGCCCACGCGAAACAATTCGGCTTCAGCGTCATATCTAGTGGTTAACAAGATATTCTTTTTGAGGGGCACGCCCATCCGGAAGAATACCGGACCCATGTGTGACACGGCGCCGCGCGCGTAAAACGAAAGGGGCCGCCTCGCAGCGACCCCTTGCCGGTTCGAAATCGGGTTCGGGATAAAATGGCCGCCCCGGCAAAGCGGACCTTGGCTTCTACAGCAACCGGGTAATTCGGGAGAACACCGGAAGCAGGGCTGTTCTTGCCTCCAACAAAAAGAACATGCGCCGGTATCGAACGTGCGGGCCGAGAGCGCTCGATCAAAGCAGTGGTTTTGTTCACGTAGGTGTGGCGGAATTCGGTAAAGGCCGCCGGAATGAACCCAAGGGTCAGTTGTCTGGAAAACACAAAAAGTCGCGCCGACAGAAAATGGGCGCGACTTTTCTCGACACCAAACTCGATCGGGAACGAGCGTTTACTTACTTCTCTTTGATGACAGTCGTACTGCTGCTACTGCCAACTGTCCCTTCCTCGCAGACTTTGGTCTGCTTGATGCGGTCTTCGGCTTCCACGCGGCTCTTGAACGCCATCGGACCGATCTGAGTTACGACCTCCTTGTCCGCCGGGCGTGTGGTGGTAACTGTGCATTGGCGGCTCGGACCTTGCACGACATAGTACTCATCGGCCAGTGCTGGGGCGGCGCATCCGATGATCAATGCGCCAGCAAGAAGAAGTGGTGCCTTCATTGTCGCCTCTCTCTGTTCAAGTGCTGCCGACCGGCGCGATCAAGAAACCGTCACGTGCTACCGCGCACGCGACCGCTCATGCTCCATCGTGTCGGCGGCTCTGTAACTAATTGCGGACTGCAAGAGTTCCGGAAGGCCACGTCCTCACCGAGGCCGACCTGCAGCATGGCTCTTACTTCTTCTTTAGAATGCCAATATCGGTGTTGCCCAAGTTCTCTATGGCGCGTTCGGCGGCGGGCGTATCCACCGCGTTGTCGTGGGAAGTTGGAGCCGGACTAACCGACGAAGCATCCGCGTCGCCGGTCGCTGCGTGGCTGAGCGCGTTGCCGAGGTTGGGACCGGAGGAGCCTCCAGTGCCGCTTATGGTGTGCCCGGTTGATAAGGTGCTGCCCGCATAGCCTTTAGAGCCGGCAGCCGCAGTTCCACTCGCCGCCGAGCCGCCGCTGCTCGATCCACCCGCACTCTGCGCCAAGGCGAGCGAAGAGCCGCCAACGAGTAAGATCAAGATGACGGCGATTTCGTTCATTGAGCGGTCCTCTAATATAACCGCTCAATGTGCTGCACCTCCGATGGTTCCAGCAGTGCCTACCGCTCCCCCGGCCACCGATGCGACGGCGGATCACTCGCCGAAATCTTTGTCGGCCGCAGCGCAACCAGATGGCTCCGCTTGTACGGATAACCGCGCACCTCCGAACAGTCCTTACATCGCATATACCGCTCCAGATCGTGGATCGGCGTCGTCTTCGGCCGCCGCACGACATCGAGCGCGACGGTCTGATGGGTGTCGCAGCCGAGGCACTTCACTTCCAGATACGTGAAGCCTGCGTTGAGAGCGTCACCGAGCGCTGGGGATGGCTGGGCCGGTCCCTGGAAGGCAAGCACGCGTTTGTTCCAGGCTTCGCAGGCGAGCCGGTCGGCTACCTTGCGCGCCTCCGCCGCCCGCTCAGCCGATGCCCGGACTGAACCGCCATAGATCCTCTCTCGGGACTTGCTACCCATGCGCTTATGAAAGAGCGGCGGCGGCTGAAACGCCAATTGTCAATCTGTTGGGGAGGCTCCCGGAGCGGCACACTGCGTGTCGTGGGTGTGGATAGAAGGGCATGTGGTGGACGACCACCTTGGGCGGCAACGTGCTGGGCATAGTCAACTGGGGCGACTCAGCATATCGACAGTCCCATGAAGTATGTCGACAAGCGTCCTTACGCAGACCCTGAAACTGCCGCCCGCAAGCTCGTCGAACTCGCCGCCACCATCGACCCCGTCCAAGATGGCCGCATCCCTATCGAAAAGATCAACGCGCCCTTCATGTACCAACACGGCAGCAGCGGCCCGGAGTTCGGCGCCGGCATCAAGATGGCGGTCGAGCGCGGCTGGCTCGAACTGCACGAGAGCGGCACCTATGTGCGGCTAATCAAGAAAGAGACCGCCAACTGAGGCGGCCTTACAATTGAGAAACCAACAAGGTAACGCACGCGATCAGTGTTGCTGTACTGAACGTCACAACCACGAGAGCCTGTTCACTGCGGGCTTGCAGCTCTTTGTCATCCATATGGCTCAACTCCCGTTCGCGTCCTCGGTTTCAGGTCGGCGGTCTTGGGCCCGTCGAATTCAGCCACTCGAACATGTGGGAGGCTGCTTCGTCCAAACTGGCCTTTCGCAGGATGACGTCGCGTTCATGCCCTGGCGGTAGCTTTTCGGCTTGTGCTCGCAATCGCTTCGCCTCGTCGGCAAAGCGCTCTTCAGCGGTCGTAATGTGGGCAGGTTGCTTCATGGCACGCTGCTTTCCCCTTTTGCAGGCGGGAGCGCGATTGGTCTCTCAGCCACCGACGCCTACCGGAATGCCCCCGGGCGATGATGATGGAACAACATCGCCATTTCAGACGAGTTCCAATGTCCAGCAACGGGCTTAGGGTCGCGGTTAGAAGGTTCCCCCGCCCCCTTCATTGTATGTTAAGCTACTGATTCATTCTTTTTGGGCCATCGGGTGAGCCGGGACACACGCATCGAGCAGCCCAGCAGATTGAGCTAGTCGCCGCACTGATCTGTGAAGGAAAGAATGCAGCCCCTGCGCTTGCCCAACTGGAGGTGAGGACCAGGGAACTAGTTCTGTTGGAACATCTCCTCTCGAAATCCCCGACTGCGACTGCGAGCGGCGAGGTCCGCCGGGCAAACCTCCGGGGGATGCGCTTGGTTGTGACTTCGTCATGGTGACGAAGTGCACGAGCATTACCATCATCACGATGCCTACGACCGAAATGACGACTGAGGCTGCTCCATGGAAGTTCGTCGGCGGATGCTTATCTGCGCCCTATGCCTCATACCTTTGAGTTCTGCCTGCCGACGAAGGGCATTGCGGTCCCGAACGGCCTCGATTGGCTTCATGAAGTAAAATACGATGGCTACCGCCTCCGCTTGGAGCGCGATAGAGACCGCGTGCGCCTGATCACGCGCGGAGGCTACAATTGGGCCAGCCGTTATCCATGGATCCTTGGAAGCCGCTCGTAAGGTCCGCCAGAAGCACTTCGTCCTCGACGGCGAAGCGGTCGTTCTCGGCACCGATGGCGTCTCTGATTTCAACGCACTTCACTCGCACAAGCACGATCATGAAGTCCATTTCTGCGCCTTGATATTCTCGCCGATCGCGGCGACGACCTCCGCATGCTCCCTATGTCGATGAGGAAGGCGAACTTGGAGCGCCTGCTGGCGCGCCGTCCTGAAGGTGTGTTCGTCAATCCCTTCGAGCGCGGTGACTTGGGGCCTGATCTGTTTCGGGCCGGGCAACATGGGTCTTGAGGGGCTGGACTGGTGTCAAAGAGAAGAGATCGCCCTTATCAAGCAGGGCGGAGCAAGCATTGGGTAAAGGTAAAAAACCGTAGCCATCCAGCGATGGAGCGGGAGGCGGAGCGGCAGGTCCGATCTGCCACTAACAGCGGATCTCAACGGCCGATTGAACCACTTCGCCTTCGGGCTACCAGGCGACATCCAGCGAGGCGGCCTCAGTTGGCCCTTTAGTGCGTCCACTTGGGATCGTCCTCGTGTTTGAGGGCTTCAGCCAACTTCGTCCAGTCGTCAGATAGGTCCAGCCACGCAGCTTCATCGAAGTCGCTTCGTGCGTACCTCGCATTCAAGCGGCATTGTTCCGCTCTCTTGCGGCATCTCTCCACCAACTTTTTCGCACAAAACAATTCTACCGGGTCAGTTTCAACCTGCGGCATGGCGTCAAGATCGACGACATCGGCCGCCTGCGGACTGAAGTCGCCACCCCGAGTACCACGGAGCTGAGCGCGACGTGGATCGGTGACCGGGACCGCGATGCCCATGCCCAACGCGCGCTGTGCCGTCGCCACCGGCATGGTGGCGTCTTCCCATTGGCCGGCGAAGTGCGATCGGCCGTCGTGCTCACGGAACTTCGCGGACTTCAGCATGAACACCGTCTGCGTCGGCGGCGCCGGCTCAGCCGCCGCGATCGGCGTGTCAGCGGGCTTGGCCGCGGGGATCGGCGCGGCGCCCTCGCGGATCGGGCCCACCATCCCGCGCAGTTCGGCGAGAGCGAAGCCGGCAGCGACTTCGACCTGCGTGGTCGTGTTGCTGACGAAGCGGGCCATTGCGCCGCTCTCGAAATGAAAGTGAAGTTTCTCCAGGGCATCGACCAAGCGCTGAGCAGCCGACAGATGGTCCGGCAGTGCTCGCTCGACCGCATCGAGGTCGCGCGCCAGCTTGTCGCTCGCGGCCTTGCGTTCGACGGCCGCGCGCTCGGCTGTGATGTTGTCTTCGATCTCGACGATCTTCGCCTGCTGTGCAGCGATCGCCTTGGCGAAGTTGTCGCGCGTCAATGCGCATGCTGCGACCGTAGCCTCCAGCTTGTTGCGGGCCTTTTCGTCGGCATCGAGGTCTGCTTCCAGCAAATGCTGCTGGAGCTTCGCTTCAGCGTCAACGGAGGCCGCCTCAGCAGCTTTATGACGGCTGTGAAGAGCCGCGGCGCGAGCACGCAAGCCCACGAGTTCGTGTTCCAATTTTTCCATCAGGGATTTTCGTCGAAAGAGTTAGGGCGCTTCGAATTGTCACTTCGGCGTACGAAGTAGGTAAAACAGGGCGCTATTCCCTTCTATCTGAGCCGTTTCCCGCGAAGTCTCATGGCCGCTCATCAGCAAGGCGTCGTCTTCCCAAACCTGCCACTCCCACTTCTGCGGGAGAAGAGCGTCCAGCCTCACCTCAAGCATGCGCCTCGCGGGAATTCTGTGGGCCATACAGCGTATATCCGCTCTCAATCACCGATATATGCTACTGGCCTTGCGGTGATGCCGAAACGCTAGCACGGCACCAATGGCATTGTCTGTATAGATCTTGTCCGCTTTCGAGTGGCAAAAGCACCATAGGGGCTCGGGCTATTCAGACAAGCAGGCAGACGAGATCGACTGATCGCGGTGTCATCACCGATAGACGCCCAGGGCCTTGCGGGGACAGGGTTTTTGTAACGCCTATGGCGGTACCGAATCTGAGCAAATTCGACCATCTCGCCAGAACGCGAATTGGGACAGCCTAGCACTCGTCCTTGTCGCTGTGATGAAGATTAAAAGTTTTGTCGTACTTGTTGCGGGCTTCGGTACCAACGCTGTATCGGCCGGGCCACCATGAATGTGGCGGATTGTAGTTGTCGTTCTCAGCGTCTGCCTTGGCTTTCTCGCCTAGCTTCTCGGGCGTCCAAAGCGACATTGATTTATCTTTCCCCCACATCTTGCTCCTCACTGACCATCCTCGACGATGACTTTGCTGCGGCCTATGGCGCCGGCAGCAATTTGAAACGAAGTGCCTATCGCCCAACAGCATGCCACCATAACGCTGAATCCATCCCGCATGATGTAGTCAAAGACAATGATGCCAACGGAGAGAAACACCGCATTCGCGGCAAAGAAAGTTCCGGCCCCGCTAGCTATCGCCGCCGCGTCGGTGCCAAAGCTCCATTCTCCCGATCTGGTGGATTCTACTGTCTGCGCAAGACGGCTAGGCAGATCGATGCCCACGTAGAAGCCAAAGCCCCCGTAAAGCATCATCAACAAGACGATCCATTCGTTTCGAAAAAAATCATTGTCCATGCGCATCATTCCTACGGCCACGTACAGACCGCCCGCGGCCCCAACCATGGCAAGTCCGATTCTTTCGAGAATGTGCGCCAATTTGATCAGCACGGAGCGGCCGAACCATGCGGTAGTGGCGACGCGGGCGTACTTCGTCAACTTTCTCTCCCCAAACGCCAAAGCGCTAAGAACGACTGCAATGCTCATTTTCATGATATTCTCCTTTCTTGCTTTCCAATTGCTCGCCCAACGCACGCAGGCACCACCCGAGCGCATCGTGATGCGATTTGAATATCAATGTTCAGGATGACGTGTGCCTACCGACGGCACTGGGCTGCCATTTGGTAGAAGCGGCGACTTCGGTGTGTCGCCGTTTTTGGGCAGCTCTCTCGGACAAGCAATCCGCTCGGCCAAGCCAACAAGCCTACGCCGTTTCCGTTCGAGCGCCTAATGAATAACTTCCACATCGGGGCAATTCATCGCGATACCCCACCGAGGTCGTATTCGCACTTCAAGACGTCAGTTTACGCCAACCTCTCGCGATCAGGGTGATCTTCAGGGCCGAAGGCTCTGAATGGAGACCCTTTTTCGTCGTGCAGTGCGGCCCAGCCGTTGAGATCTGCGTGTAAACTGCCTCACGTCGACATGATGCTCACGAGCCCAACAGCATACGCCTTGGAGAGCCAGAGCCGATTGGAATCAGTAATGGGGGCTGCCAGTTCACGACTGGGTTTGGTCCAGAGTAAAAAGAAAGAGATAGCTATTCGGGCACAAAGAGCGCACCGTTGCGAGTGTTCGATTGTGACGCTGGCGCGGAGCTGTACTCCAGCGGGACGAAGCGTAGAAAAAGAAAAATAGCTTCAGCGCTCTCCACTCACTGTGGAGGCCAATTGAGTTTTCAATCAAAACGCATTCGCCCGAAGAGCTGAATGGCGTCGCTCGCACCCGGCAACATCGCCCCTGTGCTAGTGGTTACGGCGGCACCTCGCGGCCAATCTGCGAGAATGATCATGGTGATGACCCGATCGCGGAGCGAAACGGTAGTGTTCAAGCACCCATTCCGGATCGCAAGCGCTGAACGACTATTACCGGCCGGATCATATGAGGTTATTACCGAAGAAGAGTCGACGGAAGGCTTGTCATTTCCGTCCTTTCGGCCCGTCGCCACCATGATGAAGGTGCCCGCGCCGCCACCCCGCAGCCCTTCAGTCGAGATGGTGACGATCAGTTCGCTCGATCTTTCGAATGCCCGGGAGCCTATGCGTGAAGCGCCTGTCGACCTCGACAAGCGTCGCGGTAGGGCCGTGCCGAACAGTGACTTTCGCCGAACCCCGGCGGAGATTGAACCCAGTGCCGAGGTGTTGATCGGTCGGCTTTTGCACCTCGAACCTGAGTTGCTCGCGACACCTGCGAAGCCAAGGACGAGCGCGCTTCCGGAGCTGAAAGTGCCCGGCCGCGACCTACGGATCGATGTTTGCCGCGGCATCGCGCTCTGGTGCATCTTTCTGAACCATATTCCCAACAACATCGGAAGCTGGCTGACGCTGCGGAATTACGGCTTCAGCGATAGCGCGGAAGTGTTCATGTTCGCCTCGGGTGTGACCTGCGCGATCGCCTACGGCAAGGCGCACGAGCGCGGCGGATGGACCGGCGTGCTCGGCCGTACGCTGCAACGTAGCTGGGACATTTACGCCGCTTTTTTGCTGCTCATTCTTGCTTGCGCCGTGGTGGTTTACCTCGCAGGCGGCGGCCGGCTTGCCGACGAGACCAATACGCGCATTCTCTTGGAACATCCGGGAGCGACGCTAGCGCAAGCGGCAATCCTGCAATACCGTCCTGTCAACACCGACGTCTTGCCTCTCTTCGTGATTTTCCATCTTTTGTTCGCGCCACTGCTGTGGCTGATGCTCCGAGTGCCGAACGTGGCGCTCGGCGCCTCGCTCTTGCTTTATGCGTCGGTGCATCTTTTCGGCTGGACCGTTCCGGCGTGGCCGAACAACGCTTGGTTCTTCAATCCGCTCGCTTGGCAGTTGCTGGTTGTGCTTGGTGCGTGGTGTGTCACGGAGGGCAAGAAGTTCTGGCCGCGGTTGAGTTCACGCTTGGCGCTTGGACTTGCCGTTCTCTATCTGGCTTTCAGCCTGACTATCGCATTGGGTTGGAGCATCAGACCACCGGAGGTGCTTGTCCCACAGATCCTGGCGAAGTTGCCTTACCTGGCGGGCAAATCGGACCTCGATCCTTTGCGATTGCTGCATTTTATTGCCCTTGCGATTTTGGTGGTATGGCTCGTGCCTCGCAATTGGCGAGGGCTGTCGACGCCGGCGATGCGCGGGGCGATCCGCTGCGGCGAGAACCCCCTGGCAATCTATTGCCTCGGCGTTCTGCTGGCGCTTGCCAGCCACATAGCGCTGGTCAAAATCTCAGATGAGCTTGCAATGCAGATCGCACTCAGTTTCGTCGGCATCCTGGTGATGATTGCGGCTGCAACGATGCTCAGCTCGATCAGGACCAAACCCAGGCAGCGACAACCGCTCATGACATCCGATTTCATTGCAGAGGATGCACGCCGTAACGCGTCTCCGGTCAGGCCATCGAACGGCTGATGTCGCGCCAGATGGAAGTGGAATTGATGCGGTGGAACCGCTACCTGCCGAATCGTGGTGATCGAACCACTCCGCGAATCGGCCATCTTGCCCGGAGGATCTGTCACACCTGAAATGTCCGCATCCCTCTCCGGCACGGGATTTCAGCTAGGCAGACTCAAGAATCCATGGCGCTGTCGTAGGTTCCCTTTGGCATGTATGACGGCCCCAGCGGCGCTGCTGAACTCGGCAGGGATGTCTTGACCATTCGCAACCA
Organism: Bradyrhizobium sp. 179; assembly: GCF_023073535.1. Lineage (NCBI taxonomy): Bacteria > Pseudomonadati > Pseudomonadota > Alphaproteobacteria > Hyphomicrobiales > Nitrobacteraceae > Bradyrhizobium > Bradyrhizobium sp. 179. The sequence goes on along the minus strand of NZ_JADPJR010000097.1, from coordinate 54,782 downwards.
CTGGCCGAGTCCGCTACGGGTCACCAGCGCCGATTTGGCGCTCTGCCAGCCCCTTCCGGTCTACCCCACACTCCGGACATGTCGCTACATCGGACGTGCCGCTACATCCGCCAACTGACGCGATGGGCCAACGACAGACGCAAATGACGCCCGCTTTCGAGGGCAAAGCAAACGTCAGTATTCCGGCTCGGGCGCTGATCCCGTCGTTGCGCACCCGCCCCAAACATAAGCAAGCGGGTGACCGTCGGCCGCTTCACCGCTCCAGCGTGGCGAGATAGGCAGCAAGTGACAAAAAGTCTGCCTCGTCGAGCGCTTTGACCACGTCGATCATCGGTTTGCTCTCCGGCCCAGCGCGGAAGCCGTGCCGATATTCGTAGAGCTGGCGGAAGATGTAGGTCGGCGAGCGCCCGGCGATGCCCGGAACGACGTCGGTGCCGGTCAGCTTCTCGCCATGGCAGGCGGCGCAGGCGATCTCCTGCTTCGCGGCCAGCCCGTGGCCGGTAGCGACGCTGCCGGGCGGCACGTAGGCGGTAAAGCGGACGCGCGAGTCGCGGTTGACGAAGCGGCCGACATCCGTCGGCGTCTCAATGATGCGCAGGCCGATCGGCTCGCGTTCATCGTTTTTAGTGACAAAGAACCAGCCTGCGACCGTTGGTTTCGGCACGGTCTCAGTCTCCACCACCTCGACCAACTTGTTTGGCTTGATGGCGGCAAAATACTCAGCCGCCGCCTTGATCTCGTCGTCGTTCGCCGCCTTCGCGGCGGAGATCATCCATGCTTGCGGAATGCGGTCGGGCAGTGCTGTCGAACGTTTGCCGCTCCTGTAGTCGTGCATCTGCTGAATAAAATAGGCTACCGGCAGGCCGGCGATGTCAGCGTTCTCCGGACCACCCGTGCCAGAAGCACGATGGCAAAAGCCGCAGGCGTAGACGTCAGGTTTGCGGCCGCTCGCCACGACCGCCGGCATCGGCGGATGGTCATCTGGGTGCCAGTCCGGTGCCAGGAAGCGATCACGCGTTTGTGGGACTGTATAGCTCGCCGTGCTTTCGGGAACGTGGCGAGGTTGACCGTCATCGGGCGGCGGCTTGAAGTCGGGCGGGTTGTAAGTGTAGGCCCAGAATGGAGGCTTGTCGGTGATCTGCGCGTGCGCGCCCGTCGTACACACCAGAATTATGGTGAGTGCACCTGCCGCTTGAGCGGCAGGTCCCAATCGCGCCATGTTCGCCTCCGGCTTATCTGCCCAGACGAGGACAAGCAAATTAGCGCTGAATCCGAGCTCGAGCAATCGGCTTGCTGGTTACTCAGGCTGCCGTCCTGAGGTCCGAGTTGGGTCACGAACGACAAAAGCTCAAGATGAGCACCGTCTGCTTTCGGGCGCATAGCGACGAAACAGCTCACGTCTCCAACGCCGGCACCTCCACCAGCGGCTCTTGCGGCCGTGCCCAGTCCTCGTATTTCTTCGCCCGCTCCTCGGCGCGCGCCCGCTCGCCCGGCCCACGGCGCCGCCGATCAAGAGTGCCTTCTTCAAGATCATCAAGCATTCGCGGTACACTGACGAGCCAGCGCCCGGCAAACTTCCCTGCGGCTAGGCCACGCGCGCAGCAGCCTTGCCGCCTGCTCACGCTCGCGACGCCACGCAGCAGCGGCTTCCTTACTGATCAAGACGCGCGCGCCGACATTGAACGTGCGGGGCATCTGCTTGCGATTCTTGTAGAAGAGCTGCACGGAGGTGCGGTGGCGCGCGCAAAATTCGTCAACGCTGTAGGCGTCAGGGTTTTCTGCTGAGGAGTGGGGCGATTTCCGGCCGGTTACTTCAGGACGTGCCATGCGTGTCTATCTCCATATCCGCAAAACGATATGGAGTAACGAAGCCAGGTGGGCTTCTAAGCCATCACGCAGACACGCGCCGCGCAAATGCGTGTTTGCGTGTTTGCGTGATCAGCAGCTACGTCTTGCGGCGACCGCGTACACGCGCGATGGTATCGATGCAGGGTTCTTTCCAACCCATTTCCTTATACACGGGCACAACATGGCGTTGGACTGCACCGTGGGTGAGATTGGCTGGAATACGACCGTCTGGTGGGAACACGACGCGCAGCACGCCTCTCAGCCGGTCGAGCTGCCAAGTCCTACCTCTAGTGAGCGGCTCCGCATCGCACTCGCCGGCCAATTTTTGCAACAGTTCCTCGCGGGCCTCTACCATCTCGCGGAAGAACTGGTCAGGATAGAACAGCGGCGCTTGCTGTCCGGCCTTCAGCCAGAGAGCGGCTTTCTTGGAATTCTTCTTGGCCATGGTCCTGTAGACTTGATTCCAGAGCATTCAGCCGGCTGTTCCACTTTTGTGAGCCCAGCGCAGCGGCCGTTGGCGGCTGAATCCTTTGAAATAGAAATGCCGAAGGCGTCAATCAACCACCTATTGGTGTAGGTCTAACTAGCCACTGACGGTTGTCGCCTCGACTCCGCGGTAGCAAGCTCATTCGCTCGACCTACAGTTTCTGTAGATCGACCTGCGATCGCAATCACGTTGTCGCCGATCGGCGGAACACACCGCAGCAGCGCCTTGCGGGAAATGTCGTCGGAGTGCTCGGTGATGTACTTGCTGTACGTGCGCTCGATCATTTGAACGCTTGTGTTATGCAAACTCGCGACCAGCCGGATCGGAATGTTCTGCAACAGCATCCGAACAATCGAGCTGTGACGCAACGCATAGATCGTCACGACGCTCGGGTCGAGACCGATCGCGGCGACAATCTTGTCGATCTGGCGATGATAGGTCTGGCCCGGATTGGCGCCCCATGGCGTGCCACTGCTCTGCAGCAAGAGCGGCGCATCATCGGCGCGGCCCTTTGCAACTTGGCGCAGGTTCGTCGCGAGCTGCACGGTGGTCGGCACCGAATAGCGTTCATGTTTCTTCTTGGCGCGATTGCGTCCGCCGCCCTTGGCTGATTTCGGCATCATCAGTTTTGGCCGCAGCGGATCGTCGTGAAAATCCTCGACCCGTAGCCGGACGGCTTGTGACGGGCGCGCGCCGGTGACCGCCAGCGTATCCACCAAGAGCTCGAGCTGATGGTCATGTGCGTAGGCCGTGCTGACGAAGTCACGCACCTTGTCGTCGGAGAGAATGACGTTGCGTGCTTCCTGCGCATCCGGCAAGCGGACCAGCCCGACTTCCCACGCCTGCCGATTCTGAATGCGTTCGTCGTGCTGCCTTGCCTGTTCCAGCGCTGCGCACAAGCACCTGCAGACCCGGTTGATCGTGGCGGGCTTGATCTTGCCAAGCAGGCCATCGCGCCATTTCCGCAACTCGGTCGCGGTGAGTAGCAACACAGGTGTGGCCAGCAGCACGGCCGTGAGATGCACGCGCGGGCTTTCAGCGTTGTAAGGATTGGCTCCGCGCGCTTCGAGATCGCGCTTGTAGTCCTTCAGCGCGACGTCAACCGTGATGGGTGCATTGTCGCCAGCGCCATCACCGCCACGCGCGAGTTGTTTCGCGACGCCCTGCGCTTGAAGCACGTCCTTGCCGTTTGCATCGCCATAGTCATCGGCAACCCCGACGCCTTGGTCCAGTAGGCGCCGTGGCCGTTCGAAGTTTTGACCACCCAAGCGCCGCTGCCCTTGTTACGTCGGTAGAGCAGCGAGACTCCGCGCGCGAGTGACGGGCCTCTGTAGGGTTTGCGGCGAACCTGCAGTTTCAATCGAGCGCTACGCGATTCCAGCGCGCTGTGGCGGACCTTGCGTGCCATGAGTGTCCCGGTTTTGTCCCAATGGTGTGTGGGGAGGCATAAAGAAGCTCATGGCACTATGTGTTAGAAATCGTCGCTAGATCAATGGCGTAGGCATTCCACTGGGGTCTCTGCGCACCCACGCGCATATTTATTTTTCCCTGCGCCCTCTTCGCTTGAGAGGGTGGAGCGACGAAGCAAAGCTCGGGCGAAACGCGCCGCGAGAATGCGAAGGCGGTGTGCGCATTCGGCTAAATATTCCGCAATCGCGCCCGCGGCGCCGGTGGACTTGCCCGCCGCAATCCGGTTCAATGGTCGCGTTGAGTTTTCAGGCGACAACGATGTCGAGATATCTGCTGGTTCTGCTGCTGATCGCCTCGCCGGCGGCTGCGCAAGTCAAGATGAAGCCGCAGACCACGGCGGCGCATCCGGACCCCTGTGCCCTGATCGGGCGTACGGCGGATGGCAAGTTGGTCTACTCCATGACATGCGAGACCCTGCCGGCGCCGCCCCCGTCGCCGCACACGGAACTGAAGGAGGCGCCGCTGCCTGCCGCGGAGCCGGAGATCCGGCGGAGCGGCATTTTCGGCTGGTCCTACGACCGCCGGTGATGCGGCTACGCCCCTTGCGCGAAGCCCGACGGAATGCTCTTTGCCGAGGAGTCCACGGTGGGCTACGCCCCCGACCCAGAGAGATGAGATGAGCAAACTCGTTATCCGCGCCGGCGATTTCACCTTCGATGCCCGCTTCGAGGAGCAGCTGGCACCCAAGACTGTCGCCGCCTTCCGCAAGGCGCTGCCGTTCGAAAGTCACATCATCCATGTGCGCTGGAGTGGCGAAGGGGTGTGGATGCCGCTCGGCGATTTCGATTTCGGCGTCGGCTACGAGAACCACACGAGCTATCCTGCGCCCGGCCAGATCATCCTCTATCCCGGCGGCATCAGCGAGACCGAGATCCTGCTCGCCTATGGTGGCGTGCATTTCGCGAGCAAGATGGGCCAGCTCGCCGGCAACCATTTCATCACGATGACTTCGGGCCTGGAGAATCTGGCGACGCTCGGCAAGAGCGTGCTGTGGAAGGGCGCTCTACCGATCCGCTTCGAGGAAGTCTGAGTGACCGACGCAAGCTACCCGCGCGATCTTCGCGGTTACGGCCGCAATCCGCCGCATCCCGAGTGGCCCGGCAACGCGCGGGTCGCGGTGCAGTTCGTCGTCAATTTCGAGGAAGGCGGCGAGAACAATATTCTGCACGGCGACCGCGCCTCGGAAGCCTTTCTGTCCGACGTGCTCGGGGCGCAGCCCTGGCCGGGCCAGCGCCACGCCAACATCGAATCGATGTTCGAATATGGCTCGCGCGCAGGCTTCTGGCGGCTGTGGCGGATGTTCGGCGAACGCAACTGGCCGGCCACCGTGTTCGGAGTCGCGACCGCGCTGAAACGCAATCCGGAAATCGTAGCTGCCATGAAGGAGGCGGGCTGGGACATCGCCAGCCACAGCCTGAAGTGGATCGAGCACAAGGACATGACCGAGGCGCAGGAGCGCGCCGAGATCGCCGAAGCCATCCGCGTCCACATCGAGGCGACCGGATCGCGGCCACTCGGCTGGTACACCGGGCGCTCCTCCATCAACACCAACCGTCTCCTGATGGAGGAGGGCGGCTTCCTCTATCTCTGCGACTCCTATGCCGACGATCTGCCCTATTGGGTCAAGCGCGCAGGCGGCAAGCAGCTAATCATTCCCTACACGTTAGATGCCAACGACATGCGCTTCATCAACCCGCAAGGGTTTGCCGACGGCGAGCAGTTCTTCACCTATCTGAAGGATGCCTTCGACGTGCTCTATGCCGAAGGGCAGACCGCGCCGAAGATGATGTCGGTCGGTCTGCACTGCCGCCTTGCCGGCCGGCCTGGCCGCGCTGCGGGGCTGATGCGCTTCCTGGATTACATCGGCAGGCACGAGCGCGTCTGGGTGCCGACGCGATTGCAGATCGCGCAGCACTGGCACGACAAGCACGCGCACCTTGCGGCCGACGCATTCGAGATCGAGTGAGAGGGTGATGTCGCAGATCTCGTTGGCCGACCTCAACGCCGCAAGCAAAGCCGATTTCGTCGCGGCACTCGCCAACGTCGTCGAATATTCGCCATGGATCGCCGAGCAGCTCGCCGGCAAGCGGCCGTTCGCGGGCATCAACCAGTTGCACGCCGCGCTGATGGCGGCGATCCAGAGCGCTGAACCGGACGTGCAATTGGCATTGATCCGTGCGCATCCCGATCTTGCCAACAAGACGCAGCGCGCCGCCGGTCTCACGGCGGAATCGACCGACGAGCAAAACAGCGCCGGCCTCGACCGCCTGTCGGACGCCGAATTCGCGGCGTTCGAGCGCGTCAACAATGCCTATCGGGACAAGTTCGGCTTCCCCTATATCGTCTGCGTGCGCCGTCACAGCAGGGATTCGATCTTGCGTGACTTCGAGACGCGGCTGCTCAACATCGTCAAGACCGAGACAAGGCGTGCGATCGAGGAGATCGGCCGCATCTCCGCGCTGCGGCTGGATCAGCTCATCGTCGCCCGCGACAAGCTGAAGGTGCACGGCCGGATGTCGACGCATGTGCTCGACAATCACACGGGCAAGCCCGCGCCCGGCATCCCGGTCGAGCTGGTCGAGCTTGCGAGCCTCGGCGAGAGCCGTGTCATTGCGCGCACTGTGACCAACTCGGACGGCCGCACGGATCAGCCGCTGATCAGCGGTCGCCCCGTGCCGATCGGCCGCTACGAGCTCAGGTTCAGCGTTGCCAGATATTACGCCGAGCGTAACGTGCCGTTGTCCGACCCGCCGTTCCTCGACGAAATTCCGCTGCGCTTTGCGGTCAGCGAGCCGGAGGGGCACTATCACGTGCCGCTCCTGGTCACGCCGTGGAGCTATTCGACCTATCGCGGCAGCTAAAGCATGTAAGTTCGATGGGCTGTCGTTGGTTCACCTCTCCCCGACGGGGAGAGGTCGGATTGCGAGCAATCCGGGTGAGGGGCGGTGGGACTCAGTGAGACCCAAACCCCTCACCCGGATCGCATCTTCGATGCGTTCCGACCTCTCCCTACGGGAGAGGTGAAGCGAACCATCCCGCTCTAGCCGCCAAACTTCTCGAGCAGCGCTGGAAACAGCCGGTCCGGCTTGAAGGGCGGCGCGGTGAAGCGGATGCCGGTGGCATCGGCAATCGCGTTGCCGAGCGCGGCCGCGACCGGATTGTACGGACTCTCGCTCATCGATTTCGCGCCCAGCGGTCCGATCGTGTCGGACGTCTCGGCGAAGAACACCTCGGTGCGGGGCACGTCGGCATAGGAGGGCAGGTGGTAGTCGCGGAACTTCGGGTTGCTGACGCGGCCGTCTGCGTCGATCACCATCTCCTCGTAGAGCGCGGCGCCGAGCGCCTGCGCGACACCGCCTTCGACCTGCCCGCGGCATTGCATGGGATTGGCGACGACGCCGGCGTCGGCCGCATGCACGCTCCTGAGAATCTTGAGCTCGCCGGTGCCCTTGTTCACGGCAACGCGAAAACCCTGCACGTTGAAGCCGACCGAGCGGGGGGTGCCGTCCGAATTGCCGATGCCTGCCAACGGCTGTCTCCGTTCGCGCGCGAGCTTCGCCAGCTCCGTAAAAGGCATGCGCCGTACGCCGCTAACGACGGCGTCAGCTTCAAGCGCGCAGCTCCCAGCATCGCACAGCCAGGCGTCTGCGGCCGTCGCCTTCAGCTCGGTCGCAAGCTGGATGGCCGCCGCATGCGTCGCCTTGCCGGCAACAAACATGCCCGCGCTGCCATAGGCGCCGGTGTCGTGCCCGCCATGGGCGGTGTCGGATTGGCGCAGGCGGATCCTGTCGACGGTGGTCGCAAGCGTCGTTGCCGCGATCTGCCGGTGCACGGTGCTGGTGCCGTTGCCGAACTCGGCAGTGCCGACGGTCAGGTCGAAACTGCCGTCGTCGTTGAGCGCGATCATAGCGTCGGCGATATGGCCCGCCGGGGGCACCGTGTCGATCATGGTCAGCGCGATGCCGTCGCCGATCAGCCATTCCGGCGACAGGTCCGGTTGCGGGCCATCGGCCTGCATCGCGCGCTCGACGAGGTCGAGGCACTGGTCGAGCCCGTAGGAGCCATAGACGACGTCGTGATATTCGGACGGCGGCGGCGACAGCATGGGATCGCCGGGCCTGACGATGTTGCGCCGGCGCATTTCGTAGGGACTGATGCCGAGCTGCTTCGCCAGCTCGTCGATCGCGGCCTCCACCGCGATCAATGCCTGCGGCAGGCCGTAGCCACGAAACGCACCCGCCGGCACCGTGTTGGTGTAGACGGCGGCGCCGTCGACGCGCTTGTTCGGACAATTATAGACGCTGATGGATTCCGCCAGCGCGTGGAACATCACGGGGCCGGCGTGATTGCCATAGGCGCCCGTGTTGGAGAGCACGTCGAGCTGGAGCGCGGTGAGCTTGCCTGCGGCATCCGCGCCGGCCTTGATGTGGACCCGCATCGGGTGGCGCGTCGAGGTCGCGATGAACTGCTCCTCGCGGGTCAGCTCGAGTTTCACCGGCCGCCCGGTCTTGAGCGTAGCGAGCGCCAGGACGTCCTCGACGAACATCTCCTGCTTGCCGCCAAAGCCGCCGCCGACGCGCTCGCAGAACACGCGGACCTTGTCCATGGGAAGCCTGAAGATATCGGCCAACGCACGCCGGGTCAGGAACGGGACCTGCGTCGAGGTGCGGACGTTGAGCACGCCCGCGTCGTCGAGCCAGGCCAGGCCGCCATGGGTCTCCAATGCGGCGTGCTGCACACGATGACTGTGAAAGGTGCCCTCGAAGGTGACGGCGGAGGTCGCGAGCGCAGCGGCGACGTCGCCGAATTCGCCATGCGTCTCCGCGACGAGATTGCGCTGGGCGTCAGCGACGCGGTTCGCGATGGTGCGGGCAGGATGAACGACGGGCGCGCCCGGCGCCATCGCCTGCTCCGGATCAATCAGCGCGGGCAGGATCTCGTAATCGACCTTCAGCCGACGGCACGCCTCCTCGGCGGCCGCTTCGCTCTCGGCAACGACGGCGGCAACCTTCTGGCCGACGAAGCGGACGACGTCGTCGAGGATGCGGGTGTCCTCGGGATCCATCCACTCCTTCTCATGCCGCGCGGTCGAAATCAGGACAGGCGGCGCATCCTCATGCGTCAGCACGGCCTGGACCCCGGGGACGCCAAGGGCGCCCGACTTGTCGATCGCAACGATCCTGGCGTGGGCATGAGGCGAACGCAGCAGCTTGATGTGCAGCAGTCCGTCGATGGCGGTGTCGAAGGTGTAGCGCGCCTTGCCGCGCACGATGTCGGGACCTGCAGGGGCCGGCAGGCTGCGGCCGAATGCGGCGCCGGCCTCGACGCTCGCCTCGACATTGGTCTTGCCGAGGATCGCATCCTCGATCGAACGATAACCGGTGCAGCGGCAGATATTGCCCTTCAACGCTATGCCGAGATCGGTGCGCTGCGCCTGGTTCAGCGAGGCGCAGGTCAGGATCATGCCGGCGGTGCAGAAGCCGCATTGAAAGCCTTGCGCATCGAGGAACGCCTGCTGCATCGGATGGACGCCGTGGTCCCCGCCAAGACCTTCGATCGTGGTGACGGTGCGCCCCTGGACGCGGAACGCCGGGATCACGCAGCTATGTACCGGCTCGCCATCCAGCAGCACCGTGCAGGCTCCGCAATCACCGGCATCGCAGCCCTTTTTCACGCCGAAGTGGCCGAGCTCGCGCAGGAACGTGCGCAAGCACTGGCCGGCGCGCGGCTCCTGCGCAAACGCCTTGCCGTTGACTTCGAAGCTCATGATGGCGATCCCCCCAGGAGCTCGCCGCGGATCTCCTCCGCGAGCCGCAGCGTCATGTGCTTGCGCCAGAGCGGCTTACCATGGATGTCGGTATGGTACAGGTCGTCCGTGATCTGCTGCGCGATCACATCGCGAAGCGCATTCGGGTCCGGGCTGTTGCGAAAGGTGAGCTGGATCGGCCGCACCGTCGATGCGGTCACCGTCAAAGTCAGCGTGCCGTCCGGATCGAGGCTGCCGATCAGAAGCGCCGCTGAGCGGCCGACAGGCGCCAGCGAGATCTGGCGAAACGCGGTACGGCGCCTCAACGCGGCAATCGGGATATCGATCTGCCGGACCAGGTCGCCTGACGTCAAGCGGTTGCGCTGGTTGCCGGTGACGAAGTCGGGGACGGAGATCCTCTGTTCACCGCCGTCGGCCTTCCAGATGGTGCAGATGCCCTCGAGCGCTGATGTGAGCGAGATCATCGGTCCCGCGGGCAGCGACATGCAGAGATTGCCGCCGACCGTTGCCGTCTTCCAGATCTTGAACGAAGCAAGGAAGGCCCGACAGCACTGGCCGATCAGCGGCGCCGCGAGCCAGTCGGACGGGCAGGCGAGACTATCGAGCTCTGCGATGGTGCAGGTGGCGGCGATGCTGAGATGGCTCTCGGTGATCGTCAGCGCCGGCCATTTCAGGTCGGTGAGATCGATCAGCCGCCTCAGGTGTATTTGCGGCTCCGAGAACAGCCAGGTGCCGCCCGCGAGCCAAGCGTCGCCTGCCGTCCAGGCAGGCAGCTGTGCGCGTGTTTGCGGATGGGCGACTGCTGTGATGGTATTCAAATCCATGGCTGCGCCAACGCTTCCGCCGGGTGAATCGGGCAAGAGAAAGTCTTGCAAGACCGGAGCCAAGTCGCAACAACAAGTCGCAGCCGGAACGCAATGGGCCTGGCCTCGGCCTTGCAGGCCCGCCATCAGGGATGTGAGGAGAAGCGGCAATCATGACCGACGCAAGTGCGATCTGGATCAGGGACCCCCTGGCCGTCCTCGCCGACGGGGCCGAGCGCGGGGTCGTGGTGAAGGATGGCCGGATTGTCGAACTGGTGCCGGCTGGCGGGACGCCTGCGACCGCGGATGTCGCGGTGTTCGATGCCGGTGAACACGTCGTACTGCCCGGCCTCATCAATACACATCACCATTTCTACCAGACGCTGACGCGGGCGCTGCCGGCGGCGATGGATCGCGAGCTGTTTCCCTGGCTCCAGGCGCTTTATCCCGTGTGGGCGAAGCTGACGCCGGAGGCGCTGGAGCTCGGCGTCACCGTCGCGATGTCGGAACTGCTGTTGTCGGGCTGCACGACGACGACCGATCACCATTACGTATTCCCGGCAGGTCTCGAAGACGCTGTCGATATCGAGGTGGCGGTGGCGGAGCGGCTCGGTTTGCGCGTGTTGCTCACGCGCGGCTCGATGAACCTGTCGCAGCGCGACGGCGGCCTGCCGCCCGACAGCGTCGTGCAGGACGAGGACACCATTCTCGCCGACAGCGCGCGCGTGGTCGCCAAGCATCATCAGCGCGGTGCGGATGCGATGGTGCAGATCGCGCTCGCGCCGTGCTCGCCATTCTCCGTGACGACATCCTTGATGCGCGCCACTGCCGAGCTCGCCGACAAGCTCGATGTGCGCCTGCACACCCATCTCGCCGAGACCGAGGACGAGAACAAGTTCTGCGAGCAGATGTATGGCTGCCGCCCGCTCGACTATCTCGAACAATGCGGCTGGCTGCATGCGCGAACCTGGCTCGCTCACGGAATTTTCTTCAAAGCCGACGAGATCAAGCGGCTCGGTAAGGCCAGGACGACGATCAGCCATTGCGCGTGCAGCAACCAGCTGCTGGCGTCCGGCTGCTGTCCCGTCTGCGAGATGGAGGAGGCCGGCGTCGGCGTCGGCATCGGCGTCGACGGCTCAGCCTCCAACGACGGGTCGAACCTGATGCAGGAGGTGCGCGCCGCGTTCCTGCTGCAACGGGCCCGTTACGGCGTGACAAAGGTCAGCCACAAGGACGCGCTGCGCTGGGCCACCAGGGGCTCGGCGGCGTGCGTGGGCCGTCCGGAACTCGGCGAGATCGCGGTCGACAAGGCCGCCGATCTCGCGCTGTTCAAGCTCGACGAGCTGCGCTTCTCCGGCCATGGCGATCCGCTGGCGGCATTGGTGCTGTGCGGGGCGCATCGGGCCGATCGGGTGATGGTTGCGGGACGATGGGCCGTGGTTGATGGCGCCATCCCGGGCCTCGATGTGGCGGACCTCATCCGCCGCCACAGCTCGGCGGCGCGCAGCATGCATCTGAGATAAAAGAGGGGGCGACCACAAGTGCCGGGTGCTTCTGGCCACCCCCTCCGAACCTCCTCCGGGAGGAGCAGGTGATCTGGTCAAAGCAAGAAGCGTGCTACTTGCCCGGAAGCTTGTCGTCGATGCCCTTCACGTAGAAATTCATGCCGAGAATCTGGCCGTCATCGAGGTGATCGCCGCCCTTGCACTCGACCGGCTTGCCGTCCTGCCCAATGATCGGGCATTTGAACGGGTGCAGCTTGCCGGCTGTGATCGCGGCCTGGGCATCCTCGGCCATTTTCTTCACGTCATCAGGCATGTTGGTATAGGGCGCCATCGCGAACATGTGGCTGTCGAGGCCGCCCCAGGTGTCCTCGGATTTCCAGGTGCCGGCGAGCTCGGCCTTGACGCGCTCGATGTAGTAGGGGCCCCAGGTGTCGAGGATCGAGGTCAGCTGGGTCTTGGGTCCGAACTTGATCATCTCGGAATCCTGGCCGAAGGCGAGCTTGCCGCGCTCGCTCGCGATCTGCATCGCGGCCGGAGAATCCGTGTGCTGCATGATGACGTCGGCGCCCTGATCGATCAACGCCTTGGCGGCGTCGGCCTCTTTGCCCGGATCGAACCAGGTGTTGGCCCAGATGATCTTGACCTTGATGTTCGGGTTGATGGTCTGCGCCGCCAGCATCGTCGCGTTGATGCCGGAGACGACTTCCGGAATCGGGAACGAGCCGATATAGCCCAGCACGCCGGACTTCGACATCTTGGCCGCGATCAGGCCTTGAATGTAGCGGCCCTGATACCATTTCGCCGAATAGGTCGACATGTTCGGGTTGCGCTTGTAGCCGGTGGCGTGCTCGAAATGCACGTTCGGGTACTTCTTGGCGACCTTCAGCGTCGGGTCCATGTAGCCGAATGACGTCGTGAAGATCAGCTTGTTGCCGGCGCGGACGAGCTGCTCGATCGAGCGCTCGGCGTCCGGGCCTTCGGGCACGTTCTCGAGATAGGTGGTCTCGATCTTATCGCCCAATTCCTTCACCAGCGCCTGGCGGGCGAGATCATGCTGATAGGTCCAGCCGAGGTCTCCGATCGGACCGAGATAAATGAAGCCGACCTTCAGCTTGTCGGCGGCGGACGCTGCACCGAAGCTCCCGCCAAGCAAAAGCCCGGCAGCCAGCGCAAGAAGTGATTTCCTCATCATCAGTCTCCAAACATCAGGGGAAAGCCATGATCCGCAACGCGCGCGCCCCATCGCGCACGCTGCGGAAATGAAAACTCAGCGGTCAGGCACGAACACGGTGCCGAGCGCGGCCGGCGCGGTCGAGCCGCCGGTGCGCGCGCGGGAGAGCAGGACCAGGACGATAACGGTTGCGAGATAGGGCAGCGCGGACATGAACTGCGAGGGAATGCCGACGCCCCAGCCTTGGGCGTGCAATTGCAGGATCGTCACGGCGCCGAAGAGATAAGCACCAACGACGAGCCGGCCCGGCCGCCAGGACGAGAACACGACCAGCGCCAGTGCGATCCAGCCGCGGCCTGCCGTCATGCCGGGAATGAAGAACGGGGTATAGGCCAGCGGCAGATAAGCGCCCGCAAGCCCTGCGCAGGCGCCACCGAACATGACGGCAAAGGTGCGGATGCGCAGCACGGGATAGCCGAGCGCATGCGCGGAGGCATGATTGTCGCCACAGGCGCGCAGGATCAATCCCGCACGCGTGCGGTGCAGGAACCACCAGACGCCGACGATCAGTGCGACCGAGAAGTAGACGAAACCGTCCTCGCCGAACAGCACGCGCCCGATCAGCGGGATCTCGGTGAGGCCGGGAATGGTGAGGTGCACTGCCGGCGTGATGCGCTCTCCGACGAAGCCGGCGCCGATCAGGCCGGAGAGCCCGATGCCGAGGATGGTCAGCGCGAGACCCGTCGCAACTTGGTTGACGGCGAGCCCGAGCGTCATCAGCGCGAAGATCAGTGACATCAACGTGCCCGCGACGATGCCGAACAGCGCACCAATGAAGGTGGATTCGGTGAGCCACGCGCCGGCAAAGCCGCAGGCCGCACCGACGATCATCATGCCCTCAACACCGAGATTGAGCACGCCGGAGCGCTCGGTCACGAGCTCACCGGTCGCAGCAATCAGCAGCGGCGTCGACGCCGCGAGCACCGCGAGGATGATGGCCTCAACCAGCTCCACGGGTCACCTGTCGGTTCGGGAAGAGCAGCTTGAAACGGTAGAGAATGAGGGAATCGCAGGCGAGCACGTAGAACAGCAGAATGCCCTGGAAAACCTTGGTGACATCCAACGGAATCTTCATCGCGATCTGCGCCTGCTCGCCGCCGATAAAGGTCAATGCGAGGAACAGGCCTGCAATTAATATTCCAAGCGGGTTCAGCCGGCCAAGGAAGGCCACGATGATCGCAGTAAAGCCGTAACCAGGCGAAATGCCAGGCTGGAGATGCCCGACGGGGCCCGCGACCTCGATGATACCGGCGAGGCCCGCCAGCGCACCGGAGATGGCGAAGGTGAGGATGACGAGCTGGTTGGCATTGAAGCCGCCGAACCGCGCGGCACGCGGCGCTGCGCCAACCACGCGGATCTCAAAGCCCTTGATGGTGCGCCCCAGCAGGATCGCCACGGCTGCGACGACGAGCAGGGCCATCATCGCGCCGAGATGCAGCCTGCCGCCTTCGATCAGCAGCGGCACCGTCGCTATCGGATCGAACTCGGCCGTGGTGGGGAAGTTGAAGCCGTGCGGATCGCGCCAGGGCCCGCGCACGAGATAGTCGAGGAAGAGGTCGGCGACATAGACCAACATCAGGCTGGTCAGGATTTCGCTGGCGCCGAACTTCACCTTGCAGATCGCCGGAATCAGCGCATAGAGCGCGCCCGCGGCAGCGGCGAGCACGAGCATGGCCGGCAAAACCCAAGGGCCGACGTCAGTACCTTGCGTCTTCACCGCGATCCAGCTTCCGGCGACGGCGCCGATCAGGAATTGTCCCTCGGCGCCGATATTCCAGGCATTGGCGAGATAGCAGAGCGAGAGCCCGATCGCGATCATCACCAGCGGTGTCGCCTTCACGGCGATCTCCTGGAGCGAATAGCCGTCGGTCAGGGGCGCGATAACATAGGCATGCAAAGCGAGCAGCGGATTCTTGCCGAGGATCGCGAACAGGATGACCATCGTCACGATCGTCAGGCCGATCGCGATCAGCGGCGAGATCAGCGCGATCGTGTTGGAGCGCTCGGCGCGCTCCTCAAGCACCAACTGCATGCGTGGCTTCCTTCGGCTCCAGGCTGCTGCCGCCCATCAGAAGGCCGAGCTTTTCGCGGCTCGCCTCGCTGGCGGCAAGTGGGGCCGACAGCCGGCCGTGAAACATCACGGCGATGCGGTCGGCGATCTCCGCGAGCTCGTCGAGGTCCTGGCTGGTTACGAGCACCGCGGCGCCTGCGGTTGCGAGATCAAGCAGCGCCTGGCGGATGATTGCGGCGGCGCCGGCGTCGACGCCCCAGGTCGGCTGGCTCACCACCAGCACCGCGGGGTTACGCAGGATCTCGCGTCCGACGATGAATTTCTGCAGATTGCCGCCGGAAAGCGATGCTGCTTCCGGATCGCGCCTGGCCTTGCGCACGTCGAACGTTTCGGTCGCGCGGTCGACGGTCTTGAGCGTCGCCGCGGTATCGATGAAGCCGTGACGAACCATGCCGCTGGCGGCATGCCCGGTGAGCAGCGCATTCTCGGACAGCTTCATGCGCGGTGCAGTGCCGTGACCGAGCCGCTCCTCGGGAACGAAGGCGGCGCCCAGCTTGCGCCGCTGCGTGATCGAGAGATGGCCGGCGGCAATACCCTCGATCACGACGGTGCCGGGGTCCCTCGACAGGCGCTCACCGGAGAGTGCGGCGAACAGCTCATCCTGGCCGTTGCCGGCGACGCCGGCGATGCCCAGGATCTCGCCGCCCTTCAGCTCGAACGAAATGTGCTCGAGCCGCACGCCATGCGCCTCGGCAGGGGCCAGCGAGAGATCGTTGACGACGAGCCGCGGCACAGTGGTCTTGCGACCGGATGGGGCCCTCACTTGCTTGATCTCGCCGCCGACCATCATGCGCGCGAGCGAGGCGGCGGTCTCGCGCTGGGGATTGCAGGTCTCGATCTTCCTGCCGCCGCGCAGGATCGTTGCGGTGTCGCACAGCCGCTTCACTTCGTCTAACTTGTGGCTGATATAGAGGATGGCGCGGCCTTCGGCCTTGAGCCGCTCCAGCACGATGAAGAGCTGGTCGGCCTCCTGCGGCGTGAGCACCGCGGTGGGCTCGTCCAGGATCAGGAATTTCGGATCCTGCATCAGCGCGCGGACGATCTCGATACGTTGGCGCTCGCCGACGGACAATTGCCAGACCTCGCGCCGGGGATCGAGCGGCAGTCCGTAGGTCTTCGACACCTGCTCCAGCCGCGCCGACATGTCCTTGAAGGGTTCCTTGCCATCGAGGCCGAGCGCGACGTTCTCGGCGACGGTGAGATTGTCGAACAACGAGAAATGCTGGAACACCATGCCGATGCCGCGGCTGCGCGCGTCGGAGGGACCGGACAGCACGATTGGTTCGCCGTGCCAGCGGATCTCGCCCGCGCTGGGCTGGATCAATCCGTAGATTGCCTTGACCAGCGTCGACTTGCCGGCGCCGTTCTCGCCGAGCAACGCGTGGATTTCCCTCGGCCGGATCTCGATGTCGATGGAATCGTTGGCGATGAAGTCCCCATAGCGTTTGGTGAGCCCAACCGTTTGAAGCAGCGGGGGCTCGCTGGAATGCAGGCCTTGAAGCGTCGGATCGAACATTCGCTGATGCATCGGCATGGATGAAGTGCCTCAATACTGAGCTAGTTTGACCCGCCGCGTAAGATGCGAAAAAGCGTCATGCCTTGCTCAACGCCGCGGCAGGCGTGGCAGTGCCGTGTGCCGGTCCATGGGTATCGAGTGACGATCGCTGCGGTGCCTGTTGCAATTTTGTGACGGTTCACGCCAAATCGGAACCCTCTGGGCAAGCTTGACGCCATGTTGAGCAATCGTAGGGCCGTCCATCCATCGCTCAGAGCACAGCGGTCGCGACGGCTGCTTCAACTCGGGGCGCGATCAGAAAATCCGAATAAAAACAATCGGGAATGTTCGGCAATAGCGATCCTCGCCGCTCGTGCTTACCGCGTGCGGGCACTTTGAAATCTCCTCCCTGATTCGTCGCGTGCTGCCGAAACAAACGGCACGCCATGTGAAAAGTTGAGGCTTCGCACTCCGGGAGATCGGCGCAAGTGTCGCACCCAGGGACGTTCATTTTTAAACGTCCAAACTTGGGGGTATTCAGGATGTCGTTTCGTTACACGGCAATGGCAGCAGCGGCGCTGTCACTTGCTACGCTGGCCAGCGGTGGCCTAGCTCAGGCGGCGGATCTGCCGGTGAAGGCGGCCAAGAAGGCGCCGGACCTTCCGTTCTTCCTGGTCATCGATAACCGCGTCACCTTCTCGTACATCTTCAACGCTTCGCAGCCGGGCGCGTGGTCGTTCCGGCCGGATGGGTCGATCAACAGCAAGACCACAAAGCAGGTCTACTCGTTCACCCATTTCGACGCCTGGGCGTACGGCACGAACTTCTTCACCATCTCGATGTACAAGTCGGATCACAATGACCCGGCCGGGCCGTGCCCCAATGCGGGCACGATCTTCGGCACGCCGGCATCCTGCGCCGGGGCGACCGAAATCTATGGCCTGTTCCGTTCGACTTTCGGCTGGAACGAGCTCTTCGACACCAAGGCTTTCAGCGCGGGGCCGCTGCACAACATCTCGTTCGAAGTCGGCATGGACGCCAATACCGAGAACAGGTATTTCGGCGCCGCCAAGCGCGACGTCGTCGGCGGTCTGCAGTTCGCGTTCGACCTGCCCTACAAGGGCTACATCAACGTCGCGCCGCTGGTCTATTGGGAGTTCGCCAACCACAATTCCTTCAGCCAGTGTGGCCTGTTCGGCCCAGGCGTTCCCGGAATCACGTGTCTGGCGGACGGCAACACGTCGTTCAAGCCAACCTGGGCTGTCGAAGTCAATTACTACATGGACCTCGGCTTCCTGCCGCCGAACATGCAGTACTTCTCGATCAGCGGCCGTGCCGGATGGTACGGCAAGAAGGGCACCGACACCGAGCCGCTGCCCTACAGCCCGGCTGATGGCGTCTACAACACCGCGGTTGAGCTAAACTCAGAACCGATCCGTCTGACCTTCGATGCCTCGAAGGCAGCCTGGGGTGACAAGTACTCCCACTTCGTGGATGTCTGGGTGGCCTATCGCTATTGGCAGAACAAATTCGGCCTCGATCACAATCTTGCCGTCGGCTGTACCACGGCCGTCGGTGGCCGGACGGTGAGCACCGGCTCCTGCACCGAGTCCTCGCTCTACTCCGGTATCACCGTAAAGTTCTAGTCATCTGACGCTCTCCAGGTGAAAGACGATGGCGCCGCGTCGAACCTCCGCGGCGTCATCCCCTTTTGGATATGCTGCTACTTCGTCCACACGCCCTCGTGCAGCGCCTCGGCCTCGTCCTCCAGCAAAGGCCCGACCACCTCGGTCGGGCGCTGTCCGCTGGCAAAGACCTCGCGGCAGGGTAGGTCGAGCGTCGGATTCTCCGGATGGTTGCCGGTAAGGCCGCGCAGGCGGTGCTCGCTGAGACCGTAGACCACGCGGCCGATGCCGGCCCAGTAGATCGCGCCAGAACACATCGCGCAGGGTTCTGCGGAGGAATAGAGCGTCGCCATCGCCAACACCTCGCGACTGAGCGTGCGGCAGGCCTGCGTCGCCGCCAAGCGCTCGGCATGCGCGGTGCCGTCATGATCCGGCAGATAGCCGTTCTCGGTCTCGATCAGCACGTTGCCGTCGGCATCGACGACGATGCAGCCGAAGGGATGATTGCCATGGGTGAGGGAACGGCGGGCGACCGCGAAGGCTAGACGCAGAAAGTGCTCGTCCCACTCGGATGCGCCGCTCATCGCTAGTCCCTGGTCAGTGTCCCGCCATGTGCCGGCCGATCACGGTGAGATCGGCCTCGCTGGTCGGTGCTTCATACACGAATTCGCCGTGGAACATCACCACCAGCCGGTCGGACAGTTCGAGCAGCTCATCAAGGTCCTCGCTGGCGAGCAGCACGGCGGCGCCGCGGTTGCGCGCGGCCATGATCTCGGCGTGGATCTGCGCCACCGCGGCGAAGTCGAGGCCGAAACAGGGATTGGCCGCGATCAGAACCTCGACATCGCCGCCTAGCTCACGGGCGAGCACGGCGCGTTGCACGTTGCCGCCCGACAGGGCCGAGATCGGCGTGTCCGGCGTGCGGGTCTTGATCTTGTACTGCGCGATCTTCGCCCTGGCGTCGTCGCGAAAGGCGCCGCGATTGAGCCACCAGCCGCCACGGGCGAAGGGTGCACGGTCGAATTCACGGAAGGCGATGTTGTCGGCGACGCTCATGCCGCCGACGCAGGCGTTCTTCAGCGGCTCCTCGGGCAGAAGCGACATCTTGTGCCGCCGCATTTCCTCACGGCTGGCGCGGTAGGGATCGCCGGCAACACGGATCTCGCCGCTTTCGGCCTCGCGCTGGCCCGCCAGCACCTCGACCAGTTGGCGTTGGCCGTTGCCAGAAACACCTGCAATGCCGACGATCTCGCCGGCGCGGACGGTGAGCGAGACGTCATGCACGGCGACTGCGCCGGCATCGTCGAGTGCGCGAAGCTTTTGCAGCTCGAGCCTGGCTTGGCCAGCCGCGCCGGTGCGCGGCGGCTGCACCGTCAATTGCTCGGCGCCGATCATGGTGCGTGCCATCGCGTCCGGCGTGAGCTCGGCGACCTTGCCGGCTCCGGCGAGCTTTCCGCGACGCAGGATCGTGACGTCATCGGCGAAGGCCATGACCTCGCGGAACTTGTGCGTGATCATCAGGATGGTCAGCTCGCCCCGTACGACCATATCGCGGAGCATGCCGAGCACCTCGTCGGCTTCTGCCGGCGTGAGCACCGAGGTCGGCTCGTCCAGGATCAAGAAGCGACGCTTGAGGCAGAGCTGCTTGAGGATCTCGCACTTCTGCCGTTCGCCGGCAGAGATGTCCGCGACTTTCGCGCCGAGCGGCACCTTGAAGGGCATGCGGCTCAAGAACGCTTCGAGCTCCTTCATCTCCTTCGGCCAGTTCACCACGGCCGGCACGTCGTCGCGGGCCAGCACGAGGTTTTCCGCGACGGTCATCGCGGGCACCAGCGTAAAATGCTGATAGACCATGCCGAGCCCGAGCGCGTGGGCCTCCTTCGGATTGCCGATCGCCTGCTCGCGCCCGCCGACGAGGATGCCGCCTTCGGTCGCGTGGTAATAGCCCATGATGCATTTGACGAGGGTCGACTTGCCGGCGCCGTTTTCGCCGAGCAGCGCGTGGAAGGAGCCCGGCCGCACTTTCAGCTCGACATTGTCCAGCGCCAGGAAATCGCCGAAGCGCATCGTCATGGCGACGGCGTCGACGCCGAAGGCGCCTGACGGCGGTGGGGTTTCGCCGATGATCACGAAATCGCTCCGATGACGGCATCGGAGGTTGAGACCGCGCCGAACACGCCGCCCTGCATCTTGATCATCTTCAGCGCGTGGTCATGGTTGCTCTTGTCGGTCGCACCGCAACAATCGTGCAGCAGCACGCATTCGAAGCCGCGATCGTTGGCCTCGCGCATCGT
This sequence comes from Bradyrhizobium sp. 179, assembly GCF_023073535.1. Lineage (NCBI taxonomy): Bacteria > Pseudomonadati > Pseudomonadota > Alphaproteobacteria > Hyphomicrobiales > Nitrobacteraceae > Bradyrhizobium > Bradyrhizobium sp. 179. Next base: position 34,186 of record NZ_JADPJR010000097.1, on the reverse strand, counting down.
AGTGTGAACGCAGACGTCGGTCGTGATCCCGGTCAGCACGATATTATCGATGCCGCGCACGCGCAGGATCAGCTCCAAGTCGGTGGCGCAGAACGAGCCCTTGCCCGGCTTGTCGATGATCGGCTCGCCCGGCAGCGGTGCCAACTCCGGGATAATGTCCCAGCCGGGCTCGCCACGCACCAGGATGCGGCCGCAGGGCCCGGGATCGCCGATGCCGGCGCCGATCTGGCGCGAGCGCCAGCGCTTGTTAGCGGGAAGATCGGAGAGATCGGGGCGGTGGCCTTCACGGGTGTGGATGATATGGAAGCCTTGGCTGCGCATCACAGCGAGCAGCTTCCTGATCGGCTCGATCGGTGCCCGCGTCAGCGAGAGGTCGTAGCCCATCTTGTCGACATAACCGCCGACGCCGCAGAAATCGGTCTGCATGTCGATGATGATGAGGGCCGTATTCTCGGGACGAAGATCGCCGTTGTAGGGCCAGGCATAGGGTTCGGATTTGATGTGGCGCTCGGGCATAATCCTGCTCTCTAGCGGGCGATCGACAATTCGGCCGGGGCGCCGGTCAGTGTGCGTTTGGGCGAGCAGGTGACGATCATGATCGCCAGCGTCAGGATGTAGGGCGCGGCATTGAAGAGGTGATAGCCGGAGGTGACGCCGACAGATTGCAGCGCCGGCCCCAGCGCCGCGGCGCCGCCGAAGGCGAGCGAGGCCCATAGGCACAGCAGAGGATCCCAGCGTGCGAAGATCACGAGCGCGACCGCCGTGATGCCCTGGCCCGAGGAGAGTCCCTCGTTCCAGCTGCCGGGATAGAACAGCGAGAGGAACGAGCCGCCGATGCCGGCGAGGAAGCCGCCGACCATGGTGGCGCGCAGGCGGATCAGCAGCACGGAGTGGCCCATCGCGCGCGCGGCGTCCGAGCTCTCGCCAGCGGTACGGATGAGCAAGCCCCAGCGCGTGGTGCGGAAGGCCCAGTACAGGATCGGCGCAAGCGCGAGGCCGATCAGGAAAAGGACGTTGACACGCAGCGCAGCGCGGACCTGCGGGACGTCGCTCCACCAGCCGAAATCGATGGCGGGCAGCCGCGGCGCGGTGGGCTCGATGAGCGGCTTTCCAAGGTAGAAGGCAAGCCCGGTGCCGAACAGCATCAGCGCAATGCCGACTGCAACGTCGTTGACGCGCGGCAGCGAGCAGATGCCGGCGTGCAGCGCGCCCAAAAGCGCGCCGGTGATGCCGGCGGCGAGCACGCCAAGCCACGGTGAGCCCGTGAGATAGGAGATGCCATAGGCGCTCATCGCGCCCATCACCAACGTGCCTTCGAGGCCGAGATTGATGCGGCCGGAGCGCTCGGTGATGCATTCCCCTAAGCTCACGAACAGGAACGGCGTGGAGACGCGAATGGCGCCGCCGAGCACGGCGAGCGGGACGGTCCACAGTCCGATCGATCCGTCTGCCATCTCAGGATTTTCCCTTCAGGAACCCGGTGCGGCCGTAGAGCGCATCGCTGGCCAGCACGAAGACGAAGATGATGCCCTGGAGCACCAGCACGGACGCATCCGGCAGTCCCAGGCGCCGTTGCAGCAGGCCGCCGCTGGCGCTGATACCGCCGAGCAGGATGGCGACGGGGATGATGGCGAGCGGATTTTGCCGCGCAAGGAAGGCGACGAGAATGCCGGTGAAGCCGTAGCCGGCCGCAAGGTTGGCATTGGTGCGTCCCTGCACGGCGGCGACCTCGACCATGCCGGCAAGGCCAGCGGCGCCGCCGGCAAGGAAGCAAACGGTCAGTATCAGCTTGTCGACGCCGAGGCCGACGATCTTCGCGGCGCGGATGTTGCCGCCGGCAATCCGCGCGGCGAAGCCGAACACGGTGTGATAGACCAGGACGTAGGCGGCGATCGCGGCGATCAGGCCGAACACCAGGCCCCAATGCACATCGGTGCCGGGAATGGTGCCGATCATGTTGGCGGCGCCGATCTCGCGCGTCGAGGGCTTGTTGAGGCTCGCGGGATCGCGCATCGCGCCTTCGACGAGATGGTTGAGGATTGCGAGCGCGATGTAGACGAGCAAGAGGCTCGATATGGTCTCGTTGACGCCGCGATACTGTCGCAAGCCGCCCGACAGCATGATCCACGAGCCTCCGCCGATCACGCCGGCGATGACCATGGAAGTCTGGACGACAAGCGGCGGCAGGCCCTGGAGCGCCAATGCGGCGCTGGTTGCCGACAATGCGCCGATCAGGAGCGCGCCTTCGCCGCCGATGATGACCATGCCGAGCTGCGCGGGCAGCGCCGTGCAGAGTGCTGTTAGGATCAAGGGAGCAGCGCGCGTGAGCGTGTTCTGCCAGGAGAACCAGGTGCCGAACGCGCCGTAGTACATGTAGAAATAGAGGTCGAGCGGATTCTTGCCGAACATCGCGACGAAGATGCCGAAGACCGCGAGCGCGCCGACGAGCGCCGCGCACGGGATGAGGATGTATTCAATTGTTGCGCCGTGGCGCTGGAGAAAGCCGGGATCGGCGGCCGGGGCGATCGTCCCGGCCGCGTCAAGGGGATCCGCAGCTTCCGTTGTCACGAAGTGGCTCCGATCACACCCTCGACGAGATAGTCCATCTTCTCGAGCTCGGGATCCTTCTGACCGCGATCGGTGCCGGCCGCGATCACGGTCCTGCCCCTGTTGTCGACCAGCCCTCCCTTGAAGATGGCGTAGCCTTCAGCCGACAGGAATTTGGCTTTTACGTCGTCGGCGTGCTTGCGGGCCTCTGCGGAAACCGCTTCGCCATAGGGCGATGTCTTGACGATCTCTTCCTTGAGGCCGCCGCGGTAGAAGTTCGGGATGCTCTCGCCGGCGGCAATCATCTTCACGAACTTCGGATAGAGCGCTTCCCAATTCCACTCCGCGCCGGTGAGATACGCCTTCGGCGCGAGCGGCGACTGGTTGGTGTGATAGCCGCAGACGAAGGCGCCGCGTCGTGCCGCATTCTCGACCATGGTCTTGGGACCGTCGACATGGCAGGTGAGCACGTCAACGCCCTGGTCGATCAGGCTGTTGGTGGCTTCGGCTTCCTTGACCGGCATCGACCAGTCACCGGTGAAGATGACCTGCGTGGTCGCCTTGGGATTGGCGAGCCTGGCCCCGAGCGTGAAAGCGTTGATGTTGCGCAGCACCTGCGGGATGGGCTTAGCCGCAACGAAGCCGAGCTTGCCGCTCTTCGAGGTGTAGCCGGCGACGATCCCGCAGATGTATTGAGCTTCGTCGATATAGCCGAAATAGCTGCCGGCGTTCTTCGGATCCTTGTCGCTCCACAGGCCGCCGCAATGCTCGAAACGGAGCTTCGGGTACTTGTTGGCCATCTTGATCGTGTGCGGATTGTAGTAGCCGAACGAGGTCGGGAAGAGCAGGCTGGCGCCGTCGAGATTGATCATGGACTCGATCGTCTTCTCGACCGCGTCGGTCTCCGGCACCTTCTCTTCCTCGATGACCTTGAGGCCGGGAATCTTCTTCAGCGCCGCTGCCCCCTGCGCGTGCGCCTGGTTGTAGCCGTAGTCGTCACGCGAGCCGACATAGATGAAGCCGATGGTCGTCTCGGCTGCGAAGGCCGGGCGGAGGCCAGCCGCGGCGCCGAGGGTCAGGGCCGTACCGCCTTGCAACAAATGCCGTCGTGAAATCCTGCCAAAATCCATTGCTTGCTCCCCTGGGCGGATGCCCGCTTCGATCTCGCGGCTGCCGCCGATCTGGCGGAGCTCGGGACAAGTGTCGCAAGCTTCGTGCCACAGGCTGCCGAGCGTTCAATTGCGGATAACGTCTTGAAAGTATGGGAGTCTCTATGCTGCCTGAATTCTGATCAGGATATCGACAGATTAATTTATGGGCAGTAACTCCCAATTGTATGCAATGTAGTTAAGCAGCTTTAACCTGTCCGTGGGTGTGCATGCCGGGAGACTGCCGGCGGGCTACTCGCGTTCATGCTAATCACGCCCGGATTGGGACAGCGCCAGTGCGCGATTTTCGCTCGCATCCAACTTGTATCGATTGTCATCAGGACCGCCGCTGCTGCGGTCCCCGAAAGATGGAAAGCCCGCCGAGATGGTTGCTGGGAACGCCGTTCAGACGACATCGCTCGGCGAAGAAATCGTGCGTCGCATCAACGAGCTCGGTGCGATCTCGGAAGAGGCCGGCAAGCTCACCCGCATCTATCTGAGCAAGGAGTTGCGCGAAGCCGCGGACCTCATCCTGGGCTGGATGCGCGAGGCCGGCATGAGCGCGCATCTCGATGCGATCGGCAACGTCTGTGGCCGCTACGAAGGCGAGCGGCCGGGTGCGCCCTGCCTGATGCTCGGCTCGCACTACGACACTGTGCGCGATGCCGGCAAATGGGACGGGCCTCTCGGCGTGATCACCGCGATCGCCTGTGTCGCAGATCTCAACCGCCGCGGCAGGCGCTTCCCGTTCGCGATCGAGGTCGTCGGCTTTGCCGATGAAGAGGGGGTACGTTTCGCCTCGACCCTGCTGGGCAGCCGTGCGGTGGCCGGCACATTCGACAAGAGCGTCCTGAACACGCGCGACCGTGACGGCGTGTCGATGCGCGATGCGCTCATCACGTTCGGCCTTGACCCCGATCATATCGGCGCGGCTGCACGGACGCGGCGCGAGCTAATTGCCTACCTTGAATTACATATCGAGCAGGGTCCGGTGCTGGAAGCACAGAACCTGCCTGTCGGCGTCGTCACCGCGATTGCGGGCGCGACGCGTCTTGCCGCGCGGCTGACCGGCATGGCCGGGCACGCCGGCACGGTGCCGATGGCGCTTCGGCGTGATGCGCTCGCCGGCGCGGCCGAATGCATTGGCGCGATCGAGCAGTTTTGCCGGACCGACGACGGCGGGCTGGTCGGGACCGTCGGATACATCCAGGCAAGGCCCGGCGCGACCAACGTCGTCCCGGGCGAGGTGTCTTTCACCATCGACATGCGCGCGCCAATCGACATGCATCGCAAGCGTGCAGTCGCCGAAATCGTCCGCCAGATCGAGGCGGTCGCGAAGCGACGGCAATTGGTGCTTCAGCTCGACGTCACGCACGAGAACGGCACGGCACCCTGTGCGCCCTGGCTCAAGGAGCAGATCGCTCACGCGATCGGAGCGGAAGGCTTTTCCGTATTCGAGCTGCCGAGCGGAGCAGGCCACGACGGCATGGCGATGATCGACATTGCCGATGTCGGCATGATCTTCGTGCGCTGCCGCGGCGGCATCAGTCATCACCCGGACGAGCATGTCGAGCTGGCGGATGCCGAAGCTGGCGCCCGCGTGCTGCTGCGGGTGATCGAGAATTTCAGGCCCTGGGAAGGTAAGTCGAGCCCGCAAGTCACCCGATAGAGACACGAATCAGACAGCTCTAGAAAGTGGCGGCGTTATTGCCGGGATCACGAGACACAATTCGAAGACACCTATGAACAGGGGCACCTCTTTTCGATCACGTCGTGAGAACCGGTTTTATCAGGGCCTGACGGCGACCTTCGTTGCCAACGCGCTTCAGGCGGTGAATTTTCTCGGCGATCGATTCCTGAGGCAGTCACCTCATTCACTCTCGGCCATCGCGGACCTTTACCGGCACTCGATGGACAGCGCCTTCTCGGCGACGGAGGCTTTCCTGGTCACGGGGGCGCCGCACGCCTGCGCGTACTATCCGCGCGACTTCGCCTGGTTCTATCCCGAAATTCTCGATCCCCAAACCATCATGGATGCGCAGGACGCGGTGCGACGGGCGCGTCTGCTCGAAAAGAGCGTGCATCTGTTGCTGGAGGCGGTTCGCGCTGGCGTCGTCACCACGACCATCGTGCCGGCGGGACGCGGGCGGTATCTCGGCGTGAATTATTTCTCGCGTCCTTCGGATACGCTGCTCGGCATCCTTGCCGGTCTACAGCAGATGATTTCCGCGGAGGACAGGGCATCGTCCTATCTGGCGATGTCGCAATGCGCGCATGCCGGCCGTCTGCTGTTGGCCGAATACGGAGCCGACCTGAAGCGGGCGATCCTGCAGCTCGCAAGCGAGCTGGAGTCATTCGACAATGGCGGCACCAGATATTTGTTATGCGATGCCCGCGTCCCGCGCTCTGCAGCCACCGACACCCGCGCCGAGCGACAGCGGTTCGTCACAAATGCCTGTGTGTACACGACGTTCGTGTGGGGCATTCAGCTCGGAGTCGTGGACGAGAATGAGCTAAAGCGGCTGCTGGGACGTCACCTCGGGCAGTACAAGAAGGACCTGCTCCGGCTGTTCGGCAAGGACGGCTATATCAGACATTCGCTGGACGGCCCGGCGGCTCCGCCGGCGTCCTCGGTTGCGCTGGATTTCGTCAGCGTGCATCGCGGCTTCTGGGACCTGAACGAGGAGTGCGAGCGGGCGCTGTTCGCGGCCACGGCGGATTTAATCATTGCGGAGCCGCGCTTCCGCATCCCTAACACGTTCCACTTCCTGGTGTCGGCAGATAATCCGCAGACCAAGATGATTCACAAGATCGCGGCTCCCGCCTACCAGGGACGCTCATCCTGGTCGACATTCAACGTCGAGTTTGCGGATCGCATGCTGGATTACGACGAATTCTCGGGGAGCGACACCTACCGGGCCTGCGCCCAGGGAATATTGAAGGACATTCGGACCGCAACCGAGGTCCATGGCGGCTATCAGGAATTGCTGTCCGAGCGGGGCCTCAAATATCGCACCTGGGCCTACAAGGGTGCTGTGGCGCACTCCTGGTTCCCGCGTTTCCTGTCGGTCTTGAGGAGGGCGTATGGATCGCCGCTCCTCCAATGGGAATGACTGATCCGCAACTTCGGTTAAGCAGTCGACGGGGCCACCCTCGAGCACTCTTGCTGCCAAGGTCATCTGATCCGATTTCGGCGAGAATTGATGTTCGGGTGAGGGCGGCCAATCGCCGTTCGCACTACGCTGCGAGATCCAGCAGCCGGCACGATCCGCGGACCAGCACCTTGCGTCCGGTGGGCGTCATCTCAGGCACGCCGCCATTGACGACAACAAGGCCGAGCTTGATGAGGCTTTCGACCAGATAGGCTTTCGAGAGGCGACCGTTCGATGCCGGATTGCGAAGCGTGCGTAGCGCTTCCCATTGATCCGGCGAAAGATCGAATTCGACATCGTTGCTCATGCTGCCTCAAGCGATAGTAACGTTTGCGCGCCTCTGTTAGCGGCGCTGCATGAACACCATGCGACGACAATGAGTCGGGAATTCGGTGAGTTGTTTAGAACGTCTCTTCACCGAATTGCCGCACTTCATTGCGTCATAGGAGTTAAGATCGTTTGAGCGCAAATATTGTCCCAGACCTCGATCATATATTGATGATTTAGGCTTGTGTTGCGGCGCGAACTGCTGCGCTGCACGGGAACAGCTACTGTCCCATTCTGCGTCGCAATATGCACAGAAATGATGAGACGGAGCGCTCGGGGCCCTGTTAGGTTCGCGGGGAATGGCTTCACAGGCAGGAGTGGACTGCATGAACAGGCTGGCGGAAATTCGCAGTCAGGAATCTCTGTGCCGCGAGCGTGCCGCGCTCGATTTTGAGCGGCGGGTTTTCTGGCTCGCGCAAGCCCAGGAATGGGAACAGCGCGCGCTCGACGAAATTGGGTATCACTTTCGGGAGTGCAATATCGCCCGGGCCGAGTTGACCGCCGCCTAACCTTAGAGAGGGGCGTGTTAGGCCTTCACTGATAAGTGGCCACGATATCGGACACCGCGCGCTCGAGCTGCTGCGCGGTGGCGCATTGGCGCGCGACACTGCAAAAGGTCGCATAGCGCGGCATCTCGGAATCGCCAAAGCCCCAGGCGAGCCGTCCTTCAGGATTGAGCCAGACCAGCCGCTTTGAGCGCTCGGAGATACGGCGCAGGATGTCGGCGCGCGGGTCGAGGTTATTGCTGCGGGCGTCGCCGAGCACGATGACCGTGGTCTGCGGCGTCAGCGCGCTCATGAACTCCTTCTCGAAATCGGCCAGCGAGGAGCCGTAGTCGGACGAGCCGAAACCGACCTTGGACATGATCTCGGCCATCGCCTCTTCCGGCGAGTTGTTCTCCAGGATCTCGCTGACCTCGATCAGATGCGAGGAAAAGGCAAAGGAGCGGACGTCGTCGACCACCTCATGCAGCGAGTGGATCAACAGCAGGAAGAAGTCGGAGACCTGGGCGACCGAGCCGGAGACGTCGCAAAGGGCCACGATCTTGGGCCGGTCGCGATGTTTGCGTTTCCAGGCGGTGAGGAACGGCACCCCGCCCCAGGCCGCGTTGCGGCGGAGCGTACGGCGAACGTCGAGATGGCCGCGGCGCTGGCGCTTGCGCGGCTTCGAGTAGCGCTCGCGCAGCCGGCGCGCGATCTGGCGGATGAGGGCACGCATCTCGGCGACCTGGCGCCGCTCGATGCGCGCGAGCGGCGCGTTGCGCAGGATCTCGTTGCGGAGGCTTTCGGCCTCCTCGCGGGCGTAGAGCGCAAGCCCCTGGGAGACCGTGTCGCGCACCGCTTCGCGCAAGGCATCGAGCGCAGCGCGCAGACGCTCGGCCAGTGACGGGTTGGTCGCGGTCAGTTGGTCCAGATCGTCCCGCAGGCGCTGGAGGCCCATGGCGTCGAGGATGCGGCTGGAGAAGATGCCGCGCTGGGTGGAATAGCGGATATCGGACAGCGCGGCGACACCGGAGGCACTGGCGATCGCCGCCGCGATCGCATTGCGATCCTGCGACAGCAGCATCTGCGCAAGAGCGCCCAGTTCCTGGGGAGGCTGACCTTCACCGGCTTCGCTGCCCGCGTCCGATGAGGGCGACTGATCCAGGTCCTGCGAAGCGTCATCGCTGCTGGCCTCAGGCTGATCCTGCCGCTGTTCCGGCTGACTGAAGAAGAGATCAAAACAATCGCCGAGTGCGAGCTTCTCGTCGTGCGACTTGGCGAGCGTCAGCAGCAGGGCGTCGCGCAAGATCGCGCGGTCGGAGAAACCGACCTGCTTGACCGCACGCATCGCATCAATGCTTTCGGCGGGCGAGACATGAACGCCGGCGCCGCGGGCCGCCCGAAAAAAACGATGGAGGTTCTCGCGCATCGGTCTCAACCGAAGACGTTGGACCGCGCCGCTTTGGCAATGAAGGTCGTAACTTGCGGCGACGCGGCTTCAATATCGGCTTCGTATTTCAGGAGCACGTTGAGCGTGTCCTTGACGATCTCGGTATCGAGTTCGGTGGCCTGAAGCAGCACCAGCACGCGCGCCCAATCGATGGTCTCGCTGACCGAGGGTAGCTTCTTCAGATCGAGTGAGCGGATCTCGTGGATGAAACCGACCATCTGCCGGCGCAGCGCCTGCGAGATGCCAGGCACGCGGCTCTCGACGATGCGTTCTTCCAGCCTGTGCTCGGGAAAGCCGATGTGCAGATGCAGGCAGCGTCGCTTCAAGGCGTCGCCGAGGTCGCGCTCGCTGTTGGAGGTGAGGATCACGGTCGGCGGCGTGATCGCCGAGACGGTGCCGAGCTCGGGGATGGTGACCTGGAAGTCGGACAGGATCTCCAGCAGCAGCGATTCGAATTCCGCATCCGACTTGTCGATCTCGTCAATCAGGAGCACGCAGCCGCCCGGCTGCTCCAGCGCCTGGAGCAGGGGCCGCGGCTCGACGAATTCCTTCGAGAAGAACACGTCACCGAAATCGTGGAGCTGGTCGAGCGCTGCATGCAGCGTCTGCGCGCCACCCAGGACTTCGCCGAGCTTGTCCTTCAGGATCTGGGTATAGAGAAGCTGCTTGGCGTATTTCCATTCGTAGAGCGCCTTGGCCTCGTCCAGGCCTTCATAGCATTGCAGGCGGATCATCTTCATGCCGCGCCAAGCGGCAATCGCCTTGGCAAGCTCGGTCTTGCCGACGCCCGCGGGGCCCTCGACCAGGATCGGCTTCTCGATCTGTTGCGACAGATAGACGGCGGTCGCGATCTGCCGGCTCGCGATATAGCCTTGCGCGGCGAGGCCGCTCTCCACTGCCTCGATCGAGGTCGAGGCCTTCTGATCAGCCACGAAACGGCGCTCCCAAAGGTCCTGCTTGAGGCTTGTTCTGCCTGCGTTCCGGGCAAAGAACAAGCCTCGTTTGGGAGCCACCAGACCCGCGGGAGCGGCGTTTTTTCCGCTTAACGCAAATAGTTGAACGGTGCGCCGGCGCGCGATCAGTGCCGCAGCAGCTTCGGCTTGCGGATGGTCTGTCTGACCTCGGCGCCGCAATCGGCGCATTCATAGACAAGGTCGATCTTGGCAAGGCTCCAATGCGGTTCGACCTCGCGGACATACATCGGCAGGAACCCCATGCAGGTGGGGCAAGTCACTGGCGCGATTTCGACATCCTGATGATGCTGAACATAAGCTGGCATCTCGGCTCTCCTTCGCAGGCGACCACCAGACCCCCGCTGAAGGCTACCGCCACTCGCCCCACGCCGGTCATCAAATCTTCCGAACAGAGGCGGAACGGCGGACATTTATCGGCCGCTGTGACATTCTTGTTACGCGTCGGTACTGTAACCGCCGGACCAAATGCCTACTTCCCAGTGCGATCAGGTTCTCTGAACTTCACTGCAACGATAAGGGAGTAACGCCCATGACGCATGCCATTCGCTTTCACAAGACCGGCGGCCCGGAGGTCCTGGTCTGGGAGGAGGTCAGCGTCGGCAAGCCCGGACCGGGCGAGGCACGCATCCGGCACACCGCCGTTGGTCTCAATTTCGTCGACATCTACAACCGCTCGGGCCTGTATCCGGCGCAGCTGCCGAGCGGGCTCGGCAGCGAGGCGGCCGGCGTCATCGAGGAAGTCGGCCCAGGCGTCACCGATCTGAAGCCGGGCGACCGGGTCGCCTATGGCGCCTCGCCGCTCGGCGCCTATTCCGAGGCCCGGCTGATCCCCGCCGACCGCTTGTTGAAGCTGCCTGACGGTGTCGATGACAAGACTGCGGCGGCGATGATGCTCAAGGGACTGACGACGCAGTATCTGATCCGGCAGACCTATCGGGTGAAGTCCGGCGACACCATCTTGCTCCACGCCGCGGCCGGCGGCGTCGGTCTGATCCTGAGCCAGTGGGCCAAGCACCTCGGCGCCACCGTGATTGGCACCGTCAGCAACGACGAGAAGGCGAAGCTCGCCAAGGCGCATGGCTGCGACCATGTCATCATCTACACGCGCGAGGATTTCGTGAAGCGCGTCGACGAAATCACCGGCGGCAAGAAGGTGCCTGTCGTCTATGATTCCGTCGGCAAGGACACGTTCCTGAAATCGCTGGACTGCCTCGCGCCGCTCGGCGTTGCCGCGCTGTTCGGTCAGTCCTCCGGCGCCGTCGATCCGCTCAATCTCGGCCTGCTGGCCCAGAAGGGCTCGCTCTACGTCACGCGGCCGACGCTGTTCACTTATGCCGCCAAGCGCGAAAGTTTGGTCGCGATGGCAGGCGAGCTGTTCGAGGTCGTCAAGTCCGGTGCAGTCAAGATCGAGGTGCACCAAACCTATCCGCTTAAGGACGCCGCCAGGGCGCATGCCGATCTCGCCGCGCGCAAGACCACGGGGTCGACCGTGCTTACGGTGTAACGTTCATTCGAGACGGCGCGATGCAGGCTGCCAGCTTCGTCACGTCCGCTCGTGCTTGCGCAGATCGCGGGCGTGATCGAGGCGGCATGCCTGGAGGTCGATATCTTCAGGCGGGATCTGGGGCAGGGCGGCCTCGGACAGGATGGCCTCGGTCACATCCTCGACCGAATTGTCGGCGATTTCGTGGATGAACGAGACGTTCCGGTATTCGCCCGAAACGATGCGGGAGACGATCTCACGCCTCGTGATTTCGGGGTCGACGACCGCCTCGCGGCCGCGCCGCCCATAGTCACGACGAAATATTGCATAGAACGAACCTGCCGCACCCGGAAGTCGAGAGTGCGACAGAGTATTTCCGAAAATCAGAAATAAGTCAAGAGCGACTTCCAAAAACGGAAATCGGCGCTACCTGCCCTTCTTGCGGGGGCGGGCCGACTTGGCGCGCAGCCGCTCGAGCTGTCCCTTGGGCATGGACAGGCAGATCTCTCCGACCCATTCGAGCTTCACGCCGACGATAGGCTTGGCGTTGAAGCTGGTGAGGTTGACCACGGAGGGGCTTTTGCCACGCTCGATGGTCTTCAAATAGCGCTCGCCGGTCTTGAGCCGGACCACGGCCTCCTCGCCATAGAAGCTCGACAGCGGATGACGCTGGTCCTTGTAGACCACGATCACGTCGCCGCTCTCGTACTTGGGTAGCATCGAATCGCCCACGATCTCGAAGGCGACCGTCTCTTCCATGATGGGGAAGGGCAGCGTGATGTCACCGAGTCCCTCCGGCGGAACTTGTTCATAATCGGGCTCGATCACGGCGCCGGCGCCGACGCGACCCATGATCGGCGCGAGGTTGAGTTCGAGATATTCCATGATCGGAATGATCTCCGAAGCCTTCACTAGGCGTTCGCCGCCGAGGATCTCCGAGACCGCGCCGGGTCGCACGCCCATGGCCGCCGCCAGGCCGCCCTTACTCTTGCCGGTCTTTTCCAGGCCCCGCTCGATCATTGCAACGTCCAACATGGTGATTCCCTCGATTGCGCATGGTCTTGCCTCTTATAATCCGAAATTCGGAATTGATGCAATTATGAATATCAGAATTGGGTCGCTTGACTTTAGATTCGGAATACCGGAATGTATCTTCCGCCTCGCGATCATGCGGTCGGAGGGGGTGCATCACAGGACAGCAGCATGGAACCGGGCCATTGGTCGTCGGAGCACTCCGACGCGCTTCGCGACTATTTTCTGAAGGGGATGTCTTATGCAGCCATCGGCCGAGAGATTAATGCAAGGTTTGGTACGGTTTACACACGTAGCGCGGTGGCCGGCCGCGCCAAGCGGCTCGGTCTCGTCACACCGGCTTGGATGACGAGTCCCTCGGTCGTGCCGTCGCTGCCCGGCGAGGCTTGCCCGCCGTCGCCGCGCCGGTCGGCGTTGCCGAACCTGAATGTGCCGCCGAAATCCGCCATGAAGCCTGCTGCGCGCGCCAAATTGCGCTGCGTCGGCATCCAGCCGCGGTTGGTCCCACTGGTGGACCTTGCGGACGACGACTGCCGCTACCCCTATGGCGGCGACAGGGACGGGGAGGAAATCACTTTCTGTGGCCATCCGCGCCAGCCGGGTTCCAGCTATTGCACGCCGCATGCGGGTCTGACGCGCCGTTCTGGAGCTGAGTCCGCCCGTGCCAGCCGTCCCGTCGTGCTCAGGCTGATCTGCGCTGCCTGAACCGGCGGCCAGCCGTTTATCGTTGATTTCGCAAAGGACTTTCCGAGTGGCACGTGCCCGACGCAACAAATCTTACAAATTGGCTGGAATCTACGACCGGCGGTCCCGCGACGTGCCGTTCAACGCCGAGGTGGCGGAAGTGGAGGTCGACAATCCGCTGGCGGTCGATCCCGGCGAGAAGATCGTGGCCATCCGGTCGGTCCGGAGCGATCCGCTCGGCCGGCTGCACGCGCACCATCAGATCGACGAGGCACAATACCGCGGCGGGCGCGCCTTCCAGAGCGATTGGGAGAGGGCGGAGCGGGGGCCCCAGGCCATGGACCCGACCCGTGAATATGTCGATGGCGCTCGCACGCGCGAGCCGATTACCGAGAGCCAGCGCCAGGCGGTGCTGCGGCTGAATCGGGTCGAGCGCGAGCTCGGTATCGACGGCGCAGCGCTGGTGCACGACGTGCTCGTGCTGGGCTTGACCATAGATCAGATCGGGCAGCGCCGCGCCGTTCGTACGCAGCGCTGGAACGACTATTTTGCGCGGCGTTTCCGTGAATGCCTGGACCGGCTGGCGCTGATCTACGGCTTCGCCACGACGACGGGGACGCCACGGGCAGGGCAGCGCAAATAACGATCGCATGCCCGCGGCTTCGCCCGCGGGCATGCGATCGGCTGCTCACGGATGCGGTACGGGCCACTGGCTTTACTATCGCTGACGATGCAACCGGTGAGACGCGACTCAACAACTGCGTGTATATGCTGCCGAAGCGCCAGTTCGTGTCAGCCCATCTCTGTTCATATCGGAAACAAGTCGAAATGCAGGGCCGATTGACAGCGATCTCGGCTGTGTGCGTGATCGATGCCGCTTCTTGACGCAGGTAGGTGACGGCGGTCGATATTCCTGTTATCCGGAATTGCCGTGGCGCGATCCGGGCGAAGCATTGCTACAGCGGCTGTTGGGCTTGCCGGATGAGTTGTTCCTTGGCATAATTGCAACCTGTTCGGTTGGGCCAGGCTAGACCGCCGGGCCTGCGGCCGAGAGCTGATCCCCATAGAATCGGGTTGTGGCGTTCGGTCCCTCGCGTGCGACTTCGACGCAAGAATATGAAGGCCGATGCTTCTCATAGGTGCGAGATGAAGAATCTTAATTTCGCGGCTGAACTGCACCTCAAGCTCGGCGCGCCCGCGGGCGGCACCGTCGAAAGCCTGCGCCTGCTCCGTGCGTTCCTGAAGCTCGAGCCTCGGCAGCGTTTCGAGGTCATCAAGCTCGTCGAAGACCTCGCCACCGAAGAAGCTCTTCCCGAACATCCCCTGTCCTGAGTAAGGCCGCACCGGCCCTACGCCTTCGCCTTCGTTTCCTGCCAGATTCGGCCCACCAGGCAGCCCTCGTCAGGGCCGGCCCGCTGGAAGGCGATCCGGTAAGTGTGGTATTCAGTCGGGAAAAGGGAGGAGTGCGACCATGATCGACCCGAAGCTTGAAGTTCCGGCCGAACTGCGCGACCTGGCCGAGAAGACGATTGACCAGGCGGAAAAGGCATTCGGCATGTTTTTCGAAGCCGCCACCAAATCGATGACGACCGTTCCGGGTGCGGGGACGGAAGTGTCGAAGCAGGCGCTCGCTTTCACCGAACAGAACATGAAGTCGGCGTTCGAGCATGCACGCAAGCTCGTTCACGCCACAGACCTTCAGGAAGCGATGCGAATTCAGTCCGACTTCCTGCGCAGTCAGTTCACCAACGCAGGGGATCACATGCGCCAGATGACTGGCAGCTTCATGCAACCGGGCAAGGACAAGTCCTGATTCTGTTGGTGCGGCGCTGCATGCCACAAATTGATTTTGCGCGCCGGCGAGTGCGCATTCTGATGCCGGGCAGGTCCATGATGGGCACTTAATGGGTTCATTCGCCGTCCATCATCCTTTTCTGCTGATCCTGTCGGTCTTCCGGCAGGGAATTGCAGTTCCACCTGTCACGTTGGCCCGGCGTTCTACCGGCGCAGCGATGCGGTATAGGCCATGATGTCGCCGGCTTCCGTGCGGCTCAGGGGAAGCTCGGCATCTTCGCGCCGTCGAGCAGGAAGAAATCGAGTATTCTGGGATTGCGAGAGACCGATGCGCGCGATGATCGACTGCAGCAGCCTGCGCCTTGAACGATAGATCTACGAATGCGGGCGCCCGTGCCGCGGTGTCCCTCCGAGATCGCGGGACCCTCCTATCGTGGCGGCTCGGAGCTGCCTTGACCTGCCGCAAAGGGGGTTCTGGCTAATAGTCGCCGGGGTTCATGATCATCGGGCTCTTCGTATCGGCGGGCGCGAGCGCGCTGCTGGCGCTGTCACGCAGGAACCGGTCGAGCGTCTCCTGGATCTTCGCCTTAACCGAATCGGGACCGCGATCGCTCATCTCGGTGTGCTGTGCGCCGGTATGGACGATATCGATACCGCGCGCTTTTGCCTCTTCCGGCGTCGGCAACACGCCGGGATCGGCCACGAAATGCGGATCCTTCGAGCGGAACGACAGGATCTTCATGTTCTCGCTGAGTACCAAAGGCACCCGCAGATTGTCGAGCGTGATCACCTTCGATACCAGCTCCGGGTGTTGATGGGCGACATACATCGAGACATCGCCGCCGTTGGAATGGCCGACGAGAGTGATGTGGTCGTAGTCGACGTTCACCTGCCGCCTCTTCAACTCGCCCAGCACGAACAGAATGTTGGCCTCGCAGCGGATATAGACTTCACGCCGGCCGACATATTGCTGGCCGGCATGGGTCATCAGCGGCGGATCGCTCGGTAGATCCTGCTGGATGCTGGCAACTAGATAGCCGCGTGCGGCGAGTACGTTGGCCAGGAAGGAATATTCGGTTGCCTTGACAGTGTTGCCGTTGCTGATGACGGCGAGCGGAAGCTTCCAGAGGCCGAGATTGGCCTTGGTCTCGTAGTCGCGTCTCACCGCGATCTCAACCGAGATCGGCCGCTGGCGAGAAGCGTCGAACAGGGCCAAAGCCTCATGGCGGATCGCGAACCGGCTGACGACGAAATACTGGCCGAACCCGAGGACGCAGAGAAACGCCAGGATTGCAAACACCCTCTTCATGACTCCGTCTCAATCACCTTTGGCTGAACATGGTCAATGGCAACCGCTGGATCGAGCGATCATGAGCAGGTTACGGGATTAAATTTAGGCAAGTCTGTGAGCAAAGGCCACATAAGCGCCGTGCGCGGAACATGATACGCTGACAGGTCTTGCGAACCGCAGCATGCTGCATGCGAGCCTCATCGGTCTGATCACGGCGGCGGAGCGGCGGTCTTCCGACGGTGCGGCGTTGCTCGAAGCGACGGGACTCACGCCGTCGCTGCTCGAGCTGGAGGTCACCGAAGACATCCTGCTCCATGACGAAAGCCGCGTGCTCGACAGGTTCAAACGGATCCAAGAGCTGGGCGTCCGCGTTCTGTTCGACGATTTCGGTACCGGTTATGCAAGCCTGAGCTACCTGAAGAAGTTTCCGCTCGACGGGCTCAAGATCGATCGTTCGTTCGTGGTCGATCTGCTTGCCTTTCTGACGATGCTGCGATCGTCAGCTCGACTATCCGGCTTAGCAAGCAGATCGGTCTCACAGTCGTGGCTGAAGGTATCGAGAACCGCGCCACGGCGGACTTTCTGGTGAGCATGGGATGCGAGGAAGGGCAGGGGTACTTCTTTGTCGTCCAGTGCCGGTGGAAGCGTCGATCGGCAGTTCCTGGCGCTGAGTGCGCCGCCGCCGTCACTGCGGCCTGACGGGCCCGCTTCGATTTAGGGTTATTGTTTGAGCATGACCTCTTCGGAGTACCGCTCGATAGCTTTTCGGATCATGTTCTAGCGTCGACGCGCAACCGCGACGCCGAACAGGAAAGCAACGAACAGGCTGGCGAGCGGCGCTTCGCGCGTGATCGCCGCAATCGTCGAGAGCGGCCGGCCCGGCTTTCGCGCTTCCTCGATCGCAGAGGTAAGACGATCGACCGCTGCATGCAGGCCCCCCGCGACTTCACCGATCGTGCGGGATACATCCGTCGCTGCATCGATGGCGCGTTCGGCCATGCCGGGCTGGGGATTGGACTGCGGTATCTCCGTGCTCAAGCGCGACCTCCAGGCCCGATGATGGAGGCCGGCACCTTTGGCTATCCGCGCGAGCGCTCGTTTTGAACAGCGGGTCTGACGACCTTTGGCTATCCGCGACAGGCGCCGTGGCTTTACGGCGGGTGCCGGCCCTGGAATGGGCAATTCAGCGCGCGGGATTTTGTTCCGGGACAATAGGCTCACGGCGGCCCCCCGGGAAACGACGGATGCGAATCTCTGTTAGGCTGGCGGTAGCCCTGCTGATATCAGGAGATTGCCGTGACCGATCGGACCGCGACGGGTCGAACCCGGCGCATCGCCTTGCTCGGCGCTCCCATCGATATGGGAGCTTCGCAGCGCGGCACCTTGATGGGCCCTGCTGCGCTGCGCACCGCAGGCCTTGCGACACTGCTCGATAGCCTCGATTTTGAGGTCGTCGACTACGGCGATCTTTCCGTGGCCGAGGTCCGTGACCTCGCCGACAGGCCGCCCGAGAAAGCCAATCATTACCGGGAAATCCAGCGCTGGACGCGCGTGCTGAGTCTCAGAGGCTATGAGATCGCGAAAAGCGGCGCAGTGCCGATCTTCCTCGGCGGCGATCACACGCTGTCGATGGGCTCGGTCAATGCGATGGCGCGTCATTGGAAGGAGCGCGGCCGCGACCTGTTTGTGCTCTGGCTCGATGCCCATGCCGACTACAACACGCCGGAAACGACGATCACGGCCAATATGCACGGTATGTCGGCCGCGTTCCTGTGCGGGGAGCCCGGCCTCGACGGACTGTTGGGTGACGATCCCCGCGCTTCGATCACCCCTGAGAGGCTAGATCTGTTCGGCGCGCGTTCGATCGACAAGCTCGAGAAGGACTTGATGCGCGCGCGCCGGATCAGGGTTGTCGACATGCGGCAGATCGACGAATTCGGCGTCGCTGTCTTGATCCGGCGCGTCATCGAGCGGGTCAAGGCAAGCAATGGCGTGTTGCATGTCAGCTTCGATGTCGATTTTCTCGACCCTTGCGTGGCGCCAGGCGTCGGCACCACCGTGCCCGGCGGCGCCACCTATCGCGAGGCCCATCTTATCATGGAGCTGCTGCATGATTCCGGCGTTGTGGGATCGGTCGACATCGTCGAACTCAATCCCTTCTTGGACGAACGTGGCCGGACGGCACGCACAGCGGTCGAGCTGATCGGCAGTCTGTTCGGTCAGCAGATCGCGGACCGGCCGACCCCGAGCAATGCCATCGCGCCGGGCGAGTGAATCGGTAAAGCATGACGGGCTGTTCCCGCCTTCGCCGGGACCTTACCGAAGCCGGAGCGGAACCGGGGGCACGCAATTGAATTAACCTGCAATAGGATAATTGCGGACGCTTCTGATGACGGCTGATCGTTTCGCGAGTTCCATCTCTACGGCACTTCGTCATCCCGGCGTGATCGCGCTGATCGTGGCCGGCGTGACGATTGCAGCGATGCTGATCGTCGACCACGGACCTTGGAACCGCGCTAAGACCCAGCCGGCCCACGTCGCTATGTATGCGACGACGGGGGAAGCTGCGCGCGCCGCAGGGGCCGCCGTGCTTCCGACCGAACCGAAATCGCCGATAGAGCCGGCCCGGCCGGGGCCGAAGACGTCGCCAACCGTTAATCCCGTCATACCGTAGCCTATCGACGTTGATCTCCGGCATGGGTGCGCGGCCGGGAGGCCCTTCCGACTCGTTTCGTTTCTCATCAGCCGATCACGGACGAGCCGAGCAGAGCGAGGACGGCGAGCGCCATCAGTGCAGTGCCGAGCCAGCCCAGCGCGATCAGCCATGAGCGGGCCCTGAAGTGGCCCATGATGGCGCGACTCGAGACGATCAGCATCATCATCGTCATGATGGGGACGGCGACGATACCGTTGAGCACCGCGCTCCACACCAGCATGTGTATCGAGTCGATTCCCGTGAAGCCGAGGCCGAAGCCGATGATGGTTGCTGCCGCAATGATCGTATAGAAGCCGACTGCTTTCTCAGGTTTCGCCTCCAGCGTGGCGTGCCAGCCGAAGATCTCGGCGACGCCGTAAGCCGCCGAGCCCGCCAGCACCGGGATGGCCAAGAGACCCGTGCCGATGATGCCGAGCGCGAACAGCGCGAAGGTGAAGTCGCCGGCGAGGGGCCGCAGCGCTTCGGCGGCCTCCGTCGCCGAATTGATCTTGGTCACGCCGTTGGCATTCAGCACCGATGCGGTGGTCAGGATGATGAAGAAGGCGATGCCGTTGGACAGCAACATGCCGGAGATAGTGTCGGCCCTGATGCGCGCGAGCTCCGGATTGCCGCCGCTCGGAACATCGCGCAGCGGCTTGTCGCGCTTGCCCTGGTTCATCTCCTCGACCTCCTGCGAGGCCTGCCAGAAGAACAGGTAAGGGCTGATGGTGGTGCCGAGCACGGCGACGACCATCAGGAAATAGTCGGCGCTGACATTCGCCTTGGGCCACACTGCGGCGAGCAGCGCCGTGCTCCACGGAATCTGCACGGTGAAAGCGGTGGCGACATAGGCGAACAGCGCAAGAGTGAGGAATTTCAGCACCGGCGAATAGCGGCGATAGGGCAGGAAGATCTGGAGCAGGGTCGAGCCGGCGGCGAAGATCAGCGCATGTTCGTGCTGGAGCCCGCCGATCACGAGCCCAAGCGCCTCCGCCATCGCGGCAATGTCGGCCGCGATGTTGAACGTGTTCGCGACGACGAGCATGGACACGAGCGCGAGCACCGCCCAGCGAGGCGCGAGCCGCATGACGTTGGCGGCGAGCCCCTTGCCGGTGACCCGGCCGATCCGGGCGCTGACGAGTTGAATGGCGATCATGAACGGGGTGGTCAGAAACACCGTCCAGAGCAGCGCGAAACCGAATTGCGCGCCGGCTTGCGAGTAGGTGGCGATGCCCGACGGATCGTCGTCGGCCGCGCCGGTGATCAGACCGGGCCCCAGCCTTTTCAAAAGCGACGGCGCGGACGTCTTGGAAGCGTGAGCGCTGTCGCGCATGAAGGAAGGCCCTTGCTATGAGAACTTCATAGCAAATGCTAATGGGGGAACAGAAGTTCCCCAGTGGAGCTCCCGGCCGCCACTTCGGATAAGGCGAATTTCGATTGATCGTCGGGCAAAACAGTGTTAGAAACGGACCATCGCAAGAGCCGTCGATCTAGATCCTCGCCGGCTTCGCAAGATCGTCTTTCGGCCAGCGCGATGCTACTTGACGCTAACGAACATGCCCCAGGCGGCGGCGAGCGCTGCGCCCGTGAAGAGGACCACCGGATTGTCGCAGAACGCGCCGCCATAGCGGCACACGTCTGCTCCGAACTGGCCGAGCTCATGACGGCTGGCGGAGTAGAACAGTCCCGACAGCCCCAGCAATGCAGCGGCGACGAAGTACATCGGTGGTGTCTCCAAAGCGGTCCCGTTTGCGTTCTTCAACGAGAGCAAATCGACATGCCCAGCATGGCGCGAAAAGCTTTCATTTCGCCGAAACCGATTCGGCGCCTTTTAGATAAAGTTTGACACGTGGTTCCTGTTTTTCCCGACGCGGCTTCGGTAAGGCAGACCCGCTCCACCAACAAAAAAAGGCCCCACCAGCGCGGGGCCTTTGTCTTGTCGGGTCGGCCGGGACCTATCGCCGCCCACCCATGCCGTAAAGCTCGCGCTCGCGGCGGATGTCGTCGGGAGCGAGAGGCGGGCTTGCGGCATCGAAGTCGGTCCATCCGGCTTTCTGCCAGGCAGAGCTGCGCTCCTGAAGGTTGACGGATCTGTCATGGAGAAGCGCATCGAGCCGTGCGCGATCCTGGTCAGGGACCCTCGCTGAGACGAGCGTGCCGCCGCGGCGGACGCCTTCAGCGTAGCGCGAGGCGTCTTCCTTGGAGATGCCTGCTTGGGTCAGTGCGCCGACGATGCCGCCCGTGGCCTCGCCCGCGGCCGCGCCGGCAGCCGTGGAGGCGAGCCATCCCGCAGCCACGACCGGTCCGAGACCGGGAATGGCGAGCAGGCCGAGACCGGCGAGAAGGCCTGCTGCGCCGCCGAGGCCGGCGCCAATGCCGGCACCCGTGCCGGCGCCTTCGGCGCGATCGTCGACGCCGTCGCGGTCACGATCGATCTTGCCGCGCGATGAGCCGTACCAATTGTCGGAATTGTTGGCGACGATGCTGATGTCGGAGTGCGGCACGCCGGCGCTCTGGAGCCGGGTGACGGCCTGCTCGGCATCGGAATAATTGTCGTAGAGACGAGAAATGGTGATGGTCATGCTGTTTCCTCCTTACTTCGCGGGATTGACGTTGCCTTGGAAGTCAACGCTGACATCGGTCTTGGTGCCGGCCTTATCGGCCTTGCCTCGCCAGACGCCTTCGTTGTCCTTCTGCAGGCCGGAGACGTTGGAATATCCCGCGTTCTCGATCCGCGACTTCGCCTGTCCCTCGGTGAAGCTGTTGCGGCCGGCGACCGGCGCGTTCGAATTGTTCTGGTCGGAGCTGTTGACGGCATTGTTGCCCGGTCCGCTTTGCGCGGGCTGGGCGCCCGCGGGCGCAGATGCGAGCAGCAACAAGGTTGCGGCCAGCAAAGTCAGACGTGACATGTTTTGTCTCCTGCTATGGATTGTGCCGGCGACAACAAGCGAGCTTCGAATTGGTTGCCTGCGATCGAAGGCACGGAGTGCCGCAGCACGATCTTGCTGCGACCGAGCTTGGGAAGGCGCTGAAGTTAGGAACTTCTGCCACTTTGTCCCGTTGGCCGACCTTTCGATCCGGCCGCCACTTCAACACGCGACCGCTGTTCAATTGCGCCCCATGGCGGCGTGCACTTTTGGACATTCCCTTGAAGCCGTCTGTGCTCTGTTGAATCAAGGTCAGCATGGACCGAGACAGAGACAAGCGGATTCTTCAGGAACTGCTGGAGCGCTGCCGGAAGCTCTCGCGTGATTTTCCGAGCGGGCCCACGGCCGAGCATATCCGTGAGCTGGAGGCCGAGCTGCTGGACCACCTGCGTGCGCTCGAACGGAGTGATGTAGGAACTTGGGTAGGGAAGTTGCCCTTCTCGAACGCTTCGACTCTCCAAGGCGACCTATGCAATCCCGCTATCCGTTGTTGAAGAATGGACAGTGGAAGAGCATGAGCAATTAAAGGGCATGGCTGAAGCGGGCCGGCAACCGGACGAGATTGCGAAAGAGCTCAATCGCAGTGAAGCGGCCGTCAGGATACGCGCCTGGCAGCACGGCATTGCGCTGCGCCTCAAGCGCGGCAAGTGAGCGCAGCTAGACATCTACTCACAAATCATGCGTTGAGCTTGAGCGCTCCAGATGATGTCCGCTCATCCCTCGACAGCGGCACAAACGGCCGACATCGTTGAACGCCGCCGATGGGCCACACCGAACATAAGGCTTTGCCCAAAGCGGAGTTGGTGAATGGGGCGCGCCTCGCTGGGCCTTGCGGTTCTCCGGGCTCAGGTGTGAGATGATGCCAGGCACCTGGCCAGGCGGTCAGGTGCCGTGGCAGCTTTCATCAGGGAGGGCCTAACAATGGCACCAACGGCACCAGGTGGTATCAAAAAGAAGAAGGGTGGCGGAGAGATGACGGTCCCGGAATTTGCGATGCCGGCAAGTGCTGTTCCCGGCATTGCGCAAGTGATCGTCAATGCATGGCAAGGCGATCCAAGCCTCGACAAGATACTGGACCGTACCACGGCCGGACCGAACAAAGGAATGGCCACGGCAGATGCCGTCGCGCAAGCCACAGCGGCAATCAATGCAGCGGCACCGGGATACGGTTTAATGCGGGCCGTAATAATCTCGGAAGACGAGCACGATAGTGGATACACGATGGAAACTGACGAAGATGTGGTCTTCGTGCTTCCAAAAGCTTCACGCGTGAACGGAACAAATCTTCTTGAGACGGCCAAGTTGCTAATGGCCTGTACGCCAAACGGGATTTAGAAACTCCGCAGCGTTGACGTGGGGCCGCGCTACATCGGCGCGGCCCCTCTATTTAGCGCTTGCAGAGCGCATCGGCGAGACCATCGGAATGGCGCGAGGGCTGACGGAGGCGGAGGATCGCATGGCGACGGCGATCACTTACCAAGGAGCCGACGGTGCTTTCATGAGTACGGCCTTAGTTCGAAGGACCGCAAACGTGCGAGGCGATCTGCCCCTGCGCGTTGAAGCTCAGGCTTGCGCTGACGACGCCGCCGCTCGCGATATATGAAATGACCGTCGTATCTCCCGACGGCTTGAGGTCGTTCAGGCTTGTGGCGGGATAGTCCCGCAGACGATCGCGCCAATAGGCGCGTCGGCCATCCTTGCCGGAGCACGTCTTCATGCCGCCGCAGCCGCAGTGAATCACCGCGTCATCGGCATACATTCCCAGGATGGTCTCAATATCGCCGGCGCGGTAGGCATCAAGCCAGTCGACCGCAGCGGCCATCGGGTCAAAGGACATCGTCCTACCTACGTGCCGTTTCGTCGGCCGGCGGTTTAGGACAGGCACAATGAATGCGACGTGAAAGTCGTGGCGGGTGGCCGTTCACCTATCTGTCGGAAGGGTGAACAGGAGCTTGCCGCATTAGTCTATGCCGGGTGCAGACGGCGCCCGGCGGCTTCGCGCATTGCGGTGTTCAATTGTGCACACAAGTCGCGTGGCCAGGCGGCGCCCCCGACGAAACGCGCCTGAAACAATGCTCAAACCCGATTGTCCTGAACTCCACAGCCGTCGCCTCTGACCAACCCTGCGAAAAGGAGACAATCATGATCCAGGTCGGTTCGAAGGAAGAAGTCGCGTTGGTGCTGGCGCTGTTCGTGAGAAGCCCACCGTCAGAGGCCCCCGAGCAGGAGAGTTCAGCATGGGAACGATCGCATCGCGGCGAGAGAAGTCGGAGCAGGTGACGCGAGCGGACAGAATCCGTGACCTCAACCGCAAATTAGACCAGAAAATCGAAGAGCGCAGAGAAGAGCAGAGAAGAAGAGAGTGACTTCGGTCCACCATATCCGGAAGCTAACCCGCAGCGAGACGTCCGTTGATCCAAGCGCCGGGGCTCAGCAACAGCGTCGATGTTTGCCCGTCGGAACGAGGAGATGACACACGTATCCGCGCAATGTCCGGTGTGGATGCGAAACCAGAACCGCTGAACTGCCTTTCAGGGCGTAAACTTTAAAGAGTCCGATCAGCGCACTGCTTGTCTCGGATACCTGCAACTCCTGAGCCCTACCACCCGCTCAGATCTCCAGGCTCAAGCGTTGCCGGGGCAGCGCATATGCTCGGACGTAGTCACCAAGCTTGGGGCTGTGACCGTCGGCCGAGCATCGGGACCCGAGCGATGGGTGGCGGCAGCGATGCCCCGTCCCTGATCGTCCGAACGCGGTGCTGTCACACGATCTTTGTTGGAACCTGGCGAGCCTACTCTCAACAGCAAAGAATCACGGGAACTTAGTCATGGCTCCCTGACCGGACTTGTGCCGTGGGAAGTATGCCAAACTCGACCCGGCCCAAGGAAGACACGAACGGAGAACAATATGCAACAAAATGAGCATCACCGCGAGACGACCCCGCGATTCTTCGCGTCCATTGCCAACAAAGCCTCGCAGGCAGCCGGCCGCGCATCCACGTTTTTATTGGCTTGCTTGGTGATCGTCATTTGGGCGTTCGCCGGACCTCTGTTCAAGTGTCTCTGACACCTGGCAACTCGTCATCAACACTGGCACGACCATCGTCACGTTTCTGATGGTCTTTCTGATCCAGAATTCGCAAAACCGGGACAGCGCGGCGATCCAGGTTAAATTGGACGAGCTCATCCGCACCGGCGCCGTCCAGAATTCATTTGTCGGAATTGAGCATCTCTCCGCGGACTCCATTGTAGTCCAGCCAGTCGACCAGAGGCCGGAGCGAGGAGAACTCCTGATCCTCGATGATTGCGGTGTAGTAGAACGCCCGAACGAGCGGCCCGCGGCTCTGGAATTCGATCAGCAGCCGCTTGTAGTCGATGTCGAAGCCCAGGGTCTTCGAAGTGGCATGCAGGTTGGCGCCGTCGATGAAGAGAGCGAGCCTGCTAGGGACGGGCGACGTGAGCACATCTCGGCTTGCCCCACGCGGAGCAACGCGCTCCCGCACGAGGTCTGGTTATTGGTAGCTGAAGGCGGGGCTGGGGCGGCTTCGATGCTGCCGCTCACTCGCAGTGCCTACGCGAGGCACGTCGGCTCCGACGCGTGTGAAGGTAGCTTTAATCGATTGGGCTTTCAATCGGTTTGATCCTCCCGCGCTTGAACCTGCCACGCGGAGGGAAGACAGAGCACAAATGGAAGTCCCTTTGGCCGATCCTACGGTGGCAATGCCCGACCAGCTGCCCATTTTCGAGACCCATCTCAAGAAGCGTGGCCGCATCTGGAAATGGTACGTGTGCACGACTGACGGCGAGGTGGTCATGCAGGGGGCTGAGAGCAGGAGGCGGGCCGCGAGGTACCATCCAATCGCGCGCTTCTGCTGACGCTGCTGTCGGCCGCCCATCGGTCCGTACGGCGCGGCGAGCCGGAGCCGAGCCGCCACGTCTCGCGCCGGAGCCACTCGGCCGGTCGAGCGCAGCGGGACCCGCTCACCGGCAAGATGCCCTAGCTCGTTCAAACTCGCGTTGATGCCGCTGAAGGACTGGCCATCCGCGCCGACGGCGTCCTCGTCGCGGCCTCCCCCCGGGAATCGGTCAGACGGCGCCTTCGACCGGGACCGCCCGGCGCGGCGCTACGGCAGCTGGCCGAGAAGTCGTCCCGATGGAGCTAGTTGGGTCTTTAGAGCCGCGGGCGTCTGCGCGCCGGCGGACGAAACCAGGATCACGTCGAACTCGCCGCCATCCGGCCATCCTGCGGTCCCGTCGCCATGTCCGGCAGCCGAAATGCCGAAGGCGCGATCGGGCGCGCTGCCAGAGCAGTAGCCGCGGTAGACTATAGGCCCATAAGCAGTCATTCCGCGCTTCGGCTTAGGAGGGCGTGCCCTTGGCGCGCGGCAGGTTAATGACGAACTCGGTGAACTCGCCGAGCTTGGTCTGAACGTCAATCCTGCCGCCGTGCTGTTTTACAATGATGTCATGAGCCATCGAGAGGCCGAGTCCTGTTCCTTCCCCGGTCGGTTTAGTGGTGAAGAAAGGATTGAAGATCTTTTCTAGGACCTCAGGTGGGATGCCGGTACCGTTGTCTCGGATTCGGATTTCGATCGTCTTCCCGAGATTCCTAGTGGCAGCGGTGAGAACCGGCTCAAAGGCCTCGCCGCCTGCTTCTGCCTGTCGCCTGGTCAACGCGTAAAAGCCGTTGTTGAGCACATTCAGGAGGACGCGCGAGATCTCTTGTGGAAATGCTTCGACCATGCCGACCGCGGGATCGAGCTCGCATTTCAGCGTGACGTTGAACTGTGGCTTCTCGGCGCGGGTACCGTGATAAGCGAGGTTGAGGCTCTCTTCGACCAGGGTGTTCACGTCGGTCGGCCGGTGGTCGCCGCTGCCTTCGCGCGAATGCAGTAGCATGTTCTTGACGATGGAATCTGCGCGCCTGCCGTGCTGAACCACCTTCTGCAGATTGTCCTTCAAGAGGCCCGTCAGTTCATCGACTTCGTCGCGGATATTTCTGGTGAGACTGGCGGACTTCAGAATGTCATTGAGCTCGCCCGTCAGTTCCGATGAGAGTGCAGCGAAATTGTTAACGAAATTGAGCGGGTTCTTGATCTCGTGCGCGATGCCGGCCGTGAGCTGGCCGAGTGAGGCGAGCTTTTCGGTCTGGATCAGCCGGTCCTGCGCGGCGCGGAGGTCGTCGAGTGAGGCGGCAAGTTCTTGGGTGCGGGACTGCACTTCGTCGAACAGGCGTACATTCTCGATCGCGATGACTGCTTGGTCGGCGAAGCTCGCAACGAGTTCGATCTGCTTTTCGCTGAACGGTCGGACGTCGCGACGGGCGAGGACAATGGCCCCGACCGGGCTGCCTTCGCGCAGCAACGGTACGCCGAGAAAGCTGCGCGGATTGCCGCTCAATTCCTGGCCTTCAAAGAAGTAGTCAGGGTCTTCGAGCACATCAGTAACGTGGACCACCTTGTCGCCGAGCAAAGTCCGGCCCGTGATCGTGCGCTTGTCGGGTTCGACCGGGAGGTCTCTCACATATTCGGCGAATTTGGCTGGAAAGCCGTACGAACCCGCTCGGAAATAAAGATCGCCAGCCTTGCGGGTGATCGCCGCCATATCGGCTTCGCATAGTCGTGCCGCCGATTCCACCAGCGTATTGAGCACGGCCTGCAAGTCGAACGCCGAGCGACTGATCACTTTGAGCACATCGGCGGTCGCCGTCTGCTGTTGCAGCGACTCGCTCAAATCCTCGGTGCGCTCGCGCAATTCCCTGAGCAACCTAGTGTTCTCGATGGCGATGACCGCCTGGGCAGCAAATTGCTGCAGTAGCGCGATCTGCTTTTTCGAAAAACGCCGGTTCTCCTGCCGGAAGATCATGACGTTGCCGACCACTCGCTCGTCCTTGACTAATGGCACCGCTAGTAGGCAGCGTGCGCCGCCGAGGTCGACCAGCGCTCGACGGTTGGACTCTCCGCTGCGATAGGCGTCCGACTCGAGCAGGTCGGCGATTTCGATGAACGCTTCACCTTTCAAGAGGCGCGCGGGCGCGGTGGCAGGACCATAGTTGAGGGGTTGCTTGCGCCGGAACTCATCGTAAGCGGCGGGCAAGCCATAAGTTGCCGCTGTATGGAATTGCTCGCCATCGTAGGTGTTGAGCACGCCGAAGCTGGCGCTGCAGAGCTGCATAGCCTTGCTCAGCATCGCGTCGAACACCGGCGCGAGATCGCCGGCCGATCGGCTGATGACGCTCAGCACTTCCGATGTCGCGGTCTGCTGCTCGAGCGATTCAGTCAACTCGTGCGTCCGCGCCTGCACCTCCTCGAATAGGCGGACATTGCCGATGGCGATCACCGCCTGATCGGCGAAGGTTTGCAGCAAGGCGATCTGCTTCTCACTGAATGAATTGACCTCCGCCCGACGAAGCACGATCGCGCCGATGCTTTCGCCATCACGTAGCAACGGCGCACCCAGGAGAGTGTGGCAGCCGTCGACCCGCGACATTTCGCGAGCGATCGCAAATTCCGTGCCTTCGTCGGAAAGCACGTCGTGGACGTGCACCGGTTGCCTATCGGCCATGGCACGGCCCGAGATCGACGCCCGGTCGTTGGACCAGCACTGCTGGCTCATCGGAATCGGACCATGATGGGCGCCCAGGCGCAGTTCGTCGCCGTCCCTCAACACTACGACGGCATCATAGGCTTCACAGAACTCGCAGGCACTTTGAACGATCGCGCTGAGGACCGGCTCGAAATCGGTGGGGGAGGAGGCGATCACGCGGAGTATGTTGGCGCTGCCTGTCTGGTACCGCAGGGCTTCGCTGAGATCATTCGTGCGCTGGTGCAATTCCTTCAGCAGCCTTGCGTTCTCGATCG
Organism: Bradyrhizobium sp. 179; assembly: GCF_023073535.1. Lineage (NCBI taxonomy): Bacteria > Pseudomonadati > Pseudomonadota > Alphaproteobacteria > Hyphomicrobiales > Nitrobacteraceae > Bradyrhizobium > Bradyrhizobium sp. 179. The sequence continues at coordinate 5,341 of NZ_JADPJR010000097.1, read as the reverse complement.
CAATGACAGCTTGCGCGGAGAAATTCCGGACCAGTTCGATCTGTTTGCTTCCGAAAGGCCGGACCTCCCGGCGGTAGATGGCGAAGGCACCGATCAGTTTGTCATCCTTGAGCATTGGTACGAGTAAAAGGGTACGCGCTCCGGCGATGTCGACTAGCTCGGAGAATCGTGGATCGCGATCGATGTAGCTTTGTTCGTTTCTGACGTCCGGAGTATGAATAACCTCTTTCGTGCGGATGACGCGGTTTAAGGGAACATCCGGATGGGGGTGAAGGACCACTCCGCCTTGACGTCGCGCCTCAGCATAGGCCGGCGGCGCGCCATGCAGCGCGGCCGTGGCGAACTCCTTGCCATCGTAGAGAAACAAATTGCCGAACTCGGCTTGACAAAGCCGGAGCGCATTTTCGACCATCGCATTGAATACCGGCTCCAAATCGCCGGCCGATGAATTGATGACCCGCAGCACTTCGGCGGTGGCTTTCTCCCGCTCCAGCGCTTCATCGCGCTCGCGTTTTAAGCGCCTTTGTTGAGCAATCGTTGCCGAACGACCACTTGGCTTCGCTTGGGGAGTCGCCGCCTTGTCGCGCGCCTCCTTACCCGGTTTGCAGCCCGCGCTTGGACGCCGCGTCATTGTCTTCCTCTGTGCCCAGTCAAAGTATCCTAACCGCTCGAGCCCGCGAGCCGGAAGCCCTCGCAGTGCAGCAAATTTGCCTGCGCCACTTCCATTCCGAGCCAGAGGGACATCAGCGCTTCGCATCCGGGTACTAAGCCTGCGCCGTGTGGACACTGCGGGTCATCTGCTCTGCCCACGCCGGATTGTGGGCCTTCGGTTCCAGTACGGCGTCGAAAGGGGGTGTCGGCGACACCAGAACTCATTCCGGCGACCGCTGCGAATAGGCATGGGCTCGGCGAGCCCCGAGCGTCTGACCAGCATCACATTCTTACCCGCGTACTTGGGCGCTGTTCATGCCGTATTGGTACGTTGCTTCAACCCCGATCTAAGTTAGCGCGCTTGACCATTTTCGAACTACTGTGCCATTGCTGTCGGGCTAAGGACACAATGCCATTCGGGCACCGAAGACAAAGGGCCTCCCCTATCTGCGGCAAGCCGATGCAGGCTATTCCCTCAACGTCGGGGAAAGCTGGGCATCGCTGCAACAGCTGCGACGAAGTTGATCCCATGAAAAATCCGGCTGTTCGGGGCTGGTTTGAAAGTCCTTTGAAGGCGCCCGAGAGATAGCCGCTCAAACATCGATCCGGAGTCACGACTACCGCAGAGGCCGGACCGGCGTGCGGCCAAGACCCATTTCGTCAAACCAATGACGCGGAGACTCCTGGGTCACGAAAACGAGCATTGAGGCCGAGCACCTTCACACCACCGTCGCACAGCTTGGAACTGAACCATTGAGGCTGTGGTTAGGGAAAGGAGGAGTACCGCCATGAGTAAGGTCGGACAGGCGCGGATCCCCCGGTCATGACCGTCGGCGACCTCATCGATGAACTGTGCCGATTGCCGGATACGGCGATCGTTAGCTTCCACTGCCCAATGCTGGATCAAGAATTTACATTTTACCGGCTTCGACGTCGATCGAAGGACATGGTCGAAATCGAAGTGAACGCCTATCCGCAAAGCATCCCATCCGCCGCTTGAGAATGGAAGCCGGGTCCCGGGAACGACATCTCGGTCCCCGCATTAACATTTGAGACCGCCGCTCGCCGTACCGATCAGACGGCGCACGTCGCGGGATAGCCAAAGGTCACTGGACCCGCTGTTTCAAGACCCGCGTAGATAGCCAAAGGCGGCGGTCTCGGCCTCTTCCTTTTGAGAATGAGGCATGGGCAGGGTCCGTAATGATCGCTTTGACCTGGCTCGCGGGACCAAGCCATGCGCAACATCGACATCGACCGGTCACACAGCTTCGCAATCGTTCGCGAGATTGGTGAGCGACTGCGAGCATTGCTGCAAGAAAAACCCGAGTTGCCCCCGAGCCTTGAAAAGCAGATGCGGCGATTGCGCGAGTTGGATGAGGCGTCGTGAATCATATCCGAAGAATCGGCACTCTTTTGACGAGTTCAATCACGACCTTTCGCGAGGGCAGCAGACCAAATCGGCGCGCTTCACGTTAGCCATCCCAACGATTTCAGCCTCCGTGCAAATACGGACAACGGGGACGGCCGGGAAAATCAGGCATAGCATTTGGCTCCCTCAAGGAGGGGGCCATGCGCCGCCTGCAGGTTGCGCCAGCAAGCGCGATTGTGATCGATGCGCATTGAAGGCTCGATGTTGCCCCAGGCAGGCTTCACGGAGAGTAGCGCGCTCGATCTAGAGGGCGCTCGCGACATGGCGCGCCAGATCGCGACATCGTGGGAGGGAGGCACCTCGCGCCGGCTCCGCAAGAAAATCGAGATGTTGTTCGCGCAACTCAAGCGCATTCTCAAGCTCGACTGTTTGCGTTTACGAGGTCCAAACGGCGCGCGTGACGAGTTCATCCTCGCAGCCACCGCCCAAAACCTTCGAAACATGGCCAAGCTGATCCCGATGCCCAGGCCGAGGCTCGCATAGAGGCGGTTGAGCAGTTCGGGCCATGTCGCGGCGGAGCTATTACAACTAAATACTGCCGGCCTTTTTCAACAGAATCGATCCTGAGCGGAACCTGAGCTGTTTATGGAATTTCTGATTGAGATTGTCACGAGCATAGGCGACTCATACTCAAAGTGCTTCGGCCGGGAAGAGGGTACCACCGGGTCACCGCGCATACGAAACTACTCGAATGCCTTGAAAATCGGTTCGGTAAAGTTCGTGCCAGCCACGCCGTCGCAGTTCGTCGGTGAAGTCAACCACCCGGGACAGCTCGGTGGGTTGCTCATCATGAAGGCCAAATACGCCAAACAGAGCGGAAGCCGGCATTGTAACTGGCAGATCACCGATCTTCTTAGCACCCAATTCGCAGGATAGAGGCCTCTTGTAGTAACGGAGCGGGATCGCTCCGTAGGCTGGAACGACAAGCACACAATCCGTTGGTTGCATCCGCGTGTCCAAGAATGATGCCACACTGCGCCAATCGTCTTTCGGGTAGGCGTACACAGGTCGGCGCAAGAAGGGCAGGCTTGCCAAAGCAATGGCGGCGACACACACAATTGAAAAGATCCCACTTCGCCAATCCTTGGCATACTTTGTCCAGCCGAACCCGGACAGTAGTAGCAGAGGCGGATGAGAGCCTATTACGTACCGTGCTAGGAACATGGGTTGCCATAGGATCGAAACGACAATTCCGACTACCAGTGGGACGACGACCCAGGCGCATAGGAAGGCCAAATCTCGGCGCCGTGCCCCCACCACGCCGACAACTGCACCGATCAGTGTGATGCCAAAAAACAATCTTCCTCCCGCAAGGGCTCCTAGCTCTTTGCTCAAAAAAGCAGTGGTAAGTGGCGGTATCCAGAATCCGCCAGCATCAATTGTCCGAGCATGCCCAGCGAGTATCAATGCCCAGGGCATAAACCCGATGGCGACTATAGTGTTCGATGCCACCCAGACCAGGATGGTCCTCCGCGAGAACCAAATGGGCAGCAGAAAAAGCGCGGCGAAAGCCAATGCGATCACAACCCAGTCGAGTAGTCCGTAAGGGTGCGAGTAAACCAGAGACAGTCCTGAAAGCGATATCCAGGCACCCCGCAGCATGGACGGTGCCCGCAGATAGTAAAAGCAAGTAGCTGCATAAAGGGTCGCGGCAAGGGCCAATAACGAATACATCCTTGCTTCCTGGGAATAAATTATACTGAACGGTGAAAGGGCTAACATAGCCGCACCTACTAGCGCCGCTTTTCGGCCGAGCGTCATTGTGCCTAACCAATACAGGACACCTATGTTTGCGAGGCCGAAGATCGCCGATGGAAAGCGGATACTCCATTCGTCAGTACCCAGAAGCTTAATCGCGACGAAAAGCGCCAGGTTGTTGAGAGGGGGATAATTATCCTGAGAGGTGCGTTGTATCAACGCGGCAAGCCCGTCCTTGGCTTGCGTCCATGATACTACTTCGTCTAACCACAAACTTTCGCTTCCAAGACTGTGAAAGCGGAGCCAGCCAGCCACGGTGAGAACTACAGCAATTGCTGCGAACGTTGCCCCGTGCGTCCTCTGGGTTGCTTCCGTGGTTCCGAGCACACGAACCTCCCTTGTGATTCGAAGCGTCCTGGGCAGGCGCAGGACATTCCGCAACCGGCTCATCGGGAATTCACACTGCAACTTTGCAGCTGTTGAATACGATCTCGGCAAACCCTACGATAAAGCCGCTCGACAACAAAGGCCGTTGTCATTTCGGATGAATACGAGTTCACTTGCTTTTGGAAAGAGAGGCGCGAGCTAGCCAGCTCGCCGTGTCGGTCGGTCATGAAAGCGCCGCCAAGTCTGCTACTGGCCGATTTTGTTGTTAAAGGCGGTAGTTGCGACTCAAGGATAGTAGTGATTCAGTCTGTCTAATTGGCAGGACTGAAGATCATGATGGGGCAGGCCGCGTTGTTCTATGAGTTCTCGCTCGAAAGACATATCCCGACTGATCACTTGCTGCGGTTGATTGACAGGTTTGTCGATCTTGAACAGGTCCGGCGGGACCTGGCGCCTTTCTACAGCAGCATCGGCCGACCTTCGATCGATCCTGAACTGATGATCCGGATGCTCCTGATCGGTTACTGCTTCGGCATCCGATCGGAACGGCGCCTGTGCGATGAGGTTCACCTCAATTTGGCCTACCGGTGGTTTTGCCGGCTCGGTCTGGACGGGGTGGTGCCCGATCATTTGACATTCTCCAAGAACAGGCATGGCCGCTTCCGGCAGAGCGACCTCTTCCCTCGCGTGTTCGAGAGCGTGCTGCGGCGCTGCATCGAGGAACGAGTGGTCGGCGGTGAGGGATTTGCAGTCGATGCGAGCCTAATCAAGGCCGATGCCAATCGGCAGAAGGGGATCGAAGGCGATAAGGGACTTCCGCCGGAGGCTGCCAGCCGAGCAATCGATGAGTATCTGGCTGTCCTTGATGATGCCGCTTTCGGAGCTGCGACCGAGGTTACCCCGAAGTTCGTATCGCCCTCCGACCCGGCGGCGCGCTGGACCGGCGCGCACGGCGGCCAAGCGTTTTTCGCCTATTCGACGAACTATCTGGTCGACATCGAGAACGCGATCATCGTCGATGTTGAGGCAACGACGGCAATCCGGCAGGCGGAGGTATTGGCCGCCAAGCGCATGATTGAGCGCTCGCTGGAGCGGTTTGATCTCTATCCGAGCCGGCTGCTCGGTGACAGCGGCTATGGCTCGGCCGAGATGCTCGCCTGGCTGGTCTATGAGCAC